>CAZHVE010000027.1:0-27937 GCA_964535705.1 uncultured Flavobacterium sp.
ACTTCTCACTATTCACTTCTCACTATTCACTTCTCACTATTCACTTCTCACTATTTACTTCTCACTATTCACTTCTCACTATTCACTTCTCACTATTTACTTCTCACTTCTCACTTCTCACTTCTCACTATTCACTATTCACTATTCACTTCTCACTATTCACTTCTCACTATTCACTTCTCACTATTCACTGATAACTGCTTTATACCGTATCGATAAAACTTTTCTCCGTTTTGTTAAAAATCAATACCCCTGCTAAAAATACAATTACGGTTAAAACAATAGTATACAAAAGACCTACAACCGAAAAATGTCCAATTCCCAATAGCATATAACGGGTTAATTCAATGATATAGGCCAAGGGATTATACTGCACCAGCCAAGCATAATTGGGCATTTTAGTTTGTATCAATGCCATAGGATACATCACTGCAGACAAATACATCAACAACTGAACCCCGAAACCGATAAGATAACTAAAATCTCTATACTTGGTAACTAGAGATGAAATAAACATACCCAGTCCCAATCCCAAAACACCCATTAAAACAATAATTAATGGGAAAAATAGGGTCGTAATATTGAGACTGATTGCAGCTCCATGCACGTAATAGTATATATAAAACGCCATAAAAATAAAAAATTGGATTCCGAATTTTAATAAATTAGAAATCACCGTGGAAATAGGCATTATAGCTCTAGGAAAATATACTTTCCCGAATATGGCGGAATTTCGCTTGAATGTGTCTGAAGTATCCATCAAACAGGCCGTAAAGTAATTCCAAACCGTGATTCCTGCTAAATTGAATAAAAATGGAGGCACTGTCCCGGTATCAATTCCCGCTACATTATTGAATATGATGGTGAAAGTAATTGAAGTAAACAAAGGTTGAATCAAGTACCATAATGGTCCTAAAACGGTTTGTTTGTATACGGTTACTACGTCCCTTTTTACAAAGAGCATCAGTAAATCCCGGTATTGCCAAACTTCCTTTAGGTTCAGTGAGAAAAATTTATTTTTCGGTGTTATTTCAAACAACCAATCGGAATCTTTATTTTCAGTGGTATTCATTTTATAAGCTAAAATCTCTGTTTTGGGTGCAACTTTTTACGTTGCTGCAAGTGCAATAAAATAGTGCAGCCATCGCAAATATAACAATTTGAAGCAACTAATTACTAAAAAACAAATACTGAAAACAGAATAATATTGCCTCTAATTTGTTTTACTAAAATTCATACCTTTAATCCAAAATCAAACAATATGGCAAAAGTAATCGCTCCATTTCAAATTTCGGGTACGCTTGACGACCTCAATTTCATCATAACAACCGAAGGCAATTTTGTTCGCATGAAAAGAGATAATGTTTTAACAAACAAAGAATTTATGGCTAATCCAATCTATGGCAAAGTCAGAAATCACGGTAAAGAAATGGGATACACTTAGCAATGGCGACAGCCAATTGGGACTTTGAAAACAACACCTTTGACACTTGCTATAGCGAGGAAAAGATACTTAACAAAGAGGCTGAGATACAAACGATAACCTTAACCACTGAAAAACCAAAAGGAAACAATTGCCTACTAACCTATCTTTTTATTGGCTTTGCAAAACAAGAACGTCGCAAATACAACTTACTGCACCGCAAAAACAATACGGTAACAATTATTGCTTGTGAAAATTCCTTTGCTACTTAACTAATCTACTAACTCCTCTCTTGTAATCGAAGATTCAACGACTCCAAAACAAATATAAACTGGAGTTATAGGTATTGAGAGTGTGCTTTTATTTATTACAAAAATCTAATTATTTGCACTTTTAACTCCCCTGTCATTGCGAAAAATGAAGCAATCAAGAGGGGTTAGAGGTGTTTTTTTTCATTCGAAAATATAAAACTTTCTCGCTCTAATTACATTCTCTATGTCTTTCAAAACCTGCTCATCACCAAAGCGCAATACCGTAATCCCAATTTCATTCATTCGATTTTCTTTAGTACAATCTTTTTCGTAGACTTCAAAAAAGAATGGAAATAACCATCCACTTCTAATCCTAGCATTAATTCATGACAAAAAAAATCTAAACTATAATTGTCAATTGGTTTTTGAAGTAACTTATTACTAATCATATTTTATGCTTATTGATTTTCCTGTTGTTACTCAATTCAATAATTAATACCTCTCAAAAATTACAAAAACTAAAAAACCGTTCGATTTCGTTAACGGTTTTCTACATAAAGTATTCCTATTGCCTACTTCTTTATATACAAACCAAATTAACCCGCTGAGTGTAATTACATCAATTGGATTAAAAATAGTTTTACAAGTTAAAATTGAAATCAATTCAGACTACGATGTCAGTTTGAGTCTGCCGAAAATAATATAACAAATACACTTCGACAAGCTCAGTGTGACAAATTGCAAATAATGAGCTGTAAAAAAATAATTACACCCAACGGGTTAAATTAATAAAAAAATAACAGTCACTTCTCCCGAACAACAAAGAGAAAAACTTACAAATTGTTTACCTTTGTTGTATGCTAACACTATTCAAATCAAAACCGACACTTAAAGATTTAATTCCCGACAATTATGTGGATATTCATTCGCATCTTTTGCCGGGCATAGACGATGGCGCAAAGACTTTTGAGGACACTTTGGAACTTGGCAAAGGGTTATTAGATTTCGGTTTTTCCCAATTTATTACCACACCCCACATCTACCAAAATGTTTGGGACAATACCCAAGAGCAAATCAAGACCCTTGAAGCCACTACCAAACTGGAGCTGAAAAAAAACGGCATTTCGGTTTCCTTTCGAGCTGCCGCAGAATACCTATTGAATGACCCGTTTATACAACTTTGTCAAACCGGAGAAATATTGACGCTTAAGGACACCTATGTTTTAGTTGAAATATCCTATACAAACCCTCCAATTCAATTGTACTCGATTATTTTCGACTTGCGAGTAGCAGGCTACACGCCGGTTTTAGCACATCCGGAACGTTATGTTTATTACCACTATGATTTTGACGAATACCTAAAATTGAAAAAAGCGGGCTGCTATTTCCAACTGAATTTATTGTCGGCCGTAGGTTATTATGGCGAAGGAATTACAAAAATTGCCGACAAGTTATTACAAAAAGGCCTGTATGACTTTGTAGGTTCTGATGTGCATCATGCCAATCACATTGCTGGATTTAACGAAAAAGTAAAGGTGAAAAACTTGGTTGCCTTAAAAGAAATCATCACTAACAATCAATTTTTTAGTATGGAATAATTTTTTGATTTTCTGCTAATTGCTCTAAGGAAATAAGCTAACTCATTCCTAATCGTAAATACTATAATATATTTTTTCTTCAAAAAAGTCCAAAAAGAATAACTCTTTTTGGACTTTTTTTATGCCTCCTGATTGAGTTCAATTGTAATTAAAACATTCTTTTGTACCAAGGTTTTTTCTCTATTTTTTCACCATAGCCATAACCGTAGCCATAATAACCATAGTATCCATAGCTTCCTCTTGAAGGATTGGTATCGTTAAGAAGTATGCACATGTTAGTCAATTTGTTTTCTTTATAAAGCGTGTTTGGCACATGCAACATTCCTTTCTCTAATAAATTGGCACGAACTATATAAACGAAACAATCGGCGTATTTGGCTAATAATAAGGTATCGGTAACTAGGTTAACAGGTGGAGTATCCACAATGATATAGTCGTATTGCGATTTCAAGTATTTAAAAAGTTCTTCTACTTTTTCGCCCATTAATAGTTCAGCTGGATTTGGAGGTATTACGCCAGGGGGCAATAAGTCGAAGTGTTTAAATCCTTCTTGTCTTAAGATTAAATCCTCAATTTTTAAATCTTTGGAGGACAAATAATTGGTAATACCCCTACTATCAGGCAATGAGATGTATTCTTCCAATTTAGGGTTTCTAATGTCCATACTCATCATCAATACTTTTTTACCTGATAATGCGAATGTGGCGGCAAGATTTACCGAAACAAAAGTTTTACCTTCTTTAGGGAAGGTAGAAGTCAGAAATATTGTTTTGGCCTGACCGTCAGGAACCTTAGCGAGCATAAATTGAAGATTAGTACTGATGATTCGAAGAGCCTCTGCTGAGCTAGACCTACTTTCCGATTTCATGACTTCATTAGGCGTATACGATTTTGGCAAATCACCAAGGAAAGGAATCGTTGTTTTTCCCTGAATATCAAAACGGCTTTTTATTTTGTTATTCAATAACTCTATAAGATAAAACGAAGAAAGCGGTATGAAAAGTCCTATCAATAATGTCACTAAATAGATAGTGTCTTTTTTTGGCAAAACGGGAACGAGCAAGGCTTTAGGAGCGTCAATAATTTTGGCATTTGATATTGAAGCCGATAAGGAAATGGCCGATTCTTCTCTTTTTTGCAATAAATACAAATAAAGACCCTCTTTTACTTTCTGTTGTCTGGCTATTGCTTTAAATTGACGTTCCATAACCGGAATTTTTTCAATTTTCGATTTCAAAACAGTTTCATTTCCCTTCAAATCTGTTTTTTGCTTGTTTAAACTAGTTTGAAACCTATTTAAACCTGATGTAATATTAGATTTGACGGAAGTAATTTGCAGCTCCATTCTAACTATGGCTGGATTGGCAGCCGTAGCCGATTTTAGTATTCTGCTTCGATCTAATACTAATTGGTTAAACGTATTAACTAATCCATTAATATCACTCTGGCTAGTAAGAATATTATTTGGCAATAAATCAGTGTAAGTACTTTTCTTAATTAAGTCTGACATAGAAGAAATTAAATTCAATTGAATATCAATATCCTCCAGTTTTTTACTAGATTCTAGAGACTCTTGGCTTAAGCGACTCGATTCTGATTGTACATCCACTAAGACATCATTTGACTTCTTGAAACTGACCACATTCTGCTCTACCCCATCCAACTCTTGGGTAACTATTTTTAAACGGTTTGAGATAAAATTGGATGTCTTTTCAAAAATGGCATTCTTATCAGCAATCGCATCTTGATTGTAATTGTCTATGAAAGCGTTTAAAAAAACCTCTGCTTTTTTTATTACCGGATCAACAATTGATAGGACTATAAATCCCGGGGCGTTAGCTGAAGGAGTTATCTTGAGCCGATTTCGAAAACCACTCACAATTTGATCCAAAGGTGAAACAATAATGGATATCTGTCTATTGTCTCTTTTATAATAGCCTGGGCGATTTGTTAATTTATAAATAATTAAATCTCCGTAGGTGGTTTTAATCACCTCTCCAAATCTAAACTGCTTTTTATTTTTTAAAATTATTTTTGACGATACCGATTCCAAACTAAAAGAATTAGGAGACTGTTCCAAATATTTTAGTTCTATTTTCGCAGTATAGAATGAATTTTTAAGATTGCTGAAATTAACTTGTATTGGTGGATTTTGAAAAAGTTCCGTATTTAAAACTGTGCCCTTTATTTGTAAAAAAACGTTTAAATTTAGCTTTTTTACCGTTTTTTCGACCAATGTCCTAGATTTCATTATTTCAATTTCATTGCTGACATTGTTGTTTATTTTCCCTAATAAACCTAGGTCGGATAAAATAGAGAGTTCAGGATTTATTGATCCATTTGAGTCCTTTACCATTATGGTCGTTGACGCTTGGTAACTCGGTGCGGTATAATATCTTAAATAGATAAACGCTAAGGAAAAGCAAACAAATAAACTTAACAAAACCCATTTCCATTGGGTTAAACAATATTCTAAAAGTGCTTTTATATTAAAATTTTGTTCTAAATTTTCCGTTGCAATATTATTCTCCATTGATTTTATTTTCTAATACTGTTAAAAATTAAATACGTAAGAAACGATGCAACTGCAGAACCCAAAAAGGTTATCTCGCGAGATTTAGCAGCACCCTGTATTACAAGTCGGTTAGGTTGTACATAGACCATATCGTTTTGTCTTAAATAATAAAAAGGAGAATTGATAAAATCAGCCTTGGTAATATCGACTCTATTATATGTTATTACTCCGTCGGTTTGACGTATAATCAAAATATTTTTTCTTTTGGCTTGTATTTTCAAATCCCCTGCCTTAATTAAAGCATCAACCAAAGTAAATCGTTCTGAATCAAAACTATAAATCCCCGGCGATCCCACTTCTCCTTGCACCGTAACTTTATAATTCTTAATGGATAGGGTGATCAACGGTTTTTTTATATAAAGGGAAATTTTTTCATCAAGCATTTTCATGACTTGTGTTCTGTTCATACCTCCAATCGTTAACTTGCCCAATACCGGGAAATCGATTACCCCATTGACGTCTACTAAATAAGATGAACCTCCTTGTTGATTAAAAGAACCGCTTTGCGTGGAGTTGTATGCGCCTATATTGAATGGCTTTGCAATTTCTGGGTCATCGCAAGAAACGTTAATCATTAGCAAATCATCTGGTTGTATTTTAATTTCGTATGAATTTGTCATTTCTTTATTATTCATGCTCTCAATATTCTGATAATAAATCATGTTTTTTCTAGCTACACAGGAGAAAAGCACTATTGAAACTAATACTAATAAGATAGATCTTTTCAATATAAAAAAATATTTCATGGATTTTAGGTTTTTAAAGTAGCAAATGTAAGTATTCCATTTTGATTACAATTGGAAATGAAAAAAATTAACCTTAGATTTAATTAATAAATTCTTAATTGGGAAGAGGTAAAATGAAACTTTTTCAGATTTAAAAAACTGCTAAAAAGATAATTTATTAGACTATAAATTATTGGAACATAAAAATAAGGTTTTTACAATATACTGGGAAATGATTTTATTTATCTAATACTTGAAAATAGGAATTCATACTTTTAAACTCTGGAACTATTTTTTTCATTTTTGCCACAATATCGTTATTTTCAAAAAAATGAGACATCCCAATAAGTTCCTCGATTTGATCATGCATCATTTCATATTCCTCATCTACCCCCTGTTCTATCATGATTTTAGGATGGTGTGTAGTCAGACTTTTTGAAGTGTGATTGAGCAACTCTTCATATAATTTCTCGCCAGGTCTTAATCCGGTAATTTGTATTTTGATGTCTTTTTCAGGAATAAATCCCGCCAATTTGATCATTTTGTTTGCCAAATCAATAATTTTAATAGGATTACCCATGTCGAAAATATAAATCTCACCTCCATGGCCCATGGCAGCAGCCTCTAAAACTAATTCACAGGCTTCTGGTATGGTCATGAAATACCTTATAATGTCAGGATGAGTTACCGTAATTGGCCCTCCTTCTTCAATTTGTTTGGCAAACAAGGGAACTACAGAACCATTCGATCCAAGAACGTTTCCAAAACGGGTAGTAATAAATTTTGTGCGGAAATTTTCGTTATCAGTTCCATGTTTGAATTGTAGTGATTGAACATACTTTTCGGCAATTCTTTTACTTGCCCCCATTATACTGCTTGGATTAACCGCTTTATCCGTAGAAATCATTACAAATTTTTCAACTCTATAATCACAAGACAAATCTGCTAAATTTTTTGTGCCTTCTACATTGGTATGTATGGCTTGAGAAGGATTTTCCTCCATCAATGGTACATGTTTGTAAGCAGCTGCATGAAAAACAACATGAGGTTGGCACATTTTAAATACCTTATTCATAGCTTCTTTATTTCTTATATCACCAATGATATAGTGCACCTCCGAAATAGAATTCATATCTTCTATCTCCAAACTAAGATGATGTAAAGGGGTTTCGGCCTGATCCAAAACAATTATTTTTTTGGGTTTAAATTTCAAAACCTGACGAACAATTTCGCTCCCAATTGATCCAGCCGCACCTGTTATCAATATTGTTTTATCCTCTAATTGTTTTGAAATTGATATGCTATCCAAAACAATGGGAAGTCTTTCGAGTAAATCTTCAATTTGGATTTTTTTGACTTTTTGAGAAATCTCCTTTTGGTTTTCCCAGTCAGAAATTGAAGGAACCGAGAATATTTTATAATTAAATTCCAAACATTGGTCCACAATAACCAATTGTTCTTCTTTTGACAAACTCCTATCTGCTAGAATAATGCCTTCAGCCCCAACAGAGCGCATAAGAGAGGGTAACTTTTTTCCTTGAACAAATATGGGTAAATCCAACATTCGTTTTGTTGCATTTTTATTATTTTTGTCTACAAATCCAAGAATTTTAAATCGAGAGGGTGTTTCAAATTTTAAGGCTTTTGCTACATATATAGAATTTGCATCGGTACCATAAATAATTAATTTTATCAAATTATGGTTGTTCTTTTTTGAAAAGTAAAGGTCAAAGGTTTGTTTTACAATAATACGATACAAAAAAAGCCCACAAAAAGAAAGTAGAAGAGCAATAAACAGAGCAATATTTGAAAATGCTTTTTGCCCATAAATCAACTCAAAAGAAAAATTAATAAGAAGAAACAATAGTAAAACCGAAAGTTGGGAAAACAAAAGTTTTACAGCATCAATATAAGACGAATGCCTAATAATCCCCGCATAAGTCCTAAAAACCCAAAAGAAAAAAATATTAACCCCAAAAAAAAGAGCAATGAATATTGAGGCATGCGTTCTAATAATATAATCCAAACCCGTTCCCTTGAACAAGAGATAGGTCAATAAAAAAGACAATATTAAAACGGTACAATCTATTAAAATAATTATCCACCTAGGTAAATAATTTAAATTATTAATTTTAAATGTCAAATTTTTTCTTGAAAAATAATTTGAAAAGGACGTTGATTCTGACTTATTATTATTGGTATTCAAAATGGATATTTTTGGGGAAATTATGTGCTTTTTGTTTGTGAAAATTTAAATTAAAAATTAAAAATGGTTAATACGCAATAAAATAAAGGGTTTTTTATCAAATATCCAAGTAAAATATTAAAAAAACACTTTATACATATTCAATTATAATTTATTTAACTAGAAAAGAAAGGCGATTTTTACTTTTTATGTTTTAACAATTGAAGTAAATAAATACCGTAGCCCGATTTTAACAAAGGTTCGGCCAAATTTTTTAACTGCTCATCATCAATAAATTCTTGACGCCAAGCAATTTCTTCGATACAGCCCACCTTCAATCCTTGCCGTTCTTCGATGACCTGAACAAATTGACCTGCCTGCATCAAACTAGCAAAGGTCCCTGTATCTAGCCATGCGTTTCCCCTTCCTAAGATGCCCACTTTCAAAAGTCCTTTTTCGAGGTACACTTTATTAACATCAGTAATTTCATATTCTCCTCTAGAACTTGGCGCAATTTTTTTGGCAATTTCCACCACACTGTTATCATAAAAGTATAGGCCCGGTACCGCATAATTCGATTTGGGTTCAGCAGGCTTCTCTTCAATAGACAGCGCTCTGTTCTCTTTATCAAATTCCACAACACCATAACGTTCTGGATCAGCCACATGGTAAGCAAACACAACACCTCCCTCAGGATTGCTATTGGATTGCAACAATTGGGGCAGGTTATCCCCGAAGAAAATATTATCACCCAAAACCAAAGCCACCGAATCATCGCCTATAAATTCTTCTCCAATCACAAAGGCTTGCGCCAATCCGTTTGGGATAGCCTGTTCCGCATAAGTAAAGGCACAACCCAAATGAGAACCGTCACCCAACAATTTCTTAAAATTAGGCAAATCGTGTGGAGTCGAAATAATTAGTATTTCGTTTATTCCCGCCATCATTAGGGTGGATAGTGGGTAATAAATCATTGGTTTGTCATACACGGGCATCATTTGCTTGCTTACTGCTAAAGTCAATGGATGTAATCGAGTACCCGATCCTCCTGCTAAAATTATTCCTTTCATTTTGAGTTATGGGTTTTGAGTTATGGGTTTTGAGTTATAAGCCTATCTTTCGACTTTACTATGGGTTACTATATTGATGATTATTTTTTGAGATGTTATTAACCCGTTATTACTACATGATTAAATAATTGGTTCACGACTTGCTTAATTCTGGCTCTTTCGTCATCCTTCAGATTTGAACCGGAAGGCAAACACAAGCCCTTTTCAAATAAAGTAGCTGCGACATTAGCACCGTAATAAGGATGTTTTTCGAAAATGGGTTGCAAGTGCATAGGCTTCCACAAAGGACGGCATTCTATATTAGCAGCATCAAAGGCCAATCGAACCGTTTCACGGTTTATGCCATTGGTTAGCTCTGAATCTACACTGATGGTACTCAACCAATAATTTGAAAAGTAATCGGCATTTGGAACTGAAAAAACAGTTATTCCTTTTATGTCTTTGAATACCTCTACATAAAAATCGTGCATCGCTCTTCGCAAAGCAACATGATACTCCAACACTTCCATTTGCCCGCGACCTATTCCAGCACAAATATTACTCATTCTATAATTATAGCCTATTTCGCTATGTTGGTAATGGGGCGCTTCGTCCCTAGATTGGGTAGCAAAGAATACCGCTTTTTCCTTCCATTCTTTTGTTTTGGCCACGATAGCTCCGCCACCTGAAGTGGTGATGATTTTATTACCATTAAATGACAAAACACCAATGTCGCCAAAAGTGCCACATTTTTGCCCTTTGTAACTGCTTCCTAAAGCCTCAGCACTGTCTTCTAAAATGGGAATTTCATATCTATCAGCAATAGCCCTGACTTCCTCGACTTTATACGGAACACCATATAAATGTACTGCTATAATGGCTTTTGGTTTATTCCCCTTGGCCATCCTATCTTTTATCGCTTGTTCCAGTGCAATAGGACAAAGATTCCAAGTATCCAACTCGCTATCCACAAAAACAGGGGTAGCGCCTTGGTATAGTATTGGATTTGCCGATGCCGAAAAAGTCATGCTTTGACAGATTACCTCATCGCCTGATTTTACCCCTAGCAAAACCAAGCCAAGGTGAATAGCCGCAGTTCCTGAACTCAAGGCGCCTACATAAGCTTGGTTCTCTAAATAATCTTCCAAGTCTTTTTCTAATCCATTGACATTAGGACCAAGTGGCGCCACCCAGTTCGTATCGAAAGCCTCTTGAACAAATTTTTGTTCATTGCCACCCATGTGCGGGGAAGAAAGCCATATTTTTGAATTATTCATTTTGGTAAAATAGATTTATTTGAACCCCAATTTTTTTTCCATCTAAGGTAAAATAAGCCGATTCATTTTGGTCATTAGTTGTTAGTGCTCTGATTTTATTTATTAAATCAATTGCATTGCAATTTTCAGAAATACAGATTTCCCGCAATGCTTTTAATTCCTTTTTTTGATGTGAAGTTCCTTTATGTAATTGCTTAATTCTATTTGGTTTCAGTGCTAACAATGAATCAAAGGACTCATAAAATACTTCCTCTTCTAACTTTAAAACCCTTTTATATAAAGAGTGTGCCGTATCAATTGGATATACGTCCATCTTTTTTTGATGAATTATATCTCCCTCATCTAAAGCTTCCTCCATAAAATGCAGAGTTGCTCCGTAAGGACAGCCTTCAATTATAGCCCAAGAAGGGGTGTGCCAACCTTTATTATAGGGTAAAAAAGCAGGGTGTAAATTCACAACCCCAATTTTTGGAATAGCAAGAATTTCAGCTGGAATAATATAAGGAAAGTGAATCCCAAATATATAATCTACCCCTAAACCAGACAAAAATTCAATTGCCACAGGATCTTTAAACTCATTTCCTCTAAAAACTAGGGATTCCTCTAAACCTGAAATTTCAATTAATTCATCGTCGTGAGAAGCCGTATCAAAATCGCTGACAAATAAAGCAGAAGGCTTATATCCTTTACTGATGATAAATTTTAAAATCGTACAACTAATTTTTCTGTCGCCAGCAAATGCAAATTTCATAATGAATTGATTTTGTTGATAAAATCAGAAGGAAAAGGAATAGAATTTTTAAGCCGGTCGAATACAAACTCCGCCTCTAATTCTATTGGTTTATCAGCATGTTTATCAAACTGATTAAACCAATCTTCCAAATGAAAAATATAATTATAAACCTCTTTCAATATCGCTTCGTCGCAATCATACGAATATTGGACTAATAATTTATATGTTTTTTTATTGGCACTAAAAATTCTTAAAGCTTGGTAATACATTTTATCTTCTCTATAAAGATTATATGCGCTAGTAGACCTAAGGATTGATCTGATTATTTTTTTTTCTCTACTCATAAATTATTTCCATTGAATGGCTCAATAGTGGCAGCATTATCTGAATTAATTCCTTCTTTTAAAATCACTTTTTTTATTGTTAAAAAAATTATTTTAAGATCTAAAGCAAATGAAATAGAATCAACATACAAAACATCATAATCAAACTTTTCTCCCCACGATATCGCGTTTCTTCCGTTCACTTGTGCCAATCCTGTAATTCCCGGTTTTACTTCATGTCGTCTATTTTGATATTCCGTATACAAATGCAGATAATTTGTGAGTAATGGTCTTGGACCAATTAAACTCATATCTCCTTTTAAAACATTTACCAATTGTGGTAATTCGTCTAATGAAATTTTCCGAATAAAACTGCCTATTTTTGTTAATCTCATTTCATCGGAACCTAAATTTCCATTTTGATCTTTCATATCGTTCATTGTTTTAAATTTCACAATTTTAAACACTACGCCATTTTTTCCTGGACGATTTTGAAAGAAAAAAGGACTGCCATTATTGGCAATAAACAGAAAAATAATTATGATTATAAACAAGGGAGACAAGACTAATAAGCCCAATAATGAGATCAAAAAATCTACTATTCTCTTGACGTTTTTTTTATACATCTCTAATTACATTTGGCTTCAAAATTACGATATTCCTGCAATATTGATTCCCACATTATTTTTTGATCAAAACGGGATACTATCATTTCCCTTGCATGCTGTTGCATTTTAGAATAACCCTCTTTATTTTCCAAGATTCTTATTAGGGTTTCCTTAACTGCTTCTTTATCTCTTACCGGGATAATATAGCCATTTTTTGTGTCTTCAATAATTTCATTACATCCATTTATATCCGATACAATACAGGGCAGTCCCATAGCACCAGCCTGCATGACAACATTGGGAAAACCCTCTCTATAACTCGGAAAAACCAAGCAATCTGATATGGCAAAATAGGGTCTAACTTCATCTTGGTATCCTACTGAAAATATTGATTTGTTTGCGTTTATTTGATTTAATGTTTCCTCTTTTAAGGGATCCAATTCTTGTTCAAAAGGCCCAACTAACAGCAGTTTTATATCCGTTTTACTTTCTTGAATTTCTGAAAACGCACTTATTAATTCATTTATCCCTTTGTCTGAAACAATGCGACCCACAAATATAAAAACAAAATCAGAGGATTTAATTCCTAGATCTTGTTTTAAACTACTTTTCTGATCTTCAGAAAAATGAGTAGCATCAAAATAAGAAGTATCAATTCCATTGGAACTGCCATTGGCCAAGACTTTTAATTTCGTTGGAGGACAATATTCATTTTTAATTATAACATCTCTCAATTTAAAAGAATTTGGATACACTTTTGTCGCACAAGAGTACGTAAGCTTTTCAACAAAATTTAATACCATTCTTTTAAAACCCGCTTGCTCTAATAGAGGCATACCTGCAACGGTATGCAATCTATGGGGAATTCCGGCTAATTTTGAAGCTAACATTCCAACAATTCCTGCTTTTGGAGTATGGGTATGGACGATGAAAGGCTTTGTTTTTTTTAGGAAAAAATACAATTTAAGAACCGCGAACACGTCCCGTAAAGGTGTGATTTTTCTAGTCATTTCAAGAGGAAAAACCGCTACTCCTTCCGATTTCCCATATCTTTCCAGACGTTCCTTATCAGATGAAACGGCAATGACATTATAAAACGAACTCATAAAATGCAATTGCCCAGAAATTAATTTTTCTAAAGAAAGAGGAACGGTAGTAATGCGAATTATAGTTTGTTTTGACATGCTAATTGAATGTAACTATTTGAATTATTTATATAGATTATCTCTTAATCCCTTCATTGTAAGACTTTCCATTCCATAAGTTTCATTACAATATTTAAAAGTTTCTACAATAGCAAGTAAAGTTTTTATAGAACCAACAACATCTCCCCCAAAATTATGAGGATGCCACCACAAATGATATACCTCCCCATTTTCTGCAGCTTGAATCATTTCGTTCTTGATTCTGTTTAACCTAGCGGCATTCAATACCCCTAACGAATGTTGTGGTCTTAGAAATCTGCTGGCTTGCTGACAAAGCACTTTGTCTGGAGTTAGACTATTTGCCTCATATGATTTCTTCCCAAAAGGCAAATAGGCATCGCCCGTTCGGGCTAATTTAAGTGCAAAAGTTTCTTTTTTGGTTGTATCCCAATACCAAAAATTTGGATTGGTTCTTACCGTTTCAATATTTTTTTGAGCGCAAATTTCTAAATAGTCTTCATTGAATTGGTTTCTCGGAAAAACGAGTGATTTTAAATCAATATTAAATTTTTGAGCCATTTTCATGGCTTGATTTATATCTGCCTCAAATTGCGCCTTGGTTTGTCCCTTTTCCAAACAATAGTAATGGGAATAGGTATGGGTTCCTATTTCTTGGCCTTCGGTACTTTGAATGGTTTTTATCAAATCAGGTGCAAAGAAAAATTGATCCAAACCGCTTTTTTGATGGTTTTTTCCATATACATAGGGATTCAGTTCTACTTTATTGTAAGTTGGGATACTATCCGGAATATTCGAATGCCATTCCTCCCAATTTTCATTGAATAGCATACCTACAGTAGCCCAAGTGGCCTGGATATTATTTTTTTCGAAAATGGAAATTATTTGAGGGATTGCTTCGAGCGTATTGTTAAAATAAGAAACGGTATCGTTTATATCTATGTGGTCAAATAAACCCCATACTAATTCAAAATCTAGTGAAATAACCAAAGTTCCTTTTTTCATTTTTACTTTTAATTATTATACTAAAGCAACAGCTGGGGGTTGTTGTTTTTGCAAAAGTTGGTATTTTTCGCTCGCCAAAAAATAATAAATAACAAAAAAACCAAAGTACATTACCATTGATTTTTGACGCATCATAATACCCAAATTGGACATTACAAAAGTCAAAGCAAAAGAGGTCAACACAAAAATAATAAGGGAAGTTTTAACTAGATAAGGAGCCTTAATAATAAAACGTAGAAAACGTCTATTAGTTATTTTGGCGAATAACAGCAAATAAATCAGATTTTCTGCCGAGCTAAACAATCCCAAAATACCTGGAGAATCGACAAAAAGAGGACGAAACCAAAAGGTAAAAAATTTTAAAGGCAAAGGATAATTACTCATATCAACTCCTGAACCTGAAGTTTCGAGCCTTCCTGCTTGTTCTAGGGCAAATTGATCAAAATCTTGTACCACATTCTCTGAATCCTGTAACTTTGCCACCGAAAGAATAGAATTTTTGGCAGCAAATAAAAATGAGATCGAAATAGCTAATATTAATATTTTAACTCCACCACCTATTTTACTCTTGCCTGTTACTATGCCAATCATAACTCCAACTAACACAAAAAGCATTACATGAGGACGTATCATGTATACTAAAAAGCCTCCTAAAAGTAATGGAAATAGTCTTTTTTGCGGAAATCGCAAGGCATAAACGAAGAGCATCAATCCCATAAAAATCAAGCTCCCTTTTCCGAGTGACACCGTCCAAAAATGCATATTAGGTAAAAAAAGCAAAAGGGTTAGCAAATCATATTTTTTAAAAACAGTCACGTTTATCGTAATATTTTCTTTAAAAAAAAGATAGGCAAAAACAAAACCTACATAACCTGTCCAAGCAAAAATAAGCATTAACGTAAGATACGAAAGTCCAAATTGAACGAGGGGTGTGGCAACAAAGACAATAAATTTTGTACCCGTCACAAAAAGTGACATCCAATTCTCCCTTACGATGCCTGCATCAAAATAATAAGATTTCGAATCCGATGCCTCAAAACTAGCATAAGTAAAATAGATTACAAAAAAAACCAAATGATACCAATACAGCCTACTCATCAGTCTCTTGTCAAAAAAAGCAAACTTATTCGACAAACCTCTGAACAAAAGTTGATTTCCCATCAAGAGCAAAATAAAAACAAACACAAAATCAATCATTTTCTAAAATAATTCTAAATCGCCTAAACTATAATGCCAATTTTGCATAGTATGGACAGTATTAATAAATTGGGAATCTTTGGCAAGAGTCTTAATGGTCAATTTAGGTCCAAATTTACCGTATATTTTGTATCGAAACAAATCTTTAGTACTAGTGGTTACCAACCAACACCTATTTTGAAAAGCGTAACTCAGTATATTTTTTTGTATTTGTTTGTGATACAATTTTGAACCAATGGTTTCTACCACTCTTAGCTCATTAAAAAAGCGATGCTTTTTAATATAAAATACCATATACCAATCCTTAGAAGAAAAAACCATATAATCTTGTAAAGGATTCTCTTCATAGCGCCATTTTAAATAGGCCGGCGATTTAGGGGTGAATAACAGCTTTTTTTGGGACAATTCGCTATTGTAATCGCGACAAAGCGTTTCTAATTGCTCTATGCTAATGGTGTTTTGCAACTTTGGCTTAGTAAAAAAAAATGAAGAAAAATGAAAAATAACAGGTATTACCGACAATTCTATAGCATCTACTATTTGCCATCCCATTTTTAAATATCCCGGACGACTATTTTCATTTGGGGTATTAAATACAAACGTATCCCCTTCCCTTTGAATATCAGCTACGGCTTGTAGGGTTAATTTTTTAAAAATACCTTTTCCCTGATAATCAGGATGGGTGGCTGTATCAACTGCCCTATGGGCAGTCCAACTATTAATCCCCAATTGCCATTGCCATTTCATAAAAGCGCGAACCCCCACCAGAATACCATCCTCATAGGCCAAAAGTACATGTGATACACCAAATGGATTGTCAACATGTTTAAAATTCCAGGTACTTTCCGATTTTTTTATCAAATTCTCTCCTAAACTAAGCTGCAATAAAACAACAATAGCAGGAATATCTTCTGGCGTTGCATTTCTTATAATCATATTGTACAACTTTTAACCCGTTGGGTATAATTAAAAATGAAACGCATAGAAACATAGAAAAAAGAGTAAGACAGACCAATTCTTGGTTTTCACATAGCTATGTTTTTCTATCAAAAATGAAATGTTTTTATAAAAACTATGTTTCTATGCGTTTAAAAAAATATAAATTAAATTATACTCAAAGAGTTACAACTTTTATATAAATTCTCTAATTGCTTTACCATTGCTTTTATACTAAAATCTTCTACTACCCTTTTTCGAGCTTCTGATTGAAAATTCAATAATTGCTTTGGATTTAGGGCTAATTCTACAATAGAATTTGATAACATCTCCCAATTCTCAACTGCTACCAAAATTCCGTTTTCATTATTTTGTATTACTTCTTTTATACCCCCAGCATCCGTAGATACGATGGCACAACCCATACTCATCGCTTCGAGCAACGCAATAGGAAGTCCTTCAAAAGAAGAGCTCATCATAAAAATATCTATGGCTTCATAGTAGGGTTTCACGTTGGTTTGTATCCCCGTAAAAAATACTTTTCCTTCCAGATTGAGTTCCTTGTGTTTGGCGTAAATTTCAGGTTCTAAAATCCCTGCCCCAACAATAATTCCATAAATATTGGGATTTTTAATAATGGATTCATTTAGTATCTCCAACCATTTATCTAACCGCTTTTGAAATCTAAAAACGGCAACAGTTCCTATTAATAAAGCATCTTCAGGAATACCATATTGTTTCCGAATAGCACTTCTTTGTTCTGGATTGTTTCGTTGAAAACTTTGAATATCAACACCGTTAAGTATCGTTTTACACGAAATAGTGGGATTAATATTATGTACTATCGATTGGGTCACATCCTCAGAAACGCCAATAGCCAGGGCTTGAAAATTAAAACTCCATTTATTTATCAACTTGGTAATACGATGATAGCGTTCTTGCAAATTATGTTCGGTATAAATAACTGGAATTCCTGTTTTAGAATGTATCAACCTACTTACAAATCCCGCCCAGGGTAAGTGGGCATGAATAAGTTGAATTTGGTTAATTTTACAATATTTAATTATTTTAGAGAATTGCAAAAGTAATTGTAGGTTGTTTTTTGCAGAGAAACAGCTCACTTTACCACCTGCCATTTCAATGGCTTCTACCATTTGGTTTTTCCATGGCAAAAAATAAATATAATGAAACTCAAACAGGCCTTGATTATGCTCTTTGAGTGTTTCTGGCAATAACATTTCTGCTCCACCACGACCTAAAGACTTAATAATATGCAGCACTTTAATTTTGGACATAAACTATTTTAAACTTATAATGATACTATCCATTTTTTTAGAGAACTTTTCGGCACCAATTGCATTTAAATGATCTGCATCAAAAAAATCTTTAGCATCAAATGATTTGTCTCTTAAAAAATCATAATAGCTCACATTGACATTTGATTTTGTGATGCTTTTAATAGTAGAATAGTTTTTTTGCAACTGTTCTTCATTTAAATTAGAAACATAGGTCTCATAAGCTGGATTGGTATAAAAAATCACTTTGGCATTTTTAGCTTTTGCGATAGCTATAATTTCATTTACTATAGCAACATTTTTATTGAAAAAAGTACTGTCTTTTTTTGTATGCCTTTTGGCTGCAGCTTTCCCGGTAGCAATTAAATCTTTATTTTTTTTTGAACTATATTTAATCCCCCAACCCAAATTATTACAAGTTAGACTCGAATCGTTTTTAAAATAGAAATTAACAATTCGAAATATTTTTTCTAGTATTTTTCCATTTAAAATTTCAAACTTATCATTAAAATTATATCTTCGATTAAATCCATAGTAAATAGTATAATTTTTAACTCTCCAACTTTCAACTTCTGTTTCAAGTCTACTGAATAAAGACATATAATCTATTGGAATTACTATATATTTCAACTGTTTACTTTGTTTTTCATATTTTTTTAGTATTTCAATATCATAATCCAAAGATTGTGATACATAGGCAGCATTAAAACTATTCGAATGTATAAATTTTGGATTTATCGCACGATAAGCATGTGAGCTGCCCAAAAATAAAATCTGGATTTCATTGGAATGTTGGTCCAAATATTTTTTTTTATACGAGTAATCGTTGGGAATATTTCTTAGAAGAAGTTCCATTATCAATATAAAAATAAGGACCGGTACACAAAATAATAGAGTCTTTTTTATAAACTTATTCACTTTTATATTTGAATTAATTATTCCATTCTTTAATCATGTTTAATTGCTTGAGCGTATCAATAAGCTTGGCAGTAAACAATTCTGCTCCCGTTTTGTTCATGTGAACTGAATTGTAAAAATACTTTTTTTGATAACAAATAAGATCGTTAGAATAATCATAAAATGGAATTTGATTTTGCTTACTAAACTTAGCATAGATTGCTAAGATTTCACCTCTGTTTTTTATATATTTCTGCCCTTCAATATATTCTGGAGCATTTACAAAAATCAATTGTATACCTTGCTGTTTGCAATCGACAATGAATTTTTCAAATAAAATTATGGTTTCGGGATCAGTTTTCACTTCATAGTTTTTCATTGTTAATTTGGCTTTATCAAAGTCGGTATTCCATGATTCATCTCGACCTTGATACCCCTTAATCCTGCAAATAGGATTGCTTAAATGTCCCGAAAAAAAACGGATTGCCGTTTCTAATGCTTCCGTTTTTCCATAATATCGAGTTAAGGGTAAATCATAATCAAAACTCTTAAATCCATCATAATCTATGGTTGCTTTTTTTATCTCTGCATTCCAAAGCATATAAGGCAAAAATTGTTCGTAATTGTATAAATCCTTTCTCTTTTCTAAAGAAAACATATCGACTGAAATAATAATCAACTTGGGTTTTTTGTTATATTCTAACAACATTTTATGTCGCAAATATTGCAACCAAAATCCATGTCCATCAATTCCTAAATTGTATGTTGGCACCAATAAACTATCTTTTATCATTGTAGAATTGAATTGAACCCACGCCCTAGAATTTCCGTAAATAAGAATATCCGAGTTGACCTTTCCATCAATAATTGCATTCCAAGTAGGATATTCTTTTTCGGCAAATTTATTTGATCTTTTTAAATTGGTTGAAATAAACACATCTGCAAAATAGGATAACAACACTATTGGTGATATGAAAAATAAAAAATATTTAACGAATTTTTTCATTTCTAAAACTGGAAATAAATAAACTGCTGATTTGAACCCGCAAAAATGAATATAATTAGTATAATCAAATAATAAAATACCCAACGATAAACTCTAGGTTTTCCAGAAAATAAATTGGCGATAGCATATTGTTGCTCTCTACCTAACCATTCGACGATAATGAATAAAATAACTAGTATAAAAATCGGCTTGTCATACATGTCTGTTTTAAGATGAGGAATGCTGAAAAAGGATTTCGAAAATATCCTAGAAACGTAATGTATTGCTTGATCAATTGTATTGGATCTAAAAAATATCCAAGCTAAAACTGTTAATGAAAAGGTGATAATAATAGACCCTAATTCCTTTAAAGTTGGTAAAGATTTTCCTTGTGCTACGATATCTAGATTAGTTCTATTTGTATTAAATATAATAGAAGGCAAAATAAACAACGCATTAAGAAAACCCCAGGCTATAAAAGTCCAATTCGCTCCATGCCAAAATCCACTGACTAAAAATATAATGAAAGTGTTGCGAATCTTCATCCACATACCTCCTTTACTTCCTCCTAAAGGAATATATAAATAATCCCGAAACCAGGTAGAAAGCGAAATATGCCAACGACGCCAAAATTCTGCTATATCTCTAGAAAAATAAGGAAAAGCAAAATTTCTTAGTAAATCAATACCAAAAAGTCTTGCCGTTCCTAAAGCAATATCCGAATAACCTGAAAAGTCTCCATAAATTTGAAAAGCAAAAAACACAGCTCCTAATGCTAATGTACTTCCTGAATAGTCTGTATAATTATCAAAAATGATATTGGCAAATTTGGCACAATTATCGGCTATAACTACTTTTTTGAATAATCCCCACAAAATTTGCTTCAAACCATCGACAGCCATAGAAAAATCAAATTCTCTTTTTTTCTTAACTTGTGGTAACAAATGAGTGGCTCGTTCTATGGGTCCAGCAACCAGCAAAGGAAAAAAGCTTACAAAAACCGAATAATCGATAAAGTTTTTTTCTGCTTTTATTCGGTCTTTATAAATATCAATAACATAAGATAGCCCATGAAAAGTGTAAAAAGATATTCCCACTGGAAGAATTACTTTCAAGGTCCAAGGATTTACCTGAAATCCAAAATTAGCAATGGCATCGGCAAAAGAAGAAGCAAAAAAATTGTAATATTTAAAAACTCCTAAGAAACCAAGATTTATCGAAATACTCAACCAAAACCAAAACTTTTTGGACGCTTGATTCTTAGCATCCGACATTTTAATTCCGGTATAATAATCTAAAACCGTAGAGAAAATTAACAAAAACAAAAACCGCCAATCCCAACAAGCATAAAAAAAATAGCTTGATGCCAGCAAAAGTATATTCTGAAGTTTCAGATTTTTGTTTGTTACAAACCAATAGAGTATAAAAACAACAGGCAAAAAAATAGCGAAATTTATGGAGTTGAAAAACATTTTATATCGTTTATTAGTTAATTTTTAGTTTAGATTTGGCTTACTCAAGACTCGATTATTTCTTATCGGATACTTTTATAATTTTTTTTAAATCTGATGCCAATTTTTGTGAAAATATATTAGCTCCTTTTAAGTTTAAATGTTCTGAATTATAAAAATAATCTTTGTTAAAACACATCTTGTCAGAACTATAGTCGAGATATGGAATTTTATATTTAACGGCTATTTTAGAGTAAAAATCCATAATTTCATTTCTATTTGAAACAAAATGCTGACCTTCGATATGCTCAGGTGTATAAACAAAAATCATAGGTATACCCCTCTTTTTTGTGTCTGTTATAAGTTTTTCAAAAAGAATTACTGTTTCTTTGTCTATTTTTTGAAAGATAGTTTTTTTGGATTTCTTCGCTTTTTCAAAATCATTAGTCCAATTTTGATCGAAATTATAAAAACCTTTATATCGATTTCCTTTATTATGAGAAGGCCTTAGCAAAATATTAATTGCACTGAAAATTTCTTCTTTACCACCATAATATCTGACCAGAGGAAGGTGATAATCCCACCAATTTGGTCCATTATATTTCTTGATTGTTTTAAGAATTATTTTATTGTCAAAATAAGGATAAAACTGTTCGTATTGGTATAAATCATGAATTTTGCCCAACATATGGTAGTCAAGTGTCTGAATAATATAGGATGGTTTCTTGTTTTTTTCCAAAACTAACTGATGTCTGCAATATTCCATGTCAAACGTATATCCATCAATTCCTAAATTATAGGTAGAAAGATTCAATGTATCTTCTAGTATTTTCGAATTAATATGAGTTCTAGCTCTCGAAGTTCCATAAATAACTATTTGAGAATTTATATTCCCAGACACCAAATCATTCCAAACAACAAAGTATTTATACTTTGATTTTCTTAGAGCCTTGTTTGTAAAATAATCCCCCAACCCCGCTAAAATAAATAGTGGAATAGAAAATAATAAAAGTGTAACTCCAAATTTTTTCATCAATGATTTTTAGATAAAAGGAATGATTTACTTGATTTCGTTAGAAGTATAATAATTCAAAAACCAATTTATAAATTTTGGAATACCTAATTCTAAAGAGGTTGTAGCCCTATAACCTAACTTCTGAATTTCTGAAACGTCAGCAAAAGTAGATTGTACATCTCCGTCTTGAGCAGGCATCATTAGATATTGAAAGGGTTTTCCAATATTGAATTCTATCAATTTGATAAACTCCATCAGATTCACTGGATTTCCATTTCCTATATTAAGCACTCTAAAATTTGATTTTGGCGATGGATTTTGTGCCACGATTTGTATCCCTTGAACAATATCATCAATATAGGTAAAATCTCGGCTTTGATTGCCTTCATTAAAAACCATAATTGGTTTGCCTTCAAATCCTGCTTTAGCAAATAAGGTAGGAGCCATATCGGGTCTACCCCAAGGCCCATACACCGTAAAAAAACGCAATCCTGTAATTTTCATTTTATATAATTCGGAATAAGAGTGTGCCATGACTTCATTACTCTTTTTAGTTGCTGCATAAAAACTTACTGGAAAATCTGTGTTTTGATTTTCTGAAAACGGGCTAACGTCAGTATTACCATATACGGATGAACTAGAGGCGAAAACAAGGTGTTGTAATGGAAAATTTCTACAAGCTTCTAAAATATTGTAAAAACCAATAATATTACTGTCAATATAATCTCGGGGGTTCGTTATAGAATAACGCACACCAGCTTGAGCCGCAAGATGGATTACGATGTCGAATTTTTGGGAGGCAAATAAGGAGTTTAAATTTCCCGCATCTTGAATGTCCAATAAAACAAATCGGATATTTGTGTAACCACTAACTTTTTTATTGTACTCTAAATCCTCCCTTTTGATTCCTAATTCTGCTAAACGTGCATATTTTAAATCGGTTTCATAGTAGGCATTTACATTATCTAGTCCAACAACTTCATGTCCTAATGCAGCCATTTTTTGAACAGTATGCATTCCAATAAAACCAGCGGCGCCTGTAATAAGTATTTTCATTTGTTTATCTCTTGTTTTATTTAACACCATTACTTTTTAAAACTAATTACTTTTTCTATTTCATTAGCTAAAATTTTTGAAGACCATGGTGACCAATGTGTATCGTCATAAAAATAAAGGTCTTTCTGGTGTTTTTCATGCTGTTTGAGAATTTTTTTAGAATTAATATAAATATATTCTTTTGGATATTTTTGAAAACGTTCAAAAAATAAAGGTTTTGGATATTTCTTTGTATTAATAATATGATCGTAATAAAAATCATATTTATCAGGACTAGGTAAAACTATTAATTTAATTCCTTTTTTACCTAGCCTATTTGATAATTCATTTAATGTGGTGTTTAATTTTGCTAATGATTTCACATTATTATTTTCTTTTACAGCCTTTAAATCAGAGGATAAAAAAAGTAATCTGTTATTATCATTTGAAAATAAAAATTCATCAGTAGTAACTTGATAGGCATCAGAACCATAGGCGTCGTCATCAAAAAAATACAATAAGTTTTGTAGTGGAAATTTAATTATTCTTTGAGATGGAAAGCTCTCTTTTTCAATTTCTTTTTTTAACTTATCTTCATTTTCTTTAATTTGTATTTTTAAAGAATCAGTAGTTATAATTCTATTTTTATTAATTTTTTTTACTCTCCTTGTTATATGTCTTTCAACAGATTGAAGTATAATATAATCTACTTTTATTTTATCAAGCATATCACCGTTTAAAATTCCATAGGCTGTTTCAATTGGGTTATTAGTTAAAAATCGATCTAAATGTAAAACAGAAATATTAGGTTTTTGGGCCAAATAATTTTTATACCCATAGCCTTTTTGTCCTGAAAATGAATCCCCTATGGAAAGTACGGTAAATTTTTTTTGCTGGTCAAAATTAAGACTTGACACATTAGTGTAAAAGTTTTTCTGAACTAATTCTTTTTTGAATATACTTCTATAGTCCCCTTTGTTGATTATATAACCTATCCTGATTAAATCCCCTTTCTCGGTAGTATAAAAAACAAAAGTAAAAACAAACAAAAAAGCTATTGGCAAAGAAAAGAACAAAGCTTTAACAATAAATTTTCTCATATTTAAAATTGAAAATAGATAAACTGTTGCTCTTTCCCTGAAAACCATAAAATGGCAATAATAAGTAGATAATAAAAAACATATCTAAGTGCTTTTGGCCACGAATTTGCTATGACTGCAATGGCATACTGTTGTTGTCTTCCCAACCATTCTATAATTATGAAAATAAACACCAATAAAAATAAAATCATTGTCAAATGACCCGATTTTATCAATTTAATTGGTACAGTAAATAATGATCTAGAAAATATTTCAGAAATATAAGCAAGAGCCTGTTTTAAATTTTCAGCTCTGAAAAATATCCACGCGAAAACCGTTAAACTAAATGTTAAACAAATTTGAAAAAATTCTTTCAAACTTGGCAGGTATTTCCCTTGGGCTACAATATCTAAATTATTCCTGTTGGTATTAAAAATAATGGAAGGCATAATATATAATGCATTTAAAAATCCCCAAATGATAAAGGTCCAATTGGCGCCATGCCAAAAACCACTGACTAAAAATATGATAAACGTATTGCGCACTTTTGGCCAAGTACCACCTTTACTTCCTCCCAAGGGAATATACAAATAATCCCGGAACCATGTGGAAAGTGAAATATGCCAACGTCGCCAAAATTCAGCAATATCTCTCGAGAAATAAGGAAAAGCAAAGTTTCGTAATAAATCAATCCCAAAAAGTCGAGCTGTTCCTAATGCAATATCTGAATAACCTGAAAAATCACCGTAAATTTGAAAAGCAAAAAAAACGGCTCCTAATGCTAAACCGCTCCCTGTATAATCGGCAGAATTATTAAAGGTGATATTGGCAATTTCGGCACATTGGTCCGCTATTATTACTTTCTTGAATAATCCCCACACTATTTGTTTCAATCCATCAACTGCATTGGCATAATTGAAAACTCTTTTTTTCTGAATTTGAGGAAGCAAATGCGTAGCTCGTTCTATAGGTCCCGCAACCAATAAAGGAAAAAAACTCACAAAAACAGAGTAATCAATAAAATTCTTTTCTGCTTTTATTCGGTCTTTATAAATATCGATAACATAAGAAAGTCCATGAAAAGTATAAAAAGAAATTCCCACTGGTAAAATCACTTTTATTGTCCACGGATTTACCTGCAATCCAAAATTGGCAATGGCATCTGCAAAAGATGCTGCAAAAAAATTGTAATATTTAAAAACACCTAAAAATCCTAGATTAACGGATATGCTCAACCAAAACCAAAATTTTTTACTGGATTGGTTTTTAGTGTCTGAAATTCTAATTCCGGTATAATAATCCAAAAAAGTAGAGAAAATAAGTAAAAACAAAAACCGCCAATCCCAACAAGAATAAAAAAAGTAGCTTGCTAATAATAAGAGAATGTTCTGTGATTTTAGATTTTTGTTTGTCACAAACCAATAGAGAACAAAAACTATAGGTAAGAAAATGGCAAAGTTTATAGAGTTAAAAAACATATTTTTAGTAATTTCAAGCTAGATTGTAAAAAATAGGCAATTAAACATTAGGAAAAAATTTAATCTATTTGCTCGTTTAAATGGTGAGGATAAATTTTGACTTCTCTAAGGTTCCGTATAGAAATCTTTATTGATGTTTTCAATTTCTATGACTAAACGTAGTCAATTATCAAAGGATATAAATCAGTAGCATTCACGATACTTTCAAATCGGATGATTAAAGAAATAAATTTTAATTCTTGTATATATTCTATATTTAATTTCTTTTATAAATGCTTTTTTGTACTTTTTATCTGTTGTTCCATTTCTACCAATGTATTTGGGATAAAAAGGCAATAAAATAAATCCGTTTTGATGTGCCATTAAATTATGAATTCCTCTAGCAAGACAAAACTCAAAATAAAATCTACGTTCGTCGCTAAGAAATTTTTTAAGCATCGGTTCAAAATAGTCTAAGTAAAATTCTTTTTTGTAAACAAAAAATCTACTGTCAGAAAAAGATAAATTTCTAGATATATTAGCAGAAACCATAAAGTCTTTTTTCATAAGATTTTGTATTATTTTAGCTATATTTTCTACTATTAAACGACCTGTTAGTTTTACAACAAATTCTGAATTCTTAATAGTTTTGGAATTCTTATGAGCAAAATCAAATATTTCTTTTTCTCCATGACTCTTCCCTAAATAACTTTCTTTTGAAAGAAAACTAATCAATTCAATACAATTACTATTTTCATCACAAAATTTACTAATTTTTTCAGAATGATACATACTATTCTCACAAAAAAAAATTGGAATTCCAAGTTTGGCATAAAAAACCAATGCGTTGTAATAATCAGATTCTCTATCTAATACTGAATTTCTTTTTAATCCATCTGTATTTGTGGATTTACTGAAGCCGTTAATAATAAACAAATTTTATTCATAATTTACCATTAAAATTTTAGTTATGACATTTTTATTAATCGCTTACTCAAACCTCGTCCTAGTTTTATTGATTTCTTTTCAACCAATTTTAAAGATATTATTGCTAAAATAAACGTAACTATAAATTTCGAAATTAAAGAAATAATTGGTGGTAAAGTGGAATGCCAAAAAAACCAGCGAAAAACTGGAACATGCCATAAATAAAGAGCATAGGATATTTTACCAATAAAAACTATACCGCGAGCACTCAGTAATTTCACAACTTTACTATTTGGATCTCCAACTAATCCTAGAATAAGAATCATAGTCAAAACTCCAAAAATAAATCTTCCATTATTTCCAAATATAACATTAGAAATTGAAATTGGAAAAACCCCAACTATAACCAATACTACAAAAACTAAACCTGTTATTACATTGGGAATACGATTGGGCAAATTACCGTTCCATCGAAGCAAAGCAAATAAACAACCTATAAATAATGATTCGTAAAATAATGAATTTAGAATTGGGAACTGGTTAGTAAACTTAATAAACCATATCATTGGAATAAAAAAAAATAGTGTGATTTGTAATTTATAAGTTGAAAAAAAACGTAAGAATAGGATAATCATCAAGGGCCAAAAGAAATAAAATTGCTCCTCAACTCCTAACGACCAAGTATGACCAAGTATCATTTGTTTAAAACCTAAAATCCAACATATATTATACAAATAAATACTAGAAG
>CAZHVE010000028.1:0-26993 GCA_964535705.1 uncultured Flavobacterium sp.
GGCTAGTAATAGCAAGCATTACAGGATTATGACAAAAAACGGACAATCAAAAAATATTAACCATAAATTAGCTAATACATAGTAGATTACAGAAAAATAAGATTACATTTGTACCAATTATTATAAATAAGTACATATGAATATTTTTGTTGGAAGCCTTCCATTCAGTATTGAGGAAGCAGATTTAAGAGAGTCTTTCGAGGCCTATGGTGCAGTTGATTCTGTAAAAATTATTACTGATAAATTTACTGGAAGAAGTAAAGGATTCGGTTTTGTTGAAATGTCAAATGATGACGAAGCTCAAAAAGCAATTGATGAGTTAAACGGAGCGACTGTTCAAGGTCGTGCCATTGTAGTGAATAAGTCTGAGCCAAAACCAGAAGGCGAAAGAAGAAGTTTTAACAGCAACAGCCGTGGTGGAGATTCACGCGGAGGTTATGGTGGTGGAAACAGCCGTGGTGGAGATAACCGTGGTGGTGGAAACAGAGGAGGATATTAATATTTTCTTTATTACATAAAAAAAAGGTGTCAATTTTCGTTGACACCTTTTTTGTTTATGCATACCCAAGCCCCCAAAGGCAAGGGAGTTGAAAGTCTAGTTTTTTTATAGATTAGCGACCAACCAGTCCCCTACTTCACTCGTTTTATAGGCTTTGGCTCCTTTTACAGCCAAATCTTCAGTAACAATCCCTTCTTCTAACGATTTGTTTACAACGGCTCTGATAGCAGCTGCCTCATCATGCAAGCCAAAAGCATCTTCAAACATCATGGCTGCCGATAATATTGTAGCTAACGGATTTGCAATATTCAAGCCTGTTGCTTGCGGATACGAACCGTGAATTGGCTCATATAAAGAGGTATGTTCGCCCACAGACGCTGAAGGCATTAAGCCCATAGAGCCTGAAATTACCGATGCTTCATCAGTTAAGATGTCTCCAAATAAGTTCTCGGTGATTAATACGTCATACGAATTTGGCCATTGAACCAAACGCATCGCAACGGCATCTACAAATTCGTAGGAAACGGTTACTTCTGGATAGTCTTTTTCCATAGCTTGAACGGTTTCTCTCCACAAACGGGAAGTTTCCAATACGTTTGCTTTGTCTACACAACACAATCTTTTGCTGCGCGTCATCGCTAATTCAAATCCTTTTTTTGCTAATCTTTGTACTTCAACTCTGGTATAAGTACAAGTATCGAAAGCAGTTTCCCCATCATCTTTTCTTCCTTTTTCCCCAAAATAAATTCCACCAGTCAACTCTCTCAAGAAAACTAAATCGGTTCCTTCGATACGTTCTCTTTTTAAAGGGGAGTTGTCAATCAAAGAAGGAAAAGTAAATGTTGGGCGTACATTGGCAAACAAACCTAATTTTTTTCGCATCAATAACAAACCTTGTTCTGGTCTTACAGTTGCTTTAGGATCATTATCATATTTTGGATGTCCGATAGCTCCGAATAAAACGGCGTCTGCTTTCATACAGATTTCATGGGTTTCGTCAGGATAAGGAACGCCAACGGCATCAATAGCGCAAGCTCCAGTAAGTGCCGGAGTCCAATTGATTTCGTGGTTGAATTTTTTTGCGATGGCTTCAGAAACTTTTACTGATTCATTGACTACTTCCGGACCAATTCCGTCTCCTGCTAAAAGGGCAATAGTATATTTCATTATATGGTTATTATATTAGTATCTTTTTTAGTTTGTTGTTACAACATTCAGCATTTTTTGAGTTGCTATGATGGCCGCAACAGTTTGATCCGAATCTAATCCTCTCGTCTTAAATTCTTTTCCGTCATTAGTCCAGGTGATGATAGTCTCGCATAAAGCATCTGAGCTACTTCCTGGAGGAATCCTAACGGCATAATCAATCAATTTTGGCAACACCATTTTTTTGGTTTTGTAAATTTTTGAAAGCGCATTCATAAAGGCATCAAATTGTCCATCTCCCTGTGCATTCTCTTCAAAAATTTCTCCGTTTATTTTTAAACATATTGTTGTGGAAGGCCGTAGCCCTTTAGAATGAACCAATACATACGATTCCACTATAATTTTTTCTTCATAGCTCTGGCTGTCCAAAACATCAGAGATAATGTAAGGCAAATCTTCTTTGGTGACAGTTTCTTTTTTGTCACCCAGTTCGATGATGCGTTGGGTAACCAATTTTAAATCTTCTTGATTAAGTTGCAATCCTAATTCCTGAAGATTCTTTTCGATATTAGCTTTCCCGGAAGTTTTTCCTAAGGCATATTTTCGTTTTCTTCCAAAACGTTCTGGAAGCAAATCATTAAAATAAAGGTTGTTTTTGTTGTCTCCATCGGCATGGATTCCCGCTGTTTGGGTGAACACATTGTCCCCTACAATTGGCTTATTGGCGGGTATTCTATACCCTGTAAAGGTTTCCACCAATTTACTCACCGAGTAAAGGGACGATTCTTTTACATTTATTTTTATTTCTGGCAAGAAATCATTGATGACTGCCACCGTACTTTCAAGAGGGGCGTTTCCTGCGCGTTCTCCCATACCGTTTACCGTAACATGCAATCCATTTATACCCGCTTTTAAGGCTTCCATGACATTAGCCACACTTAAATCATAATCATTATGGGCATGGAAATCAAAATGCGTGTTTGGGTATTTTGCCCTTATTTTTGAAATAAATTCAAATGTATCCGATGGGATTAGGACACCTAAAGTATCCGGCAATAAAATCCTTTTTACAGGCTGCTTTGTTATGAAATCCAAATATTGAAAAACATATTCTGGAGAATTCCGCATCCCATTACTCCAATCTTCCAGATAAACATTGGTTTCAATTCCGTTTTTATTGGCTAAAGCAATACTTTCTGCAATTTCAGAGAAATGCTGTTCGGGTGTTTTTTTTAATTGGTGCGTAAGGTGATTCAAAGAACCTTTGGTCAATAAATTTTGAACTTTAGCCCCTGCTTTTTTCATCCAATCTATTGAAAGTCCATTGTCAACAAAGGTTAAGACTTCTATTCGACTGGCATAGCCTTTTTCTTGTGCCCAAGCCATTATGCCCTTTACGCCTTGAAATTCTCCCTCGCTTACACGCGCGGAAGCGACTTCGATTCGATCAATATTTAATTCTTCTAGCAACAATTGCGCAATGGTTAATTTTTCTGCAGCAGAAAATGATACTCCTGAGGTTTGTTCCCCATCACGAAGTGTCGTATCCATTATTTCAATTTTTCTTTTTTCCATTTTAAATTTGATGCTAATACTGTTTCTACTTCATAAATTAGAAATCAGGACATTGTATTTTTATAAAACACTAAAAGCAGTTACTTTGGCAAAACCCAAAAGGAATGCTTTGGTAACTGCATTTATCACTATTCTTCTTTTTTAGTAAGGTAGCTGATCGGCAAATGCTACAATGTCTCCTTTAATATTTTGCAAATAATCGATATCGTCAAAACCATTAACCATGTTGTCTTTTTTGTAACCAGAAATATCAAATGATTCTTTTTCTCCAGTTGTCAAAAGCGTAATGGTTTGTGCAGGCAAATTGATTTCTAATTCTGTTTTTGGGTCCGCTTCGATTGCTTTGAAAATAGTATCGGCAAATTCAGGACTCACTTGAACTGGCAGAACACCAATGTTCAAACAGTTTCCTTTGAAGATATCTGCAAAGAAACTAGAAACAACCGCACGAAAGCCGTAATCGTAAACCGCCCAAGCGGCGTGCTCTCTTGAAGAACCTGAACCGAAGTTTTTACCGCCAACAAGGATTTTTCCGCTGTAGGTTTTGTCGTTTAATACGAAATTCGCTTTTGGAGTTTCATCTCCGTTGTATCTCCAATCTCTGAAAAGATTATCTCCAAAACCTTCCCGTTTCGTAGCTTTCAAGAAACGAGCTGGAATGATTTGATCGGTGTCCACATTTTCTATTGGTAGTGGCACTGCACTACTCGTAAGGATATTAAATTTATCGTATGCCATTGTAATTTTAGATTTATGATTTTAGATTTCAGATTTTCCGTTAAGGAAAAATAAATCATACTCTTTAAAACCTTTTATTTTTAATTCTTTTTTGAAATTTTATTGTCATTCAATTAAAACAAATCTCTCGGATCTGTCAATTTTCCGGTAACTGCAGCGGCAGCAGCCATAATTGGACTGGCCAATAAAGTTCTAGAACCAGGACCTTGACGACCTTCGAAGTTTCTGTTGGATGTACTTACCGCATATTTCCCGGCAGGAACTTTATCATCGTTCATCGCCAAACAAGCTGAACATCCCGGCTGACGTAGGACAAAACCAGCTTCAGTAAGAATATCCAAAAGGCCTTCTTCTTTAATCTGCGCTTCTACAACGTGGGAACCTGGAACTAGCCAAGCCGTCACGTTAGCTGCTTTTTGTCGCCCTTTCACAATTTCTGTAAAAGCTCTAAAATCTTCAATTCTACCATTGGTACAACTTCCTAAGAAAACATAGTCGATTGTTTTCCCAATCATTACATCATCTTCTTGGAAGCCCATGTAAGCCAAAGATTTTTTAAAAGTTTCCTCGCCGCCTTCCACTTGGTTTGCGTTCGGGATATTTTTTGAGATACCAATTCCCATACCAGGATTTGTACCATAAGTGATCATTGGTTCGATGTCTGCAGCGTTGATGTTTAATTCAGCATCAAAAACAGCGTCAGCATCGGTTTTTAACGTTTTCCAATATTCTACAGCTTTTGTCCAAGCTTCCCCTTTTGGAGCGTATAATCTTCCTTCCAAGAAATCGAATGTTTTTTGGTCAGGAGCAATCATACCACCACGAGCACCCATTTCGATAGAAAGATTACACACAGTCATACGACCTTCCATCGACATGTCTTCAAAAACATTTCCTGCATATTCTGCAAAATATCCGGTACCTCCAGAAGTAGTCAATTGAGAAATAATATAAAGTGCTACATCTTTTGGACCCACACCTTTACTCAATTTACCATTCACATTGATACGCATTTTCTTAGGTTTCGGTTGCATGATACACTGTGTAGATAAAACCATTTCTACCTCGGAAGTTCCGATACCAAAAGCAATAGCACCAAAAGCACCGTGGGTAGAAGTGTGTGAATCGCCGCAAACAATCGTTGCACCCGGCAAAGTAATTCCGTTTTCAGGACCTACCACGTGCACAATCCCATTTTTTTGGTGACCTAATCCCCAGTGCGAAATGCCGTATTCTGCTGCGTTATCTTCCAATGCTTTTAACTGGTTGGCTGATAAAGCATCTTCAACGGGCAGGTGTTGATTTATGGTTGGTGTGTTGTGATCTGCAGTGGCAAAAGTGCGTTCTGGATACAAAACGGTGATCCCTCTTTCCTTTAACCCCAAAAAAGCAACGGGACTTGTAACTTCATGGATGAAATGACGGTCTATAAAAAACACGTCTGGTCCATCTTCAATTTTACGCACTACGTGCGAATCCCATACTTTGTCGAATAATGTAGTACTCATTTTTAACTATTTTTTTAAGTGTATTTCTTTTTGCAATCCTAGTCCGTTGACTAAAATTGAAACAATGGGAGCAAATTTATAAAAAAAAATAAAGTGGTCAATTTTATTATTTACTTATATACGATACCCAAAATGGTTTTATGGTTGTTGACCACTTCTGTTAATCTGTTTATGATTTTCTGTACTCTTCTAGTTTTTAACTTTTTTTTCTTTCACAACGAACTTAGTTTAAAGTGGAAATCCATACTGTTTTTACTATATCGCTATTTTTCAAAGGCTAAAGTGCTTGTTTTTAGGATATAAATCAATAAAAATATTGATTTTAAATAATAATTCACACTGTTTGTTTTGTTTAAATAGACTTTTTTGTTAGTTTTTCATCGTAACTGAAATGTTCGAAAAGTTATTTTTAAACTTAATTTTTAATGTTTTATTTGGTTTAAATACTACGACATCCAAAAAGAAGAGTTGTTATTTTAATGATTTTTCAAAATGGCTTTTTGTTGATAACTAATATTGAAATTCAACCTCATTAAATGTATTTTTGTTTTCATCAAAAAAGCCATTTTATGCTTTTTGCCCAAAATCTAATGCCTAGAAAATGTACTTAATATTCGATACCGAAACCACAGGATTACCAAAGCGTTGGGGAGCGCCCATTTCCGACACGGACAACTGGCCGCGTTGCATACAAATCGCCTGGCAGTTGCACGATGCTATGGGAAAAGTCATCGAACACCAAGATTATTTGGTCAAGCCTGAAGGGTTCAATATTCCGTATGATGCCGAGAGAATTCACGGTATTTCCACTGAATTGGCGGAAGCCGAAGGTGTTTCTTTGGCTGAAGTGTTGGAAAAATTTAATAGTGCTTTATCTAAGACAAAATTTATTGTGGGTCAAAATCTAGGTTTTGACATCAATATTATGGGTTGCGAATTTTATAGATTGGGCATAGAAAGCCCAATGGGTTCAATGCCAATTCTCGATACGTGTACAGAAGTTACGGCCTCTTTATTGCGCTTACCTGGAGGTCGTGGAGGAAAATTTAAACTGCCAACACTAACCGAATTACACTCGTATCTTTTCAACAAACCTTTTGGAGAAGCACACAACGCCACTGCCGATGTTGAGGCAACAACACGTTGCTTTTTCGAATTAATTCGTACCGAAGTTTTTACCAAAAAGGAACTGGAAGTAGAGCAGGAGTATTTCGAGGATTTTCAATTAAAAAATCCAAGAGAAATTCAGCTTATTGGCTTGCGACATACCAATTTAAAGGAAGCGTCCGATAAAATTCGTCAGCAATTAGGAGGGCAACAAGCGGCACCCATTTCGAAACAGGAACTTTCTGATAATAAGCAAATCTTAATCGATTCTGATTTTGTGCATTTGCATAATCATACCCAATTTTCGGTTTTGCAATCCACTATTAGCGTTGCAGCCTTGGTTAAAGCAGCTTCGCAACAAAAAATGCCCGCTGTAGCAATTACGGATCATGCCAATTTAATGGGTGCTTTTCACTTTGTTCGTGATATTTTATACCATAATAAAGCGGCTGAGGCCAAAAATAAGGAAGCGATTGAAAAAGGGGAAGAGCCGACCGAAGTTTCGATGAAACCCATCGTAGGTTGTGAATTTTTTGTTTGTGAAGATCATAAAAATAAGTCGGTAAAAGACAATGGGTATCAAATCGTGCTTTTGGCGAAGACCAAAAAAGGCTACCACAATTTGGCCAAAATGTCTTCGATTGGATATACCGAAGGTTTTTATTATGTGCCACGAATAGATCGAAAAGTCATTCAACAATACAAAGAAGACATCATTGTTTTGTCAGGAAATCTTTATGGGGAAATCCCAAGCAAGATTTTGAATTTGGGTGAAAACCAAGCCGAAGAAGCGTTGCTTTGGTGGAAACAGGAATTTGGAGAAGATTTCTATATCGAGGTGATGCGCCACAATCAAGAAGATGAAAATCGCGTGAATGAAGGCTTGATTTCATTGGCCAGAAAGTACGATGTCAAAATAGTGGCAACCAATAACACTTTTTATATTGAGAAGGACAATGCCAATGCGCACGATATTTTATTGTGCGTAAAAGAGGGTGAAAAGCAATCTACCCCAATAGGTCGTGGGCGTGGTTATCGTTACGGCTTGCCCAATCAGGAATATTATTTCAAGTCGGGCGAGGAAATGAAAAAAAACTTCAACGACTTGCCGGAAGCCATTTCAAATATTTCCGAAATTGTGGACAAAATCGAAATTTACAATTTGGCTCGAGAAGTCTTGCTTCCAAAATTCGAAATTCCAGAAGAATTTAATGTCCCACAGGATACTGTAGATGGCGGAGTTAGAGGTGAAAATGCTTATTTGAGACATCTTACTTATGAAGGAGCCAGACGAAGATATGCAAAAATTACACCGGAAATTCAAGAAAGATTGGATTTTGAATTGATGACCATCGAAAATTCAGGTTACCCAGGGTATTTCTTAATTGTTCAGGATTTTATTGCTGCAGCTCGAAAAATGGAAGTTTCTGTTGGTCCCGGCCGGGGTTCAGCAGCAGGATCTGTAGTGGCCTATTGTTTGAAAATCACCAATATCGACCCCCTTTTATACAACTTGCTTTTTGAAAGATTTTTGAATCCAGATAGGGTTTCACTTCCCGATATCGACATCGATTTTGATGATGAAGGCAGAAGTAAAGTAATGGATTATGTTATTAATAAATATGGTTCTAAACAAGTGGCTCAAATCATCACTTACGGAACAATGGCCGCAAAATCAGCTATTCGTGATACGGCAAGAGTGTTAGATTTACCCCTTTTCGAAGCTGATAAAATAGCCAAACTACTTCCAAATTTAATTCCTTCTAAATGGAGTTTGTCCCGGTTTTTGAAAGATGCTGAAGGCGATATAAAGAAGATTCTGCGTCCTGAAGATTTTGAAAAAATCAAGGAATTAATTGGCTTGGCCAGTGAAGACGATTTGGGTGGTGAAACCATCCAACAAGCCAAAGTATTAGAAGGAAACCTAAGAAACACAGGGATTCACGCTTGTGGGGTGATTATCACGCCAAGCGATATTACCGATTTTGTTCCCGTGGCCACCGCCAAAGATTCGGATTTGTATGTGACGCAATTTGACAACTCGGTAGTGGAAAGTGCCGGTTTATTGAAGATGGACTTCTTGGGTTTGAAGACCCTGACTTTGATTAAAGACACTGTTAAATTAGTAAAATACAGAAGCAACATAGACCTCAATCCAGACGAATTTCCCATTGATGATGCAAAGACCTATGCCCTTTTTCAACGTGGCGAAACGGTCGGGATTTTCCAGTATGAAAGTGCCGGAATGCAAAAATACATGAAGGAATTGAAGCCTACGGTTTTTCCCGATTTGATTGCGATGAATGCCTTGTACCGCCCGGGACCAATTGCTTATATTCCGAGTTTCGTTAAACGAAAAAATGGTGAGGAAGAAATTGTTTATGATCTTGAAGCTTGCGAAGAATTACTGAAAGATACTTATGGGATTACGGTTTACCAGGAACAAGTAATGCTTTTGTCTCAAAAACTGGCGGATTTCTCTAAAGGGGATGCTGACGTTTTGCGTAAAGCGATGGGAAAAAAACAGAAGGATGTTTTAGATAAAATGAAACCTAAATTTATCCGTCAGGCTGTCGCCAAAGGACACGCCGAAGATAAATTGGAGAAAATCTGGAGAGACTGGGAAGCCTTTGCAGAATATGCTTTCAACAAATCACATTCCACTTGTTACGCTTGGATTGCATACCAAACCGCCTACTTGAAAGCAAATTATCCAGCCGAATATATGGCCGCAGTTTTGTCCAATAATATGAGTGACATCAAGCAAGTTTCCTTTTTTATGGAAGAATGCAAACGTATGGGATTGCAGGTTTTGGGACCCGATGTAAATGAGTCGTTTTATAAATTTACGGTAAATGATGATTATGCCGTTCGTTTTGGGATGGGAGCCGTTAAAGGTGTTGGCTCTGGAGCTGTAGCCACTATTGTCGAAAGTAGGAAAGACTCCAACTACAAGTCTATTTTTGATTTGACTAAGCGCATCGATTTGCGTGCCGCGAATAAAAAAGCATTGGAAAATTTGGCTTTGGCGGGTGGTTTTGACTCGTTTTTAGGAACAACCCGAGCGCAATATTTTCACGATGATGGCGACGGAATCACTTTCTATGAAAAGGCTATTCGATACGGTGCAAAATTTCAAGAAAACGAAAATTCATCCCAAGTAAGTTTATTCGGCGAGAGCAGCGATGTCCAGATTGCTGAACCTGTGGTACCACCTTGCGAGGACTGGAGCACGATGGAAAAATTGGCTAAAGAGAAAGAAGTAGTTGGGATTTATATTTCGGGTCATCCGCTAGACGATTTTAAATTTGAAATGAAATATTTCTGTAATTCTAAACTGGAATCACTGAGAGATTTGAATCAATTTGTGAATAAAAATTTAACTTTCGGAGGAATAATTAACAACGTGCAACACAAAACTGCCAAAAACGGAAAAGGTTGGGCGTCTTTTAATATGGAAGGGTATGATGAGAGCTACGAATTCAAAATTTTCGGTGAAGAATATATGAAAAACCGGCATTATCTGATTCCAAATAGCTTTACCTACATAAAAATAGTGGTAAAAGAGGGCTGGGTTGATAGAGATACAGGGAAAAAAGGAGATCCAAGAATACAATTTTCAGAATTTAAAATGTTGCAGGATGTGTTTGAAAATTTTGCCAAAAAACTAAGCATTTTATTGGATATAAAAGATTTGACCGCTGATTTTATTTCGAAATTAAATGCAGTTTTCCATACACACAAAGGGAACAATACCGTTACTTTTGAAATTATGGAATTGGAAAAAATAAAAAAACATATCGAAGTCTCGAGAGAAATTCTTCCTGAAATTAGTCCCGTGGAAGAAAAAACAGAGTCGGTCTTGTTTGACAATGAAATATCCGATGAACCAGCTATTTTCACTGAAGAAATTTCCGAAGATGAGGAACCAATTCTAGTAGAAACAATCACAGAAATTGAAGAAACAAAAATCATTACCCGAATAGCGATGCCTAGTCGAAAATTAAAAATCAAGATTTCGAATGAATTGTTGTTCGAATTGGAGAGGATGCAGATTAACTTTAAACTGAATTAATAAGTTAAAACAATTTAAAAATAGCTAAATCTAATACAAGTTACACTTCTTAACCCAAACGTTTCTTTATATTTGTACTCAAGTTTAGAACTTGAAATTGTTCAAACGGTAAACCTTAAACAAAAAATAGTATGGCATTAGCAATAACAGACGCTACTTTTGAAGAAGTAGTTTTAAAATCAGACAAACCGGTAATGGTAGATTTTTGGGCAGCATGGTGTGGACCGTGTAGAATGGTTGGGCCAATCATTGACCAAATCAGCGAGGAATACGCAGGAAAAGTAGTCGTAGGAAAAGTCGATGTTGACGCAAACCAAGAATTTGCTGCAAAATACGGAGTGAGAAATATTCCAACAGTATTAGTTTTTCATAATGGAGAAGTAGTGGGGAAACAAGTGGGAGTTGCTCCTAAACAAACTTATGCTGATAGTTTGGACGCTTTGTTGTAATCAAAGTCATGGCGAGGCTAGGACCCCATCTGAACATATTAAATAAAAAGGTTTGGCGAAAGTCAATCCTTTTTTTAGACCCGATAGGTTTTAAAAAACCTATCGGGTCTTTAGTATATACATATTGGATTTTGTACAATCTTTTAATACATTTGAAGAATGAAGATCGAATCCCAAATAGAGAAAATATCCAGTTTTCAGCATCTTGAATTGTTGGCCAACCAAATTGTAGAAGGCTTTATTTCTGGTATGCACAAAAGTCCTTTTCATGGGTTTTCTGCCGAATTTGCGGAGCATAAAGTGTACAATGTTGGCGAAAGCACCAAGCACATTGACTGGAAATTGTTTGCCAAGACCGATCGGTTATTCACCAAACGGTTCGAAGAAGAAACTAATTTGCGCTGCCACATTATCATTGACAATTCGTCGTCGATGCACTATCCAAAGCTCAAAGAAACTGAGAATTTTTACCAAAGCAAGATTGGATTTTCTGTTTTGGCTTCGGCCGTTTTGATGAATCTTCTCAAGAAACAGCGAGATGCCGTTGGATTAAGTGTGTTTTCTGATACTTATGAATATTATGCGCCTGAAAAAGGGAGCGATCGCCACCACAGAATGGTGTTGAACGCGCTGGAAAATCTGTTGGCGCAACCGAAAACTCAAAAAAGCACGAATACGATTACCTTCCTGCACCAAATAGCCGAAAAAATGCACCGCCGTTCGATGATCATTCTTTTTACGGACATGTTTCAATCTGGTGACGAGGAGGCATTGTTTAATGCTTTACAACATCTGAAACACAACAAGCACAAAGTGGTTTTGTTTCATGTTATTGATAACAAAACCGAACTGAATTTCGACTTTGATAATGCCCCGAGGAAATTTATTGACATGGAAAGCGGAGATGAAGTAACCGTTTTTGCTGATAATGTAAAGTCCACATATGAAAAAGGGGTGAATACTTATTTCAAAAACCTAGCAATGACCTGCTCTCAGAACAAAATTAAGTATGTTCCGGTTGGGGTTTCCGACAGTTTTGAGAAGGTATTGACGGCATATTTAGTTGAAAAACAAAAGTTTGGGTAAGTCGTAAAAATTTAATTCAATGTTTTTCGTAGAAACACTTGTAGATACAAAATTCTATAGTATATTTGCAACCGCAAACAAGTTCACTGAATTCCTATGAAAATAAGGGCATGGTGAAGTAATAAAGCAGAGGTTTGGTAGTTCAGTTGGTTAGAATACATGCCTGTCACGCATGGGGTCGCGGGTTCGAGTCCCGTCCAGACCGCTAAATTGGGATAAAGGTTTTCAGAAATGAAAGCCTTTTTTGCCCTAAAAAGCATTTAAGATTGTTGTGTTGTTTTGCCCAGAAATGGGCAGGTTTAGTAGTTAGACCAATGGAAAGCTTTCCCTTTTTAGGGATGGCTTTTTTGATTTAAGGTTGATGCTGAATCATTACAAAAACTTGTTAATTTGCAAAATAGTTAAACTAAAACCAATAATCAGAACCCATAACTTCCATAAATTTATTTTTTGTATTTTTGAAAACCCAAAGCAACGGGTATTTGATAAGCGAATATGAAAAAAATAATTCTTACAGTATTTTTATCAATACTTCTTTTTAGTTCCTGTCAGTACTTTGAGAAGCAAGTGCCTTCAGAAAAGGATTTGTTGCAAAAGGAATTGAAATCCATTAATTGGAAAGAAGTAGACGAATTTCCATCCGTTTATGGTTCTGATACTATAGAGAATAAAATAGAGCGTCAACAATGTTTTTTTGAATACATGACACAGCTCATCCAGCATAAACTAAGTGTTGACACCCTGTCCGTACTCTATCCAGAATTGGATACAATCGAGGTGAAAGTTACGGTTTATCCGAATTCAAGAATTATTTTCGAGCCTCTGTTTCCTAAAGATTCATTGTCCTATGATATCGTAAAAATCGACAGCATACTTAAGGCTCGCTTGGTGGGTTTCCCAAAAATAAATCCTGCCATAAAAAGAGGAATACCCGTAAAAACGCAGTTTATCCTTCCTGTTATTCTCAAAGTAGAGTGATTAAAACTTCTGGTTTTTTGAAGATTGGAAACTTTAAAAATTAATCGCAGAACTAAAAACGCCTTCCTTTCCATTCGTATTTTCCAAACAAGGAATACAAAGCCACACTTGAGCTGAAAAAGGGATAGAGCAAACTCCCCGAAAATAAAAAGCGTATTTTAGTTTTGCTTAAGAAAAGATTCGCTTTGTAAATCAAAACCGCATCAACAATAAACTTTAAAAGGATTAGCAATAATATATCTTGAAATGGTATAAAACCCAAAACCCAACTTACAACACCCAACACCCAAGCCAAATTTCCAACAAAAACCACCAAGCCTAAACCTTTCCCAAAACGGATTTGATAGGAAGCTGTTTTCGAAGCCCAACGCACTCTTTGATAAAACAAGGATTTCCAGTCGTCCAAAGGTTTTGTAACAACAATGTTATTTTCGGATTTTAAGTAGTGTACTTTCTCGGGAAATCTTGCAATGGCTTTTTGCAACAAAAAAACATCGTCTCCGCTAGCAATTCCGTCATTCCCTCCAAAGCCATTTATTTCTAGAAAAAACGATTTGCAATAGGCAAAGTTGGCGCCATTGCACATGAATCCTTTTCCAAAACCAAAACTTCCCATCGTTGCGCCCTGCAAACTAGCCAAATCTAATTGCTGAAAATAATGCAAAAACGAATTTTTGGATTCATAAGAAACGGCGCCGGCAATCATCGAAACATCGTGAAGCTGAATATAATTATCCAAAGTCAACAACCATTTTTCATTGACCACGCAATCCGCATCAGTGGTGATAATCCAATCGTTTTCTGCAGCGTGAATTGCCGTTGAAATCGCATCTTTTTTAGGCGAATTCGAAACCCGAACGTTCTTTATGACCGAAACTTTAAACTTGAAAGTTTGAACTCTATACTCTTCACTAGAAAAATCATCAACCAGAATGATTTCAAACAAATCCTCAGGATAATTTAAATTCGAAAAACTATCTAAAAGTATTGGCAAATTTTCAGCCTCATTCCGAAAAGGAACGACAATCGAAAACTTGGTTTTTGGCTTTAGTCCAACATAATCAAAGGAATTGACTTTCATGAAGCCATAAATAAGAGCGATTATTGCCAGACAATAAATGAATATGATTAGATATAAAACAACAATCATTGCGCTATTTTAGTTTTGAAATTCATCACGTAATAACTGCCAATTATTACTGGAAAAACCACGTTCAAAAACCACATTAACGTGCTTATAAAAACCACTATCCATTCGTTGACGCCAAGAATTCCAAAAAAATAAACAGCAACACTCCCCTTAACGGCAAAGTCCAAAAACTGAAATGTAGGCAATGAGGAAGCCAAAAAGTAAACACTGGCTATGGTTGCCATCATTGTTAAATAAGGTAAATCAACATCAAAAGTCAAGAATAGAAAATAATATTGATGTGAAAAAATTAAATAGCGACAAACGGCCAAGAAAATATTTTTTTGATGAATTGATTTTGGAATTTCATTAATTTTATGAATCAGTTTTTCAATGGAATATCCTTTAATTGTGATTTTTTTAAATCCAAAACCTAAAAGGCAAAAGGCAAAACTTGAAAACAAAATCACTAAAACCCAAAACCTATAACCCAAAACCCAAAACCCAATTGTTCCAAATACAATCGACAAAATCATTTGGATTCCGTTGCAAATCAAATTCAAAAAGACGATTTTTTTAGCTTTCGATTTTTCGAAAAATAATACTTTTCCAGCATATTCACCCACTCCGTTTGGGGTGAATAATCCTGCGGTCAGTGAGCCAAGAACTTGTTGGGTTGCTTCTGATAAAGAGATTTTATGAAGATAGGAAACCAAATTCTGCCATTTCAAAATTTCGAAAAAACGATTCAAAACGCTCAATAATAATATAAAACTGATTCCCGAAACGGATTGGTTTTTTTGGAACAGAATGATGAATTTTCCCCAATCAAGTTCGTCGTTATTGGCCAATTGGTTGTAAATAAAATAAAAGGCACTGCCGACAATTAAAAGTTTGACAAGAAGTACAAGGAATTGTTTAGCTTTGTAAGGAATTGAAATCATTAGTGCAAAGTAACAAAACTTTAAACTTTGAACTTTGAACTTTAAACAAATATTTTGGCAAACGAACGCATTATATTAGGAATTGACCCCGGAACCACAATTATGGGTTTTGGACTGATAAAAGTAGTAGGGAAAAACATGCATTTTATTCAGCTCAACGAATTGCAATTGTCTAAATACGACAACCATTATCAAAAACTAAAAATCATTTTCGAACGTACCATCGAGTTAATCGACACCCACAATCCCGATGAAATTGCGATTGAAGCGCCCTTCTTTGGCAAAAATGTACAGTCGATGCTGAAGTTAGGAAGGGCACAAGGCGTGGCAATGGCAGCGGGACTTTCGAGAGATATTCCTATTACGGAATACGAACCCAAGAAAATAAAAATGGCTATCACCGGCAACGGAAACGCCAGCAAAGAACAAGTTGCCAAAATGCTCCAGCAATTATTGGGATTGAAAGAATTACCAAAAAATCTTGATTCCACCGATGGATTGGCTGCTGCGGTTTGTCATTTTTTCAATTCCGGAAAAGTCGTTGGCGCAAAAAGTTATACAGGTTGGGACGCATTTGTAAAACAGAATGAAGAACGAGTTAAAAAATAGTGTTCAGTGTTCAGGTTTTTAGTGTTCAGTTGTGTTGATAAAAAGAGATTATTTAATTTACAAACATGTGTATGAGATTTCAAGATTTGTTAGCCTATAAAAAATCATTTTCGTTAGCGATGAGAATTTTTGAAATTACAAAAACATTCCCAAAAGAAGAAACCTATTCATTGACGGATCAAATTAGACGTTCTTCAAGAAGCGTTCCTGTTACAATAGCAGAATCGTATAGAAAGAGAATTTATCCAAAACATTTTCATAGTAAATTAAGCGACTCAGATGGCGAAAACTCAGAAACTCTAGTTTGGTTAGATTTTGCATTTGCTTGTAAATATATCTCCGAGACAATTCATCAAGAACTTACTTCGGAAAGTATAGAAATAGGTAAACTTATTAATTATATGATATTAAATCCAGAGAAATTTGGAGTGAAAAATAGTGGTTAGTGAGCTTATTTTTAGTATTCAGCAGATACTACTGAATACTAAAACCTGAACACTGAACACTTCTTAAAACTGACCACTAATTTATGAGCGGTATCTACATCCATATTCCTTTTTGCAAGCAGGCGTGTCACTATTGCGACTTTCATTTTTCGACCTCAATGAAGAAGAAAGACGAGATGGTTTTGGCATTGACCAAAGAAATTCGAATGCGAAAAAAGGAATTTGAAAATGAAGTTATTGAGACAATATATTTCGGCGGGGGAACGCCTTCAATATTGCAGATTTCAGATTTGAGATTTTTGATTGATGAAGTGTATAAAAACTTTACTGTTGCCGAAAATCCGGAAATTACACTCGAAGCCAATCCCGATGATTTATCAAGAGAACGAATTATCGAATTGTCAAAAAGTCCAATCAACCGATTAAGCATCGGGATTCAATCTTTTTTTGAAGACGATTTGACGATGATGAATCGTGCGCATAATTCGGCGGAAGCAATAGAATGCCTCGAAGAAGCAACAAAATATTTCGACAATATTTCCCTAGATTTGATTTATGGAATCCCGGACTCGAGCCAGAATGGCGAAGAGGCGAAGCAAATGAAAAATGAAAAATGGAAACGAAATATCGAAACAGCCTTGTCTTTTGGCGTTCCTCACATTTCAAGTTATGCTTTGACGGTCGAACCCAAAACTGCCTTGCATAAACTCATCCAAACCGGAAAAATTGCCAAACCCAAAGACGAGGTTACCGAAGTGCATTTTCAGATTTTGGTCGAAATGCTCGAAAAAAATGGGTTTATCCATTATGAGTTGTCGAATTTTGGGAAAGAAAATTACTTTTCAAAGAATAATTCAGCCTATTGGTTGGGGAAAAAATACCTTGGAATTGGTCCTTCAGCTCACAGTTATAACGGAATTTCGAGAAGCTGGAATGTTTCTAATAATGCTGTTTATTTGAAATCATTAGATGAAAATAAATTGCCTTGCGAAACCGAAATTTTATCTAAGACAGACCACTATAACGAATATATTATGACGGGTTTACGAACTATTTGGGGCGTTTCTCTGGATAGAATCGAGAAAGAATTTGGCACACCTTATTTGGAATATCTTACTAATCAAGCACAAAAATTCCTTGATGTCAATTTGCTTTCCATTGAGGAAAATGTACTAAAAGCGACCAAAAAAGGGAAGTTTTTGACTGACGGAATTGCTAGTGATTTGTTTTTGGTTAATTTGACCTAGCGTGTTTACAAGAAATATGTAACCGAATTGCCCGTTTACTTAAACTTTTTTCATTAAAGTATGAAACAATAAAACGCCCCAAGCCAATATTAACAGTAATCCCCCAATAGGAGTTGTGAATCCGATTACTTTAAAATCAAACGAAGTAAGGCTATTTGTGGCCAATACATAAATGGATCCGGAAAACAAAAGAACCCCAAAAACAACCAAGTTATAAATTATTTTTTTTGCCTTTTGGGACAACTCGTTAATGATTCCAATGAAAATCAAAAAGAGTGCGTGGTACATTTGGTAACGAACACCTGTTTCGAATGTGGAAAGTTCTTCCATGGACAGTACTTTTTTTAAAGCATGAGCACCAAATGCCCCCAAAATAATAGCTATCATTCCTAAAACAGCTCCAGTAGAAATTATTTTTTTATCCATTTTGGAATTTATTTGGACACAAAAGTATCTCATATTTCTTTAATGAAAAAGTAGTTTTAAAGATAGTTTATCTTCACTTCATTCTATTTGTGTAATTTGAAATTTAATCCCCCGAATCCAAGAAAACATTTTTGTTTACGGCCACTCGACTTGTTATAAATATAACGATTCCGTATATTTGTGTGATAATTATTTGTTTATGAGAACTATTCTAATCATTGGAGCAGGAAGATCGGCTTCGTCGCTAATTCAATATCTTTTGAATAAGTCAGACGAAGAGAATCTGAGTCTTATCATTGCTGATTTATCATTGGCATTGGCGCAAAGTAAAACCAACTATCACCCCAATGCAACTCCAATTGCTTTGGATATTTCTGACGAAGGCCAAAGACATTCGGCCATTCAAAGAGCTGATATTGTTGTCTCAATGTTGCCGGCCCATTTACATATTGAAGTTGCCAAGGATTGTATTGTTTACAAAAAACATTTGGTTACCGCATCTTACATCAGTGATGCAATGCAGGAATTAGATATTTTGGCAAAAGAAAATAATTTGATTTTCATGAATGAGATTGGTCTTGACCCCGGGATTGACCACATGAGTGCCATGAAAACAATCAATGAAATTAGGGAAAAAGGCGGAAAAATGCTTTTGTTCGAATCGTTTTGTGGTGGTCTCGTTGCTCCGGAATCAGATACGAATCTTTGGAATTATAAATTTACCTGGGCGCCACGAAATGTAGTTCTTGCCGGACAAGGCGGAGCAGCAAAATTCATCCAAGAAGGGACGTATAAATACATTCCGTATTGGAATTTATTCCGAAGAACTGAATTTTTGGAGGTCGAAGGCTACGGTAGATTTGAAGCCTATTCGAATCGGGATTCATTGAAATATCTTGACATTTATGGGTTGAAAGATATTCTTACTTTATACAGAGGAACCATTCGCAGGGTAGGTTTTTCGAAGGCTTGGAATATGTTTGTGCAACTGGGAATGACCGATGACAGCTATGTTATGGAAGGCTCTGAAGCCATGAGTTACCGCCAATTTGTGAATTCCTTCCTACCCTATCATCCAACGGATTCTGTTGAAATCAAGATGCGTTTGATTTTAAAAATCGACCAAGACGATATCATGTGGGATAAACTTTTGGAGTTGGGTTTGTTCAATCCCAACAAAAAAGTGGGATTGCAACATGCCACCCCTGCCCAAATTCTCGAAAAAATCCTAACCGATAGCTGGACACTGCAGCCCAACGAGAAAGATATGATTGTGATGTACCATAAATTTGGATATGAAATAAATGGCAAAAAACAGCAAATCGATTCCAAAATGGTGTGCCTTGGCGAAGACCAAACCTATACCGCAATGGCGAAAACAGTTGGTTTACCCGCTGCAATGGCAACATTGCTGATCTTAAACGGAAAAATTAAAATGCCAGGAGTTCAGCTTCCTATCCGTAAGGAAGTGTATTTGCCCATTTTAAAAGAGCTCGAAGAAAATGGCATTATTTTCAGGGAACAATCTGTGCCCTATTTGGGATATAATCCGGAATAAAAATTAATCTCAAATTTATTTCGACAACTCCACAAAATACTTGTAAAACAATGGAATCGTCTCAATTCCTTTCAGGTAATTAAAAATTCCGAAATGTTCGTTTGGGGAATGAATCGCATCGCTGTCTAAACCAAATCCCATCAGGATAGTTTTACTTTTTAATTCTTTTTCGAATAAAGCCACAATAGGAATACTTCCGCCGGAACGTACCGGAATTGCGGGAACACCAAAAGTTTCTGTATAGGCTTTATTGGCGGCTTGGTAGCCAATGCTATCCGTTGGTGTCACATAGGCTTGTCCGCCGTGATGTGGTTTTACTTTTACTTTCACTCCGGCCGGAGCAATACTGATGAAATGTTTGGTAAATAATTCGGTGATTTCCTCCCAATCTTGATTCGGGACTAATCGCATCGAAATTTTGGCGAAAGCCTGACTTGCAATCACCGTTTTGGCGCCCTCGCCTGTATATCCTCCCCAAATTCCGTTCACGTCCAGAGTAGGTCTGATGGAATTTCTTTCATTGGTGGTATAGCCTTTTTCACCATAGACATCATTCAAATCCAATGCTTTTTTATACTCTTCTAAGTCGAAAGGTGCTTTGGCCATTTCGGCTCTTTCTTCTAATGATAATTCTTGCACTTTGTCATAAAAACCGGGAATAGTAATATGATTGTTTTCATCGTGAAGCGAAGCAATCATTTTTGCCAAAATAGTAATGGGATTGGCAACCGCGCCGCCATACAATCCGGAATGTAAGTCGCGATTGGGTCCCGTGACTTCGACTTCCACATAACTTAAACCCCTTAATCCAGTTGTAATGGAAGGCTGTTCGTTGGAAATCATTCCTGTATCCGAAATCAAAATCACATCACACTTTAGTTTTTCTTGGTTGCGTTCCACAAACCAACTTAAACTTTTGGAACCAATTTCTTCTTCGCCCTCAATCATAAATTTGACGTTGCAAGGCAAGGTATCCGATTGAACCATATATTCCAATGCCTTCACGTGCATATACATTTGGCCCTTGTCGTCGCAAGAACCACGGGCGAAAATGGCGCCTTCGGGATGAATTCCGGTTGTTTTGATAACGGGTTCAAATGGAGGCGAAATCCATAAATCAATTGGGTCTGCGGGTTGCACGTCGTAATGTCCGTAAACTAGTATGGTTGGCAAAGCCGAATCAATGGTTTTTTCGCCATACACTATTGGGTTTCCGGGAGTATCACAAATTTCGACGAAATCACAGCCTGCTTTTTCCAGACTTGTTTTAACAACATTTGCAGTTTTGACAATGTCTTGGTGGTAAGCAGAATCGGCACTTACGGAAGGGATTTTCAACAATTCTATTAATTCGGCAATAAAACGTTCCTTGTGCTTAAGAACGTAGGCTTTTATGGTTTCCATATTTTATTTATTTGTATCCTTCCAAAAGTACAAAAAAGAGACAGAACATTTTTGGATAATTTCCTTTGAAAGTAAGAAGTTATGTTTATATTTGCACTCACATTTTCAGCGGATATGGTGAAATTGGTAGACATGCCAGACTTAGGATCTGGTGCCGCAAGGCGTGTAGGTTCGAGTCCTATTATCCGCACAAAAAAAGCTTCTCAATGAGAAGCTTTTTTTGTTTGAATTGGATTTTAATTTTATTAAACTATTTTTGGTTAATAAAAATTTTACATATTATTAATATATAATGAATTAAATAGTATATTTTAATATATTTTTATATCGAAAATAAAGCAGAATCCAACAATTCGACAAACATTTTTATAATGAAAAAAAAATCACTTATGCTAACATTAATACTGGCATTTCTAGGATGTGTTTTGATAGGACTTTCAATATATTCTTTATATCAGGGAAGTTTTAATTCAAAGGAAAAAATGGAAAAGGCTGAAAAAGAACTTGAAGATGCAAATAGAAAAATTGAAAATTTAAGCCATGAATTGAGTGTTAAAACAAAGAGTGCCACATTAGAACCATTTAGTCATTCTAAATTCCAGAATTTGCCCATTTTAGAAGTTACAACTGTTGATCTTGGCGAAGGAGCAACCTTAGAGGGAAAGAAGAAAAATGTACATAAATTAATGTACAGTCATCAAATCAGATTTTTTGTTTTGAATACAGGAAAAAGTGCATTAAAAGAAGTGATTTTTTCCATCAAAGACGTTTATAACGACCCAAAGGAAAAAAGAAAAACCAAGAAAACAAAAGGAGAACTCGATTTTACGGGAAGGCCTATTGACAATGAAGAGATTGGCTCGTATGACAATATTGAGATTAACACCTTAAGCCTTAAAACAAAAAGAATGGTTTACTCTAGCAATCTCCCAAGTAGTTTTGGATTTGGAAATTATTGTTATGATGTCATTGTGGAATGGAATAACGGATCATATCAGATGCAGGTTGATATTGAGGAAATAGATGGTGAATTAAATTTCAAATATGAATTCTATAATATAAATGGATACCCTATCGATTTGAAAAAGTGGGCAAACCTCATCAACAAATAAAACTACTTTTTTGACAAAAAGAAAATTTATCAAGACTTCGTTTTCGAAACCTTATATTTTTATTCCGACTAAAGTTACCTCAACAACTTTCCCGATAATTTAAATTATTCCGCACAAAAAAGCTTCTCAATGAGAAGCTTTTTATATTTTAGATCAATTCCTTATTCTGGATCATTCATTTTGAAAGTATCCATAAAAGCCGTAGTGTAATCTCCAGCGATGTATTGCGGATCATCCATCAACTGTCTATGAAAAGGAATAGTAGTTTTTATGCCTTCAATCACGAATTCGTCCAAAGCTCTTCTCATTTTGCTGATGGCCTCCTCGCGGGATTGAGCAGTGGTGATGAGTTTTGCTATCATAGAATCGTAATTTGGCGGTATGGTATAACCCGAATACACGTGAGTATCCAAACGCACTCCGTGACCTCCTGGCATATGTAATGTTGTAATTTTTCCCGGCGAAGGTCTAAAATCATTATATGGATCCTCGGCATTAATTCGGCATTCGATAGCGTGTAGTTGTGGTAAATAATTCTTTCCTGAAATAGGTATACCAGCAGCAACTGAAATTTGTTCTCGAATCAAATCATAATCAATAACTTGTTCGGTAATTGGGTGTTCTACCTGAATACGGGTATTCATTTCCATAAAGTAGAAATTACGGTGTTTGTCAACTAAAAACTCTACAGTTCCTGCACCTTCATACTGAATGAATTCAGCTGCTTTTACGGCTGCTTCTCCCATTTTTTGACGCAATTCATCGGTCATAAATGGCGAAGGTGTTTCCTCTGTTAATTTTTGATGGCGACGTTGTACCGAACAATCTCTTTCAGAGAGGTGACAGGCTTTTCCAAAAGAATCTCCTACTACTTGAATTTCGATATGTCGAGGCTCTTCAATTAATTTCTCTAAATACATTCCATCATTTCCGAAAGCTGCTGCTGATTCTTGACGGGCACTTTCCCATGCTTTTAGTAACTCATCCTCTTTCCAAACGGCACGCATTCCTTTTCCTCCGCCACCTGCTGTTGCTTTTAGCATTACAGGATAACCCATTTCTTTGGCCAGTTTTTGAGTTTGTTCAAAAGACTCTAAAAGGCCATCAGAACCAGGAACACATGGGACTCCAGCCGCTTTCATGGTGGCTTTGGCCGAAGCTTTGTCCCCCATTCTATCAATCATTTCTGGAGAGGCACCAATGAATTTAATTCCATGTTCTTGGCATATTTTTGAAAATTTTGAATTTTCGGAAAGAAATCCATATCCTGGATGTATGGCATCTGCATTAGTAATCTCGGCAGCGGCAATGACATTTGACATTTTTAGATAAGACAAGTTGCTTGGGGGCGGACCTATACAAACCGCTTCATCTGCAAACTTTACGTGTAAACTTTCGGCATCGGCAGTGGAATATACAGCCACTGTTTTGATGCCCATTTCTTTACATGTTCTAATTATACGAAGCGCGATTTCCCCTCTATTGGCAATCAATATTTTTTTAAACATCTTTTAAAAGTTAGAAGTTAGAAGTTAGAAGTTAGAAGTCAAGAATGCAATTGATTTGAAGTAAAATATTGATTAAGGTTCAAATCTGCAATCTAAAATCTGCAATCTAAAATTTATGATGGATCTACTAAAAATAAGGGTTGGTCATATTCTACTGGTGACATGTCGTCAACTAATATTTTGACAATTTTCCCGGAAACTTCCGACTCGATTTCATTAAATAATTTCATCGCTTCAATTACACAAAGCACGTCTCCTTTAGCAATAGTATCACCTACCTCGACAAACATAGATTTATCTGGCGTTGGTTTTCTATAGAAAGTTCCAATAATTGGAGATTTAATGGTGATATAATTAGAATTCTCTGCTGCTGGCGCAACAGGAGTTGGAGCTACTGGCGCGATTTGCTGAGGAACTGCCGCTTGCTGAACAGCAGGTTGAACTGGCATTTGAACATAAGTCGCTTCAGAAACATTTCCCTCTAGCGTTGTTCTAATGGTGATTTTAACATCATCCATTTCTAATTTAACTTCCGCAACACCTGAATTTGCTACAAATTTGATTAAGTTTTGAATTTCTTTTAAATCCATAATTATTTGTTTTTAGTTTAAATTTATTGTTTGTCGTATGCCCATTTTAAGTAAATAGATCCCCATGAGAATCCGCCACCAAAAGCAGCAAATATAATTGTATCCCCTTTTTTAAATAAATGTTCAAAATCACTAAGAACTAAAGGCAAAGTTGCAGAAGTGGTATTTCCGTATCTTTCAATATTCATCAATACTTTTGAATCTTCTAAATTTATTCTGTTAGCGATTGCGTCAATAATCCTCTTATTGGCTTGGTGTGGCACCAACCACGCAACATCTTCATTGGTCAAATTATTCCTCTTCATAATCATCTCGCAAGCATCCGCCATATAAGTAACCGCGTATTTGAAAACTGATTTACCATCTTGAGTTAAATTGTGTTGATTATCAATAACCGTTTGTTCTGTTGCTGGAAAAAGTGATCCTCCGGCAGTCATTTTTAAAAAATCTCTCCCATCGCCATCCGTCCTTAAATATTCATCCTGCAAGCCTAATCCTTCCTGATTTGGTTCGAATAAAACGGCGCCAGCTCCATCTCCAAAAATGATACATGTGGTTCTATCAGTATAATCTACAATTGAGGACATTTTATCTGCCCCAATCAATAATACTTTTTTATATCGTCCTGATTCTATGTAAGCTGCAGCGGTTGACATTCCGAACAAAAAACTAGAACATGCTGATTGTAAATCATAAGAAAAAGCATTTGTTGCTCCGATTTCTGTTGCAACATAGGCTCCAGTTGAGGCTACAGGCATATCGGCAGTAGCCGTTGCCATAAGTAACAAATCGATTTCTAGGGGATCAATATTTGCTTTTTTTATTAAATCTAGGGCGGCATTTATCGCCAAAAAAGAGGTTCCTTTTCTATCATCCTTAAGAATCCTTCTCTCTTTTATTCCCGTACGAGTGGTAATCCATTCATCGTTAGTATCAACCAATGTTTCGAGAATCTTGTTTGTAAGAACGTAGTCCGGGACGTAAGCTCCAACAGCTGTAATTGCGGCTGTAATTTTATTCATTGTACTCTGTTATTTTTTTCCAAATGCTGCCACTTGAAAAAGTTTTAAAGGGCTCGAAAATTACAAAAAAATTCTAATCCCTATTCCTTTTAGAACTACTTATTTAATTAAAATTATGAACAACAAAAAAACTCTCACATTGTGAGAGTTCAAATTTCATTTACAAAAACATATTAAGCAAGAGCTGCAGACTTATCTATTACAACTTGTCCTCTGTAATACATTTTTCCCTCATGCCAATAGGCTCTGTGGTATAAATGTGCTTCGCCAGTGATTGGGCAAGTAGCGATTTGTGCTACTGTAGCTTTATAATGTGTTCTTCTTTTATCTCTTCTTGTTTTGGAGATTTTTCTCTTAGGATGCGCCATTTTACTATATTATTTATCCGTTAATAGTTGCTTTAATTTGTCCCAACGTGGGTCAATATTTTCTTCTTTTTTATTGTCTTTTTTTAGTTCTTCTACTGTTAATTCTTTCAGTTTTGCCAAGGCTTCGGTATTTAAACTTCCATCTTTAATCCCTGGATGAATTCGTCTTAAAGGAACAGAAAGCACAATCATTTCATAAATATACTGTGAAATATCTATTTGAAACTCTCCGTGTGGTATAATAAGCAACTCTTCGTTGTCATTGTTAAACACTTCACCAAAACGCACAATTAAATTCATTTTACCTTTAATTAGTAAATCAAACTCTTCGTTTGTCATATCACAAGGAACATTAACAGTTCCTTTATGTTTGAAAGAAAGTTCCATAATGGTACTTTTCTTCTCTAAAACTACATTTACTTTGATGGTTGAATTATTAAATTCTTGATAATCAAAGATTTCAAAGAACACATTACTTATTTGATATTCAAAATGATGTTTACCAGCCTTTAATCCTACAAAAGGAATTAAATATTCTTTCGTCTTGTTCATTTCAACAACAATTTGCCCTAAACTTCGGGAGTGCAAAGATATAAAATTATTATAAATCCAATACTGTTGTTCCGCTTTTTTTAGTTATATCTATTTTCCCTTTATTTTTAAAGGTTTTTGGTTGATTTCTGCATATTGATTTCGCGAATGAAAAATGTCAATTGCAAGATAAATAGCCTCTTTAAATGAATTATAATCCGCTATACCTTTCCCTGCAATATCATATGCGGTACCGTGATCTGGCGATGTCCTTATTTTGTTTAGTCCCGCAGTATAATTTACACCATTGCCAAATGACAACGTTTTGAAAGGAATTAGTCCCTGGTCATGATATGTTGCAACAATGGCATCATATTTTTCATATTGATTGCTTCCAAAAAAACCGTCGGCTGCAAAAGGACCAAAGACTAATGTCCCTTTTTCGAATATTTTTTTTAATGCCGGTTTCAATATTGAATCGTCTTCTTTGCCGATAACTCCGCCATCTCCACAATGCGGATTCAATCCCAGAACTGCTATTTTTGGCTTGTTGATACTGAAATCTTGTATCAAAGACTGTTTTACCGTTTCGATTTTTTTTATAATCAAGTCCTCCGTAAGATGCGAGGCAACCTCATTTAAAGGAATATGATCGGTTAATAATCCTACTCTTAGATTGTCTTGAACCATCATCATTAAAGCATTTCCTTCCAGTTCTTGGTCTAAATAATCAGTATGTCCGGGAAATTTAAAATCATCCGATTGAATGTTGTACTTATTTATTGGAGCGGTTACCAAAACATCTACAATCACTTCTTTTAGGGATTTGGTGGCAGCCACAAAAGATTTTATGGCATATTTTCCGATTTTTTCATCATTTACTCCAAAATTTATCTCTACTCCTTCTTGCCAAACATTCAAAACATTTATTTTTCCTA
>CAZHVE010000029.1:0-26439 GCA_964535705.1 uncultured Flavobacterium sp.
AAAAATTATTCGCCCGTTCCAGGGGTTTTTGTCAATGGAAAAATGGAAGATATTCAATTTCAGAAAATTCAATTGACCAACAAGGCCATTATTGCCTTCATAAAAGTAAACGGTACCGTGAATGTTGCTGTGGATGGCCTGAAGTAATTTCAGATTTTTATAGGGTAAGTTTTAGATTATTTTAAATCTACCCTTTATTACTTTTCTTAGCATACATCCTATAAACGGCATAACCAATGGCACCCACAAGTATATAAGGAATAACCATCAAGTAAACAATACCGTCATTTACGGCTTGCGCTTTTACCTTATTGTCCTCGCCAGATAAGGCAGCACGACACATCGCACATTGGGCGTTTGTAGCAAGAGAAAAGAATAGAAAACAAATTCCAAAAAATAAATTTTGAATTTTGAATTTTGAATTTTGAATTTTGAATTTACGAAACATAATAAGGTGAAATCATCAAATAAACTACTACCCCTGTAACAGCGACATACAACCAAATAGGAAAAGTGATTTTGGCAATTTTTTTATGTTTGTCAAATTTTTCTGCCAGGGCGCGAACGTAGGTTATCAATACGAGCGGAATGGTTGCAATAGACAAAGTAATATGTGACAAAAGGATAAAATAATAAACATATTTAAGGACTCCTTCTCCACCAAACTTCGTAGAATCAGTGGTCATGTGATAGGCAATATACAGCAGGAGAAAAACTAAAGAACAGGCAATGGCTGTTTTCATTAATTTTTCATGCAATTGTCTCTTTCCCTTTTTTATAGCTATTACTGCCAATACCAATAATACCGCAGTAACTCCATTTATAGTGGCGTAAATAGGAGGCAAAATAGGCAAAGGCGCTACATTAAAACCTAAATCTTTTAGTTTTATCTTGAACAGTACCGCTACCGCAACTGGAATTAAGACTGACAAAGTGATGATCCATTTGTTGTATTTCTTTTCTATTATATCGTTTTCCATTATTTATTCTTTTAATAAAATTGCTATATCTTGTTGAATGTCCCGTACTCCTTTTTTATCCAAACCGTCATAATACAAAATCGGATTTCCATAATTATCTTTTCGGCATCGAATGTACCCCTTTTTATCAATCAAAGCAAACAATCCCGAATGCTCGAAACCCGCTTTTATTTTGCTGTTCTCGCCTACATACAGATTGAATCCTTTGTTGGCCAAATCAAAAATAGTTGTTTTGTCGCCCGTCAAGAAATTCCAACTGGCCGACTTTGCGCCTAGTAATTCCTTATGCACTTTCAACACTTCAGCTGTGTCATGTTCTGGATCGATAGAAATAGAAACCATGCCAAAATTAGGATTTCCAAAAAAAGTGTTTTCAATGGCCAGCATGCTTCGGTTCATTTTCGGACAAATAGTAGGGCAAGTTGTAAAGAAAAACTCCAACACATAGACTTTGCCTTTGTATGTTTCGTTTGAAATTTTGGTGTTTTCTTGGTTGAGCAATTCGAATTTTGGAGCTGGACCAATTTTAACCAAACTTTTATTGGCTTCCGTCGAATTTGAAATTGCATCCAATCGGTCTCCTTTTACAATTTCATCATTTTGAATTCTATGGATAATTTTAGGAATAGCGTAAATTCCGAAAATTAGAATAATAAACGATATGCCAATATAGGATTTATTTTTAAGCATTATTTCTAAAGATTAGAGTTCTTTGGTGGCATTGTTATTTTTCTTGAGAGCCGCTCGATATTCGTACAAAATAATTTTGAAATCATCAAGCATTTCATTACTTAATTCAGAAGGATGAAAAGTGTTATAGCCTTCTTTATAACCTTTTCTTTCCTTTCTTCCCCTGAGATTTCTTTCTTTATCGACAATATATACATTTGGCGTTCCTAAATCTGCGCCTAATTGATCAACGAGATTTAATTGCTTGTAATACGTTTTAATTTCCTCGGGTGGAGCAAACACAAAATACCATTGGCTCACATCCGTGAAAGCCTTCAAAGCATCTAAAATACTCTTTGCTTCGTCTTCTGTTCCCAAAGGACAAATAACCACAAATTGCAAGTCTTTAAAAGTATGGTAACGTTGGTAAATTTTTTGATTTAGGTTGAAGAGGTTTCCTCTGTTTTTTAAAATATCGTAACCCGAAAATCCTAGAATTGTAATTCTGTTATTTAGGCTAACTTTTTCGTTTTTTAGGGATTTCCAATTCCCAAAATCGGCAACTTTAGGAGTAATAAGAGGTAGTTTTGTAAAACTATTTATTCCCGACGCAAAAAAAAGATAGGCAACAATAGGCAAAACAAAAAGGATAAAGAGAACACTGTTTTTTTTCATAATTGTACCTAAAAATAATATGCAAAAATAAAAAAAGGCACGCCAAGCGCACCTTTTTTTTGAATTAATATTTTGTTAAAAATTCCACTTGATAGTGCCATTTTTAAAAACCTCAAAGATATAATTTGCTTCGGTCAAAAGAATGAAAAGCAAATAAATAACCAAAAAAATTAGCGGAGCAATTACAGCTGATCTTAAAGATTTTGTTTCGCCTTCCATATGCATAAATGCATAGACAATATAATAGGCTTTTACACCCGTCAAAATAATAAATAACCAGTTTAACAAATTCAAACTCAGAAAATTATTCATCTGTAAAAATTCCGGTTTTAGAATCCCAAAAAATACCTCAACAATTGTTATTATAGATAATATTCCGAAAACCGTCCAAATTCTTTTGGTATTAGATACATGTTCGTGTGACATAATAATTATTTTTTTTGTAAATTAAACTAGATAGAAAACCGTGAAAACAAATACCCAAACTAAATCGACAAAGTGCCAATATAGTCCAACCTTTTCAACCATTTCGTAGCTTTTTCTTTTCTCGTAAGTACCCAGTAAAACATTAAAAAAGATGATAATATTTATGATTACTCCTGAAAATACGTGGAAACCGTGAAAACCAGTGATAAAGAAAAAGAAATCAGCAAACAACTTGCTTCCGTATTCATTTCTAGTCAAGTTAGCTCCTTCTACGACCAAAGTGGCTTGAGTCAAACGAAATTCAGATTCTTCTCTAGAAAGAATTGTTTTCTTCTTTTGAGCATTTATAACCTCCGTCCTAATCAATATTTCTGGATGTGCTTTGAAACCGGCTTGAACCTCCGCAACAGAATAGGTTGGTAAAGTTGCTTCCTCCATAAACCATCTCCCTTTACTTCTTGTCAATTGTTCTCTTTCTTCGGGTAGTGTAACCGCAAAATCAGCAAGTGCCACTCTATGACCCTCTTTATCGACAAACTGAAGCAAACTTCCTCCTTTTGTTTCTATGGCTCCATATTCCCCTTTGATGAAATTTTTCCATTCCCAGGCTTGCGATCCCACGAAAATAAGACCTCCAATGATGGTTAAAAAGAGATAAATAATGACTTTGTTTTTTTTCAATTGATGTCCCGCGTCAACGGCAAGAACCATTGTCACGGAGGAGAAAATCAAAATAAACGTCATAAATGCCACATAATACATGGGTGCCGAAACACCGTGCATAAATGGAAAGTGAGTAAACACTTCATCAGCCAAAGGCCATGTTTCAATAAATTTAAATCTAGAAAAACCGTAAGCAGCTAAAAATCCTGAGAAAGTTAAGGCATCTGACAGGATAAAAAACCACATCATTAATTTGCCATAACTTGCTCCCATTGGCTCATTGCCGCCTCCCCAAATTTTTTCCCCACTATTTGCAGTAGTAACTGTATCCATAAAAGTTATTCGTTAAAAAGTTCCCAAATTTACAATTTTTTCTTATTTAAAGAAATATAAAAATAAAAACAAATAAACCCATAATAAATCAAGAAAGTGCCAGTACATAGCACCTAACTCAATTCCAAGGGTTTGGGTTGAATTGTATTTTTGTTTAAAATGATTATAAATAATAATTAAAAGAGAAATCAATCCACCAGCAAGGTGAGCCAAGTGTACAACGGTGACTATGTAGAGAAATGTGGTTGTAATGGAACTTTCGGCACCTGTAAAATAATAGCCATTGGCCACTATTTGTCCAAAGCCCACGAATTGCAAAATTACAAACCCAATTCCTAAGGCTAAAGTAGCCAAAAGAAATGTGGTTGTGGCATTCTGATTGTTTTTTTGAATGGCTTTTTTGGCCAAATGAAAAGTAAGGCTGCAGCCAATTATCACCGCAGTGCTGAAATAAAAAGCTGTAGGCAGTTGAAAATCCTTTAACCAATCGGCTCTGGATTTACTCACCACAAAAGCACTCGTGAGTCCTGCAAACATCATCGTCATACTTATCATGGCAAACAGCAACAGTAATTTGTATGATCTTGCTGTTCTTGATTGATGTTCGTCTGTTGTCATTTCCATTTCCATAATTATCTTAAAAATTTGTCAAATATATATATTAACTGTAGTAAAGTGATGTAGGAAACACTAACCAACATTAAGGTTCTTGCCGCCTTTTCTGTTCTTAATTTATATAACCGTACTGTATAATAAAGCATCCAAAGCCCCAACAAAAATACTAAAACTGCCGCTAATGGCGTAATAAATAATTGTCCCGTATAACCCAAAACCGGCAAGAGCGAAGCTATAATAAGCCAGATGGTATATAAAATTATTTGTATTGCAGTTCCGTTGTCTTTTTTACCTGTTGGCAACATAAAGAAACCTGCTTTCTCGTAATCTTCAAATAAAAACCAACCGATAGCCCAAAAATGAGGGAATTGCCAGAAAAATTGAATTAAAAACAAGGTTCCGGCTTCAATGCCAAAATTTCCTGTTGCAGCAACCCAGCCCAACATAAAAGGAATTGCTCCAGGAAAAGCACCCACAAAAACCGACAAAGAAGTCATTGTTTTCAATGGGGTATAAACACTTGTGTATAAAAATATAGAAATCGCCGCAAACATGGCTGTTTTTGGATTGATGGTATAAAGCAAAACAATCCCGATAATGGTCAGAATACTGGCGATGGCTAGAGCCGAATTCGGGGACATTCTTCCTGCCGGGACCGGACGGTTTTTAGTCCTATCCATCAAGGCATCCAACTCTTTTTCGATCACTTGGTTATAGGCATTGGAAGCGCCAACCATGCAATACCCACCAATAGCTAATTTTAATAAAACTGTCCAACTAAATGGATTTGTATCATTAAAACCCAATAAATAACCCGCTATTGAAGAAAATAATACACTTATAGCCAATCCTGCCTTGGTGATTGCCTTGAAATCAGCGAATATGGATTTTATGGAAATGGGATTTATAGTTGCGTTCAATGCTAAAGTTTAATTGCTTTGTGAAACTTTGGCAAAAGTAGTTTATCAAAAGGGATTTGGCAAAAAACAAATCACAAAAATTCTAAAAATAAAACAACCTCTAATAATCAAAATACCAATTAAACACATCCGAGCGAATCCCTAAACTAAACCAAATACTGCTTTCCTTAAACGCTGTCAAAGTATCTTTTGTAGGATCAAAATTTCTATAAATAAAACTTCCAAAAAGTTTCAAATTTGTCATTGGATTTACCAAGTAGCCCGCTTGTAAATCCGTGATGAAAACGTTAGTTTTGTTTCCTTGCCCTACTTTGACACCGGTATCAAATGGCCGGTTTAAATCATAATCTTTATAAATATTTCCTCCATAATTATAACCATTCTCAGCAGTGTCAAAATCTAATCCGCGGGTGCCATAGGTAATCTTCATATCGGCAAAACACCTGCCTTTGTGATAACGGGCAATCGCGATTAATTCTTTAAAATTTCCACCCCATTGGTGTCCCAAACTTTGATTATTATGGGCATAATTTGTTATAGGCTCGCTGTGCGAATACACATACGGTCGAACATGATTGAATTCTACCTGTAACAACAGATCCGGAATCTGAAAAGCATTATAATATTTAAAGCCTAACTGATAGCCAAATTTATTTTTCCAACTATTGTCTCCCGCTTTTACATCTCCAAGTGAGAACTCATCCAAAAGAAATTGCGCGTAAAAATTCATCTGGTTGTTCCATTTGTATTTTGCGGTCAATCCCAGCAAAGCGTTCCCGCTTCTGGCAGATGAAGCAAACTCGACCGAACGATAAAAAATAATTGGATTCACAAAACTCATGTCAAACCCTCTATTATTAGTGTCTGCCCAAACCACCGATTCGAAGAGCCCTAGATTTAACTTATTCGAAGTGTTCCAACTCAAATAATGGTTTGCCATGAATTTCTTAGCATACGTTCTTTCGAAAGTAACTTCTGGTCGCACATCTTTAAGCCACATAAAGGTGTTGGTGTATTTTATTTTCCAGAAGTTGGTGTTCATTTTAAAATAGGGATATGGACTTGCTCCATCGCTTTCCAATAAGGAGCGGTAACCATCCCCAATAAAATTTCTGCCATAACCCAATTGCAAATCGATAAATTTATTGGCTGTATAGGTTAAATTGGCTTCCGCAAGAGGAAAATCATAGGCATCGGATTTGAAATCTTTGGCGATTCCCATTCCTGGAATAATAGCGGGGTTACCACCAACAGGTTTTATGGATTCGGCGTAGCGATTGAAATAATCAGCAAATCTTCCTTGACTTTCAAAAACGGTGGTCGTAAAACAAATTTGAGGACCTAATGCCCCTTGTAAATTGATTCCGCGTGTATTTACAAAAGTTTTCACCTGTTTATTACCTGTAGCTATTCCTCCTTGCAAATCGAATATTGGATTTAGGGTAAGCCAATAGCCATCCCCTTGAATTTCGACCATGTTTTCATTCCACAATTTCCTTGTCCACCAACCAGTAGTGTTTTTCTTTAATTTTTCGTTCTCGGCTTTAAGGTTGTAATATTTTGAAATCTCAGCATAATTATATGGTTTTGATGCTGTGTGATTGTTACTTCCTACTTGGTTTAAAGCACTATCAAAATGGGCATAATAACTATGTGAAAAAGGAACATTCAAATGACTTTCAAACTGGGGATTATCAAATTTTCCATAAACAATATTGTCTAATTCCGTTAGTGTTGGCTTATCATTTTTCAGAATTGAAGCAATTGCGACCACTTCTGATTGTATCTCTTGGGGATCTTTTAATGGTATCGAAATAGTAATATTAAATCTGGAGTAAGTTGGATTTCCATCATAAGTTGATGGTCCAATCGTTGGAAATTTATCAAAAACATTTTTGGTTTCTTGTATCAATGTTTCCTCTACAGAACTAACATAAAGCACTTTAAAAATCCCTTTACTGTCTACTTCAAAAAGCACCTTTACAATGCCTTGATAATTATTTTGCTTCAAATTTTCTGGAACTTCAAAATTTTGGTAAACAAACCGTTGAACTTCATTATAGAAACAGTTTTCTAATGCTGTGGTTTGCAAATTTTCACAATCCGGAAAAACAGGAAATCGTTCGGACGAAGATCCAGATAAAGGGTATTTATTGGGCACATTTTGTGAAAACACAAAAAAGGAGCAAAAAAATAAAAACAATGTCAATAGCAAATTTTTCATATGGTTTCTTTTTAATTTAGTATTCGCTTTGCGAAATTAGCATTAGAAATAGTAGCTACAACCGAAGTTCCTATTTTCTTTACGTATAACCAAAACATATTGTTATTCCTTAAAATTTGAAATGCCATTTTTTTATTAAAGCCTAGCGAAACACCATATTAAACCTATTCGACAAAACAATCCCTAACATTGCTATAGTGGCACCTGTTAAATTAGCCAAAACATCAAACAGGTCAGCGTGCCTAGTTGTCGTAAAAAGCTCTTGGAGTATTTCAATACTGATTCCAAAACCGAATGAAAGCAGAAACGAAATCAACAAAGGTTTTGAGCTATTGCTGTTGCTAAAGTGTTTTTTGAAAAACAAAAACCAAAGCGATGTAAAAACAAAATGAAAAAAAGTATGAACTAATTTATCAAGATTTGAAACGCGCTCAAATGGAACATTATTCAACTGCACCAAACAGAAAAAAGCAATAATTCCGGTCCAAAAAACGGCTGCCCAAAAAAACACTTGTTTAAGCACCAATCAATTCTTTGTATGATTCACTTGAAAGTAAGGAATCTATTTCGGCGCTATTTGAAATTTTAATTTTTATCATCCATCCTTCTCCGTAGGGATCCGAGTTAACGATTTCTGGCTTGCTTTCTAAAGCTTCATTGAATTCGATAATTTCCCCAGACAAAGGAAGGAATAAATCTGAAACTGTTTTTACAGCTTCGACAGTACCAAATACTTCATCTTTTTCTAAAGTTTGATCCAAAGTTTCCACTTCAACATAAACGATATCACCCAATTCTTTTTGGGCAAAATGAGTAATTCCCACTGTTGCAATATCGCCTTCAAGGCTAACCCATTCGTGATCTTTTGTATACTTTAAATTTGCTGGTATGCTCATGATAATTGTAATTAATAATTTAAATTTTTATTGGACAAATGTAACCATCTTCTATTTAAAACACTTTTAGGTATTCAAATTAATTACCAAAATTATAGCGAATCGTAAACCCAGATCGAATATTTGTCAAAGGAAAAGTCGTCGAAATTACTGCTTTAGAAAAAGAATGGTCATAATAGAAAATGGCGGTTAAGTTTTTGCTAAAGGAATAATCAGCGGTGACTTTTAAAGACCATAAATTCTGTCCTGCCGCTAATTGATTGTTATCATAATCTAAATACCGAACAATTGTTTGATTGTTTCGATACGACAAATCCGCTTTTAAATTGATATCACTTTTTATTATTCCAGTAGGATTATCAGCTAATTTTGAGGAAAAAATAACATCTTTAAATCGATATCCAAGACCTGCCACATATTCAATTCCTTTTACTTCAGTTAATAAATTATTGTCAAAACTCATCGATAAAGCCCTGTCTTTTTTGATTTCAGCAAGCACTTTAAGAGAGCTTTCTAACTCAAAATCCATTCTAATTAACGGATTAAATTGCTCCACTAAATTGACGTTAGACATTATGGTTTTGTTGAGGAAATTGCCACCTATATCAAATCCGTTTGGCGTTTTATCGTATTCAAAATTTGATCTAAACGCATTGACTGTATAGGAAGCCCTATAATTGTGTTGTAAGGAGAAGCGCTTGAAATTATTTTTAAAAAATTCATATCGCATCAATCCGTTATACTTCACAGCCCAGTTTGGTATGGGAAAACTTCTAAGGATTCCAAGAGAAGCACTAGACGCATTACCTCCTGAATAAGCCGCTAAAAACGCTGGTAACAATACGGCTTGGTTGTTTTTTCCATAACCTATTGGAAAGTCTTTATTTGCTGAATAAAGGTTGTATTTTGGATCTGTAGGGTCAGTAGGAATTGGATTTGAACTATCACCATATCTAGGAATAATAGCATTACCATAAAAATTCTGTGCCAAACGATCGGCGATTACCATTCTGTTTGCCTTGTAATCATCAAATGCAGCCGAGTTGTTCTGATCGCTTATAGAGAATGCTGTTTTTATCAATACCGTTGAAATAGAGAAATTCCCAAAACTATAGGGTGATTGAGGGATATAACCTTCTAGAACATCAACCCTATATTGTTCCGAGGAATTTTCAGAATAGGCTCTGTCCAATGTCAAATCAATTTTAAAATCAGGAAATAAATCCACATTTGCAGTTGCCTTAAATGTTCTGTTTGTTACCTGAGTAAAATTCTGATTGAATTCTTGATAATTGGTCAGCCAACCGTTTTTGGCCGCTTCATATCGAACATCCTCTTGGCTTCCAAAGATAAATCCTAAAGTAGGCTTAGAGGAACCCAAGAAACCAACACCTTGGGTAAATCCAGGCAAAACAGTACCATTGTTTTGGGTATAATTTACCTGCATATTTTTCACACTAGTCAAAACTCCAATCAGTCCTTCAACAAAAGGATTATTTTTTTGGGTCTGTACTTTTGTATTGACCACTTTTTCTCCGGGTTTAGGAACTACTTTGGGCTTAGGTGCTGATTTCGTCCCTTTTTTCAACCCTAAATAACTATAAAATGAATCCATATTAAAAGTAGCATTCAAATTATGGGAGTTTGCATTTTGAATAGTATTCCCCAAATTATAAATTTTATCATCAATTTCTATCTCGGATAATGCATTAGAGGCCCGTTGCCAACTATAGTCCCCCGTATAAGAGTAATTCGCTTTTATAAAGCTGAATAATGGTATTTTATTAATTGGTATCTCATAATTCAAGACTAATTGTTGTGTGTGATTGTTAGGGTCACCAATGTCCCAATAACTATCCCAAATGGTGAAACTATCTATAGGCTCATTATTTTCGTTCAAATAGTTTTTAACGATATTACTGGAGGATGCCGTATAATTTAATTTCAATGATTTTGTTAAATTGTAATTAAACCCATATTGGTAGTTAAACGCAAAATTTCTTCTGTATAAAGGATCAAGACCTATTCCATCAACATCAACCTGTCTAAACTGCTGACGGTTGTATTGTCTTATAATATTAGAATTAAATGAGATACTTGAAGGTAAATAATTAAAGTTAAAATCACTTAGCAATTTCCAATAGTCACTTTTTTGCATAAAGGCTGTTTTTTTGAATGGCTCAATTGACTTTGGTTTAAAACTATAGGCATAATCAACCCCTGTATTTACCTGCTGGTCTTTATATTCATCAATTTCAAAATCATGTCGCTCCACCTCATTATAGGATTGGGAAAAAGTTACATTTTCAGGATCATAGATGTGCTGTTTTTGCTCAGGACCTCTTTGTTTCCTTACGCCAATAAAATTGATACTTTTGCGTCTTGTGTAATCAATTGCCCTCTTGGAAATATTATCTCTTTTTGCTCTATCAGAAGTGTTCTCTAACAACTGTTTCAGTTTGATATCTTGATTAAAAGGATCGTATTCGGGAGTAATGGTTTCTTCCCCAATAGCATAATTAAAGGGTAAGTTAACCCCCCATTTCAAAGGCAATAACTTCCCTAAGTTTAGATTAGTGACAATATTATATTGTTGGGTGTCCACACGGCTTCTTTCATTTGGTCCTTGTTCTAAAGCTCCAAAGCCAATGGCACTCTTTTTACCTGTAGCCGAAATTGTGGCAAAATCGGCAAGATTAGTATCTATGTTTAATAAGGCAGCCATCCCTCCTTTATTATCCATATCAGACAAACGAAGTTCATTAAACCAAACTTCCCCTTTAATAGCCTCACGCATACTAATTCCACTATTATTTTTCACCCCTACCATCAAGGTTCGCGCAAATCCAAAATTTGGATTCCCTTTTATCCCTAATCGCAATTTGTTGGTTTTTCCTGATAAAGAAGCATCTAACTGACCTTCATCTTGATAATATATTCCATCTAACGACAGGGTATTTGGATCCACATTCATAGCAAGAACCTTCAACTTAGTCAATAATGCCAATGATAAATCAATTTCATTTTCTTCCGGCCAAACCTCTTCAGCACTCAATTTACAATTGCCAGCTGGATTACTCACTTTAAGTGGAATTTCAATTTGGTAAAAATTTTCGGTGAAATCATTTCCAAAACGGATGAAACCTACCATTTGATTATCTTCTAAGGGCTGCCTTTCGCTTGGTAACGATTCCGCATGCAAAAACATTTTCAATTTCTTGAACTGACGCATGTCGACACTCACGTTCTTGAAAACGGCTCTTGAATCTTCCGGTTGTAATCCATCTCCAGAAACTCTTAGTGCCAATGATTGCTCGTTTTGGTTGATAATCGTATTGTTATTATTCAATTGTTCCCGTTGTACTCCTGGAGGTATAACATAATTGACAGGGCATCTTTCATTGTTTTCCTGAACATTAACTGCTAATACGTCTAAATCAGTTCCATCTTCATTATTTTCTTCCGTTGTTTGATTTGGATCAAGTGTGTTAGTATATCTTCTCCATTCGCCTCTCACTAAATCTAAGGCTCCAAAACGAAGAGTCAACTCGTTACTGAAACCGGTCATAAACATTCTCATGAAACGAATCGACCTGAAATCTGAAATACTTCCAATAGTGTTTTCTGGCTGTGAAACGGGGATTTTAAACTGAATCCATCTTGCATCCGTATTTGATCCATCAGGCAAAGTAACTTGAGTATCCCTTATGTCGGTGACAAATTTATCTCCAACTTGTATTCCCGGTTTCATATCAATACTGTATTCATAATAGGCATTGATGGTATTCATGGTGTTATCCCTATTAATGTCTTCTACATCAGGAACGGTTGAGGCGCCTCTATTGGCATCATTAATATCAACCGCGGAGTTTCCGTCTAAACCATTGTAGTTTTTATATCGGTTTAAAATGTCTTCCGGAGCATTCAAATAGTAGGTATAATCATCCCCAGCTGGATCGGGTTGGGAGGCAAAGTTATTGTAAATTGTTGCTTCATTAGCATTAGCCAAACCGTCCAACCCAACATCCTGATTTTTTCGATTATCCGCATTAGCATCAAAGGCATAGATTAAAGATTGCGAAGCAGGTACATCTCCCCAATTTGCCACTGCTGGCTGCGGAGTTGCTAATATTTGGTCTGGACCTAGTCCATTTTCATATTGTTTTCTACCGTCTTTCAAAACATCTTCTGATATTTCTCCTAAATTAAAATAAATTTTACCGTCATTTTCTTGTCTTGCCCCCCCTCTACCTATATAAGGATCCAATACCCAGAACTGGATGTATTCCACATTTCCTTGTTCGAAGTTAGTCGAATTGATAGAGCGCATAATTCCTCCAAAATTATCCTTTGGATTTGTAGCAAAATTAAGATTGTTATTATAAGGTCCCCTTTCAGTAGGAAAATAACTTAAATCTAGCGTGTTAATAACTTGGGTCTGTCCTTGAGCAATATCAGTTAATGGATACAATTCTTCACTAAAAATTCTTCTAGTGCTATTTAAAGACAAATCCTCATTTGAGATTCCAGAAGGTTTTTGCGTGTAAAATATGGGGTCAATGGTGTACCAAGCCATTTTGGCTCTTTTAAAACCATAACTTAAATCGGGTGCACTTTCATTAAAATCATAATCGCTCTCGTTATCCTTCACTGGAGTAGATGACAGACTCCAAGCAAACGCAGAACGCATGTCAATCGTCGATTGAGATCCCTCAAAATCATCGACATAAATGGTTGATTCCCCTTCAAAATCGGCTGCTTTTGGGGTATCCGGTTTCAAAAATGCAATTTCACCTCTTACAGAAAGATTCGAAGGAACATCCGTATCAATATTCGGTAATTTATTGGCCAATCTGGTTAAGAAAGGAACCTCTGTTGAAAAATTGGTATTAAACCCAAAAATAGTATTATTTACGGATTCTTGCCCAAAACTAGATTTTTGGGTTAGTGGCCTTTCAGTCATTTTCAGGTAGGTGGCTCCAACCAAAAATTTATCAGAAATTTTGTGCTCCACATTCACCCCCATAAACCTTCGGGTTTGCTGACCAAAAATGGAGTTGTTTTCCAAAGACACATTAATTGGCGTGTTCGAAGCCTGAAGTGACGGATCCAATATCTGAACCCTTCCCAATTGATAATTTACACTATAATCAATTCCTTCCACTAATTTTCTTCCTCCTGCCGTAACCACAACCGAACCTTGAGGCACATTGAAAGCACCAATAGGAATTCCATCTCCTCCGGTAGATTTGTACTTACCTCTTAACAAAAATTTGTTTTTTTCGCTATCCTGCAAGGCTCCAGACTGGGTGCTGCTATACATACTTCGAAACACATATTTCTTTTGGTTTGGATTATACGAATTGACTTCGTTGTAATTGTTTGCTGGATCTGGATTCCCATCAATATCTTTATTTGTCAATTTAGAAAACAACAATTCCCCAAAAGGCTCTTTGGTCGTGAATATTATTCTTCCGTTTTGAGAATCTATAGTCAATCCTGGCAGAAAATCAAAAAAACCATCTCCTCCGGTTTGCGGATCATTATTATAATTAAGTTTGTCTAAATTAAACACCTTCAATAAAGGTGTTTCGGCAACATCTGGAGGCAAAGTAGAAGACCCGACTTGGGTAATATAATTTAAAGGCGAAGGATCGCTATACACTATATTGAATCTAAAATCTTCTTGTTTGATTTGATAGGCTCCCGGAATTTGATAAATATTTTTCATCATCAAGTTCCAAACCGGATTTTTAACATTAGTCAAATTACTTTTTAACATTTTCAATATCAAACTTTGAGTAATTATGGCCTGATTCGAAGGTGTAGTTCCCGTTACTTGAGTTGCATCTACTCCATCATTACCAAATTCCCCTACCTGATATACTTTATCTCCAATGGTATATTGGTAAGCCACGGCAAGAACCTCGTCGTTGGCAAGACGTTGTTGTAAGGAAATATAACCTAGTTGAGGGTTGAAAGTATACTCGTTGGCCGTCAATTTCCTGGCATTTTCAAGTTTAGAATAATCTTGACCTTCGCTTACAATGACACCATTAAATCCAGCACTGGCTGTTGCTATTTCTCTAATTTCTGATTTTAACAATCCATCCGACGTTCCAATTAAAGCTGGATCATATTTATTATTTTTATTATCTGCTGGGTAGGGTTTTTCCTGTGGAGCTTGTTGAAGTGTAAAGAAATTGGTAGGAATAGGATTGATGGCTACAACTTCATTTTGTTTATCAGGAATTGGAACTCCATTTGAGTCCGTTAGCTCGCCTTCTCCCAAATCTTGGAGTGCAATAATATTTCTTAAATTGTTACCGGTAGTTGTATTTACCCTATTTTGTCTGTTGGTAACCCAAACTTCCAAGCGAGAAATCTGAACTCTACTATCGATAAAAGGATAGTTTTTTAGTGCTGAGTCGTATTTATTTCTAAAATATTGGGAAAGAAAAAAGTGTCTGTCGTTATCATAATCAAGTGCATACAAATCAAAGTCTTGAATCATTCCACCACCTTGGGCAACGACACTTTTGGTTTGAGATTTTTGTTCTGAAAAAACACCAGTAATGGTTGTTTTACCAAATTGCAATTGGGTTTTCACCCCAAATAAGCTCTGCGCACCTCTAATCAGAGAACTATTAAGGGGCATACTAACATTTCCAACTTCAATTTTTTGAATTATATCATCTTCGGATGGGGTGAATTCTAATTTGATTAGGTTTTGAAAAGCAAAAGTAGATTGAGTGTCGTAATTAGCATTGACACTTAATCGGGTTCCTACCTTTCCCATTAAACTCATACTGATTCTTTGGCTAAAATCAAAAGTCAAATTCGATCTGTTTCTGGGAGAGAAGGATGGATTGTCCTGTTTGGTATAACGAGCTCCAAAATCTACTTCTACTGATCCCGAGGGCTTTACATCGATGGTATTACTTCCGAAAATAGATTCAAAAAGACCCGATTTTACATAATATCGTGGCAATAAATCTTTTTTAGCCTCTTCACTGCCTTCTTTCTTTCCATCAATAGCGTCTAATTTCTTCTTGAAATAATTACGCATAGATTCCTTTAAAACTAAGGCTTCATATTCTTTTGGAGTCAATATAATAGGATATTTAACAGGAAAGTCTCCAATGGTTTTAGTGTAAATATATCGATCCGTAATTGGATCGTAGCTATATTCCGAAAGAACGCTTTTAGGATCTTTAATTTGGATTTTTCCAATCGAAAATCCAGTTGGCAGCGTATCTTGTACCGATTGATTTATTTGGGCTTTTGATGCAAATCCAAAAAATAAAATAATCAAAATTTGACAAATTTTATAAATAGATGGGCTCTTTTCCGAGTACTGTGTTTTCAATTTTTATAAAATTTTTAAAGCCTGCTTAATAATCGACTCAACGGAACTTTCAGGGTCTTCTTTAATGATCTTTTCAACTATCCTTTCTGAAGTTTTTCGAACAAAACCTAAAACCTCCAAAGCAGATAACGCCTCATCTCTATTTGTATTGCTTTGTGACGCAGAAACTTCATCTAAATCATACAGTTTTAATACTTTTTCTTTTAAATCAAGAATTACCCTTTGTGCTGTTTTACTGCCAATCCCTTTTATGGATTGAATGGTAAGCACATCACCAGAGGCGATAGCATTTGTAATTTGTTTTGGATCTAATGAAGACAACATCGTTCTGGCAATACTGGCACCAATTCCAGAAACAGACAAAAGCAACTTAAAAATCTCTCTTTCTGATTTTTCAACAAAACCGAATAAAGTATGTGCATCTTCCTTGATTTGAAGATGTGTAAACAATTTTATAAAATCAGTTGCTGGGAGTAAGGAATATGTATGCAGCGAAATATTCACGTGATACCCGACTCCACCACAGTCAATAATAACTTGAGTTGGTGTTTTTTCTACTAATTTTCCTTGTAAATGTGCTATCATCAATAAATTTTATGCCCCCAAATGTAACAAAACTTAAATAGAATTTATCAAAAATGGATAAGTTTTGAGTATTGTTTACGCGTTATTTTGTTGTTTAATTATTTTCTTTTCTTTTTCCTGAGCATCAATAACAGTAATCCTTTTACTTCTTTACAGGCTTTGATACCTCAGGTCCAATATTACCGAGTCCTAAAACTGCAGCTCCATTTGATAATACTGCGAAAATCCCCATTTGCAGTGTATTTATACATATTATTACGTCTTTTGTAATTTCCAGCCACGGCTCGGGAACGGCTGTCGAGTATGCTAAAGACAAATCTGTTTGCGAACCACATTTTTTTGGTTGGGACTACTTGTATTTTTTCTGGGGTGCGCATTGCGTATTATAATAATGACTCTCTCTCCTTTTACTATTTTTTTCCATCATTTTGAATTTTATTCAAACACAAACAATGATATAGACATGCTTTAAAAAGGGAGCTTTTGATTTATTCATTTTACAAAAATTGTTCTTTCTATTCTTTAAAAAAATAGCCGCAGAATTTGCGGCTATTTATACTACAATTTGATTGAATCTACAAGGAAGCTCCATTTATATAAGAATCCAAATATTGGATTGTGTCTTTTTGAATATCTATTATTGATTTGACTACGTCACCAATAGAGACAATACCTATTATTTTACCATTGTCTATAACTGGCAAATGTCTTACTTTTTTCGTGTACATCAATTCCATGCAATAATCTAAGTTATCTGTTGGCTTCACCGTTATCACATTTTCTTCCATAATTTCATGTACGAATGTTTTCTTTGAAGACTTGGCTTTAAGAGCAATTTTTCGGGCATAATCCCTTTCGGATAATATTCCTTTTAACATTTCGTCTTCTATTACCAAAATTGCCCCAATGTTTTTTTCGCTCATTACCCCCAAAGCCTCAAATACAGTAATCGTTGACAGTACTGAATACACTTCCTTTCCTTTCTTGCTCAAAATTTGATTTACCGTCATAATAGAATAATTTTTAGTGGATTATAAATTTAAAAAAAATATTTAATATAAAGAGAATTATAAAAATAATTTTTGGCGCAAATTAAATTTAAAAATATTTATCCCAAAAATTCAACATTTCGTTTTAAGCCTTCGAATTTTGCTCTTTTCAATGGAGAGTTTTTGAACACCGCTTTGAAAGTTTCTTCAGTAATTTCTTTCCAGTCATTTTTTGACATTGACACTAATTCTGGATTGGGATTGAAAAGTGGTTCATCATGTGGTTTTGAAAATTTATTCCAAGGACACACATCTTGACATACGTCGCAACCAAAAGCCCAATCATCAAACTTCCCTTTCATTTCATGGGGAATATTTTCTTTGAGCTCTATGGTGAAATACGAAATACATTTGCTACCGTCAACCACATAAGGTGCAACAATAGCCTGAGTTGGACAAGCATCAATACAGGCCGTGCAGCTGCCGCAATGGTCAGTGGTTGCTTGATCATATTCTAAATCCAAATCAATAATGAGTTCCGCAATGAAATAAAAAGAGCCGACTTGTTGAGTTATCAGATTGCTATTCTTGCCAATCCATCCCAAACCGCTTTTGGATGCCCAAGCTTTGTCGAGAACCGGTGCAGAATCCACAAAAGCCCGCCCCGAAACTTCTCCTATAGTCGATTGAATAGAAAACAACAGTTCCTTGAGTTTTTCCTTGATGACAAAATGGTAGTCCTGGCCATAGGCATATTTTGAAATTTTATAGGAATCTTGATTTTGGAATTCGGAAGGATAATAATTCAACAAAAGTGATACAACGCTTTTGGCATCATCGACCAATAAAGTTGGATTCAATCGCTTGTCAAAGTTGTTTTCCATATAGGACATTTGACCGTTCATTTGCTTATTTAACCAATTTTCTAAACGCGGGGCTTCCTCTTCCAAAAATCCTGCTTTGGATATACCACAAGACAAAAACCCGAGGCGCTTGGCTTCGGATTTTATAAAAGTTGTATATTTTTCTTTGTTATTTATCAACTGAAAGTTTAAAAAAGCCCCTCCTGAATATTTGTTCTTACTTTTCCAAGATGCTTGTATGCCTTCTCGGTAACTTCACGACCTCTTGGTGTTCGCATAATGAAACCTTCTTGAATCAGAAACGGCTCGTAAACTTCTTCTATAGTTTCACTACTTTCGGATACGGCTGTCGCCAAAGTAGATAAACCAACAGGCCCTCCTTTGAATTTATCGATAATTGTATTTAGAATTTTATTGTCCATTTCGTCCAAACCATGCGCATCAACATTTAATGCTTTAAGTGCATAACGAGCAATTTCAATGTCTATGGTGCCATTGCCTTTGATTTGGGCAAAATCACGCACGCGACGGAGTAAAGCATTGGCAATACGAGGTGTCCCCCTACTTCGACCCGCAATTTCGATCGCGGCTTCCATAGAAATGGGCATTTTTAAAATAGTAGCACTTCGTTCGACTATGGAAGTTAAAAGTTCTGTAGTGTAATATTGCAACCGAGAGGATATTCCGAAACGGGCTCGCATTGGCGCGGTCAACAAACCAGAACGCGTAGTAGCGCCAATTAAGGTAAATGGATTTAGATTAATTTGCACCGTTCTGGCATTAGGCCCAGACTCAATCATAATATCAATCTTGAAATCCTCCATTGCCGAATACAAATATTCTTCAACTATTGGACTCAACCGATGAATTTCATCAATAAACAAGACGTCTCTTTCTTCGAGATTAGTCAACAAACCTGCTAAATCTCCTGGCTTGTCTAAAACGGGTCCTGAAGTGATTTTTATTCCCACTTGCAACTCATTGGCAAGTATGTTTGCCAAAGTCGTTTTTCCTAATCCTGGAGGCCCATGAAACAGCGTGTGATCAAGTGCTTCATTTCTTTGATTCGCTGCCTGAACGAAAACTTTTAGGTTTTCCAATATTTGTTCCTGACCTGCAAAATCATCAAAAGTCAAGGGCCTTAGCCTTTTTTCGAGATCAAGCTCCTCTGGATTGTAGCCGTTGGTTGTAGGGTCTAAATTTTCATTCATGCTACAAATATAACAAAGTTAGCAACAAATAAAAATGCCTTTCTAACGAAAGGCATTTTAGTATTGTATTGAAATATATTAATGGTGTAAGACTTCTTCACCCTCTTTCATAGGAACATTTTGAGGAACAAAATCTTCATCATGACCTGGTTTACTATAATCATAAGGCCAACGGTGTACTTCAGGTATTGCTCCATGCCAGTTCCCGTGAATATGTTCAATAGGCGCTGTCCATTCTAAAGTATTCGATTTCCATGGATTTTGAACCGTTCTCTTACCGTAGAAGATACTACTGAAGAAGTTGTACAAAAATACCAATTGGAATGCCCCACCTATTAAAGCAAAAACTGTAATCAGTACATTTACATTTTGTAAGTCGTCGAATAACGGAAAGTTAGTATTAGTATAATAACGCCTTGGCAATCCTGCCAATCCTATAAAATGCATTGGAAAAAACACCCCATAAGCACAAACTGCAGTTGCCCAAAAGTGAATATATCCAAGATTTTTATTCAACATTCTTCCAAACATTTTTGGAAACCAATGATAGATCCCAGCAAACATTCCGTAAAGAGCAGAAATCCCCATTACCAAGTGGAAGTGAGCCACTACAAAATAAGTATCATGTACATTAATATCTAAAGTACTATCTCCAAGAATAATTCCTGTTAAACCACCCGTTATAAAAGTAGAGACCAAACCGATCGAAAACAACATGGCAGGGTTCAATTGTAAATTACCTTTCCACAAAGTAGTGATATAGTTAAATGCCTTTACGGCCGAAGGAATAGCAATCAATAAAGTGGTAAATGTAAACACCGATCCAAGGAACGGATTCATCCCCGTAATAAACATGTGGTGACCCCAAACTATGGTAGATAAAAATGCAATTGCCAAAATAGACATAATCATAGCTCTGTATCCAAAAATAGGCTTACGAGAATTGGTTGCAAGAACTTCTGAAGTGATACCCAAAGCAGGAAGCAAAATAATATAAACTTCAGGATGACCCAAGAACCAAAATAGGTGTTCAAACAATACCGGCGAACCCCCTTGATAATGTAAAACCTCACCAGCGATATAGATATCGGATAAGAAAAATGAGGTTCCGAAACTTCTGTCAAAAATTAACAACAAAGCAGCGGATAATAATACCGGGAACGAAATAACTCCAATGATAGCAGTAACAAAGAAAGCCCATATTGTAAGAGGCATTCTAGTCAATGACATTCCTTTAGTTCGTAAATTAATAACGGTTACAATATAGTTCAATGATCCCATTAAAGAAGCAGCAATAAAAACTGCCATTGAAACCAACCAAAGAGTCATACCTGCTCCAGAACCTGGGATAGCTTGTGGCAAAGCACTTAATGGTGGGTAAATAGTCCATCCTGCAGATGCTGGTCCTGATTCAACAAAAAGTGAGGATACCATTAAAACACTAGAAAGAAAAAATAACCAATAAGATACCATATTTAAAAATCCCGATGCCATATCCCTGGCACCCAATTGAAGAGGAATTAACAAATTACTAAACGTACCACTTAAGGCAGCGGTTAGAACAAAGAATACCATTATTGTTCCGTGAATCGTTACCAATGCTAAATACCTATCGTTTAGCATTACTCCATCAGGAGCATAACTATCGCCAAGTACAATACTAAAGATTTTGAAAGACTGTTCTGGCCAAGCCAATTGTAATCTAAAAAGCAAAGAAATAGCAACACCAATAACACCCATAATAATACCTGTTAACAAGTATTGTTTGGCAATCATTTTGTGATCTATACTAAAAATATATTTAGTAATAAAAGTGTCTTTATGGTGGTGTTCGTGTGCGTGATCTTGTGCTTGATCGTGACCTTCTGCTGACATATATGTGTACTTTAAATATTCTTAAATAATTATTTCATCGCTATTTTACCCATAGCGGAAGTATCCTTGGGTTTAGTAGAATCCTTAGCTATTCCATCCGAAGCTGTCGCTGAGGCATTGGCAGTTTTAACTTCCTGAACAACTGTAGGCTTTACGCTTAGCCATTTTTTGTAATCTTCTGGGGTGTCAACAACTAGTTTCAATTGCATGTTGTAATGAGAAGCACCACAGATTTTGTTACAAAGCAATAAAAAATCAAAGGCGTAAGGATCTAATGCTGTTGCTCCGTTAGCTACTAATTCTAAACTCTTGTCAGATCTTATTTTATTAATGTTCTTGACTTTTTCTATCATATATGGTAATTCACGATACTCATCAGTAGTGTATATTGGTGTAAAAGCAAATTCCGTTACCATGCCGGGAACACAGTTCATTTGGGCTCTAAAATAGGGGAAATAAGCAGAATGCAGAACATCTTGAGAACGGAATTTGAAGTGTATTTTTTTACCTTTTGGAATATGTAACTCTTTTATAACAATATCATCTTGTGCGTTTGGATCAGAAAGATCAACCCCTAAGGAATTAACCCCCTCAATAAGTCTAACATTAACCTTTCCAAGAACATTGTCATTACCAGAATATCTCGCCGTCCAATTGAATTGTTGTGCATATAATTCGATTACAACAGTATCTTCATCTTCATCTATAAACATTATATTTGTCCAAGCATACAATCCGTAAAGGATTAAAACAGCCAAAACTAATGCGGGAATACCACTCCAAATAATTTCTAATTTGGTACTATCCGAAAAATACAAGGCTTTTTGATTTTTATTACCTCGGTATTTAAAAGCAAAATAATGCAACAATACTTGTGTAATAGCTTGAACAAAGAAAATAACCATCCAAGTAATATTCATCAAACTATCAACTGTACCTCCGTGTTCTGATGCAGGCGTATGCAGCACCAAAGGCCCCCATTTGAACAATCCATAAATGGTAAAAATATAAATGAAAGCTAAGAAACCAAACATCAAATAACCTTGAATGTTATTATCGCTATCATTAGCCACTTGAGATTCATCCTTGCTTACGCCTACTTGAGTCAAATCGAATATTTTAGTTAATTGCCACAATGCAATAGCCAATAGAACTAAAACTATAATTACCAACAAACTTGTCATCTAATTTTTCTTTAAATATTAATAATGAAAATGTTTACTTTCTTCAATAAACGGATTTCTTTTTGGCAACAATGGTGCTTTTGTCAATGCAGTAAAAACGACATAAATAAATAATCCTAAAAAGAAGAGAACCGATGCTATTTCAGAAACACCGATAAACCATTGGTCTCCAACAGTACCTGGCATAATCATATTGAAAAAATCTATATAATGACCTAATAAAATAACTACTCCAGCCATTACTAATATCCAATTTATTCTCTTGAAATCAGTATTGATTAAAATCAATACTGGAAATAAGAAATTCATAGCTACTGCACCAAAGAAAGGTAAATTATAATCATTTATTCTAGTTACAAAATAAGTAACTTCTTCGGGTATGTTAGCATACCAAATAAGCATAAATTGGGAAAACCATAAGTAGGTCCAAAACACACTAAAACCAAACATGAATTTTGCTAAATCGTGAATATGACTTGTATTTACGTGCTCTAGATACCCTTTTGATTTTAAATATAATGTTACCAAGCAAATTATAGTAACACCACTTACAAGGAAACTAGCAAAAACATACCATCCAAACAAAGTACTAAACCAGTGCGGGTCTACAGACATAATCCAATCCCAAGACATAATAGATTCAGTTACAATAAAGAAAACTAAGAAACCGGCAGATATTTTGAAATTCTTTTTGTAAAAACTGTTGTCATTGGATTCGTCTTGTGCCAAACAATTTTTTCTGGAATAATATCGGTAAAGATTCCATCCTGTCAAGAAAATTGCAGCTCTAATAATCCAAAATGGAAAGTTTAAATATCCTGATTTAGCTGAAATTAGCTTATCCTGAGCAACAACTTCTGGATCTAACCAAACAAATAAATGATTAAAATGCAATCCACAAAGTATCAAAAAGATAAAAAACAATACAGAACCTACAGGCAAATAAGCAGTAATCCCTTGCATTACTCTAAACAATACTGGTGACCAACCGGCTTGAGCCACTTGCTGAATAGCATAAAAAGCTAAAACCCCAAGTGAAACCAACATAAAAAAGATACAAGCAACATACAATGCAGCCCAAGGTTTGTTTTGTAATTGATGCAAAACATGCTCTACATGTTCTTGATGTTCTGCATGAGCATCAACTTCATGAGTGTCAGATTTAGCCTCATGAGATTCATTCGAAACAGGAGCTACTTCGGCAACAACTGGAGCTTCAATTGAATCATGTTGTGCTGCAGCTTCATGTGTAACTTCTTTTGATACGTGTTCCCCTGGAGTTGCAACATGAGTTTCAGTAGTTGCATGAGGGGCTTCGTGAGAACTTCCGTGAGCATCCGAAGCTAAAAGAGCTTCCACTTCTTGACTGTTTTTGGGTGCAGATAAAAAACCATATCCAATACCTAAAAGACCTAAGACCATTAGAATTAGAGAAAATGTTTTTAATTTACTTGAAAATGTATACATATCTATTATGATGATTTTGTTCTACAATTATAATTTAGCTTTCAGTTCTAAAACGTATTTTGATACCAACCAACGTTCGTGTTGATTCAATTGATTGGCATAAGAACCCATCGAATTTAAACCATAAGTTAAAACATGATAAACGCTACCTTCCGTTATAACTCTGTCCTTGTAATTTGGTATACCAAGGTATTTACCTTGTGTTACTAGTTTACCTTGACCGTTTCCTGCATCTCCATGACAAATAGCACAATAAATCCCGTACAATTCTTTAGACTTATCGTATTCCTTTACAGAAACTGTGTCTAGAGGAGATTTTGAATTCAATTTAGCTAATTCATAACCGGCTGTTGAATTTTCATATTCATAAGGTACAAAGCCTCTTTTTATGGAACCCGCAGCAGGAAGTTGACCTTCTTTACCGTCTTTAAAAGCCGCTGATTCTGCATAGGTTTCATAACCAACAGACTCATACATATTTGGGAAGTATTGATAATTAGGATTCGAATTATTTTTACAAGACGAAACTAATATCGTTATACATACTAAAAGTGTTATTTTATATATACCTTTCATATCGACAATTAATGCTTTTCTATTACTTTAACTTCTACCGCTCCCGTATTTTCAAAAAAGGCAACGAGCTCTTTTTCATTATCATTTATGGATACTTCCATCAAAAAATGGTCGTCAGTGGTTCTCACATCTGGGTTTTCAGCTTGCTTAAATGGCCATAATCTACTTCTCATATAAAAAGTAATTACCATTAAATGAGCTGCAAAAAATACGGTTTCTTCAAACATAATCGGAACAAATGCCGGCATGTTTTGTATGTAACTAAAACTAGGTTTTCCTCCGATATCTTGTGGCCAATCCTGAATCATGATATAATTCATCATCCAAGTTCCGAATGATAAACCGCACAAGCCATATATAAATGCACAAATAGCTAATCTTGTTGGTGCCAGTCCCATTGCTTTATCCAAGCCGTGAACCGGAAAAGGGGTGAAAATTTCTTCGATATGATGATGTGCAGTTCGCGTTTTCTTAACGGCATCCATCAATACATCATCGTCATTATAAATGGCGTATATTACTTTATTACTCATGGTGTGAATCTTTTTTTGCTGCTCTGTCTCTAATATAATTTTCTCCTGTTGCTTTCAAAATAGTTTTTACTTCCGCCTGAGCAATTACAGGGAATGTTCTTGCATAAAGCAAAAATAAAACAAAGAAGAAACCGATTGTTCCTATGAAAATACCAATGTCTACAAAGGTAGGCGAAAACATTGTCCAAGAAGACGGAAGGTAATCCCTATGCAATGAAGTTACAATAATTACAAATCTTTCGAACCACATTCCAATATTTACAACTATAGAAATTATGAAAGAAAACATAATACTCGTTCTCAATTTTTTGAACCACATAAATTGTGGAGAAAACACATTACAAGTCATCATTGACCAATACGCCCACCAATATGGACCTGTAGCTCTATTTAAGAATGCATATTGTTCGTATTCAACTCCTGAATACCAAGCTACAAAAAGCTCTGTAATATAAGCAACACCAACTATAGAACCTGTAATCATAATTACAATATTCATTAATTCGATGTGCTGAATCGTAATGTATGCTTCTAAATTAGAAACTTTTCTCATGATGATAAGTAAAGTATTAACCATTGCAAAACCAGAGAAAACCGCTCCAGCAACAAAATAAGGAGGAAATATAGTCGTGTGCCAACCTGGAATTACAGATGTTGCAAAGTCCATAGATACAATAGTATGTACCGAAAGTACCAATGGTGTTGCCAATCCAGCAAGCACAAGTGAAACTTCTTCGAAACGCTGCCAATCTTTTGCTCTACCGCTCCATCCGAAACTTAATATTGAATACACTCTTTTATTAAAAGGGGTAACCGCTCTATCTCTAATCATAGCAAAATCAGGCAATAAACCTGTCCACCAGAAAACTAGTGATACCGAAAGATAAGTAGAAATTGCGAATACATCCCAAAGTAATGGAGAGTTAAAATTTACCCAAAGTGAACCAAACTGATTGGGTATTGGTAAAACCCAATACGCTAACCAAGGACGACCCATGTGGATAATTGGAAACAAACCTGCTTGAATAACTGAGAAAATAGTCATGGCTTCCGCAGAGCGGTTAATTGCCATTCTCCAGCGTTGACGGAATAATAAAAGTACTGCGGAAATTAAGGTTCCCGCGTGACCAATACCTACCCACCAAACGAAGTTCGTAATATCCCAAGCCCAACCTACTGTTTTATTTAATCCCCAAGTTCCAATACCTGTTGAAATAGTGTAAATGATACAGCCCATTCCCCAAAGGAAAGCTGCAAGTGCGATTGAAAAAACAATCCACCACTGTTTGTTTGCCTTACCTTCGACAGGTGCAGCAACATCTACTGTTACATCGTGATACGTTTTATCACCTATAACTAAAGGTTTTCTAATACTTGAATCGTATA
>CAZHVE010000030.1:0-25971 GCA_964535705.1 uncultured Flavobacterium sp.
AAGGACCCTCTGATTAACAGTCAGATGCTCTAACCAACTGAGCTAAGAAGGAAGGTGTGTTACCTTTTAAAGCGGTTGCAAATATAGTGCTTAATTTTTTTGAAGCAAATAAAATCTATAAAAAATTTATATTATATTATTTTCCTATGATTGCCTTATAAATATCGTTTCCATTTGCAAAAAGCAACAACGATATAAGTAAAACAAAACCAACCATTTGGGCATTCTCTAAAAACTTATCACTTGGTTTTCTGCCGCTAATTATTTCGTATAATAAAAACAAAACATGTCCTCCATCTAATGCTGGAATAGGCAATAAATTCATCACTCCAAGCATAATAGATAACAAAGCGGTAATATTCCAAAACACTTCCCAGCTCCAGGTGCTTGGGAAAATATCAAAAATCGCTTTAAATCCACCTACACCTTTATAAGCACCTGTTTCTGGATTAAAAATTGCTTTTAACTGCGCCCCATAACCTACTAATTGATTTTTTCCTTTTTCGATTCCTACTGAAAACGATTCGAAAAAGCCATACTCAACTTGGCTGAATTTATAAATGCCCAATTTTTCAAGGCTTTTAACGCCTAACGAAGCGATACCAATTCCTAATTTACCTTCTTTGTTTATTTGAACCTGCACAGCGACTTGCTTTTCGTCTCTTAAGACAACCGCATCTACAGTCTTGTTTTTATTAGCTTTTAGAATTTCGATAACTTGATCGGCATATTTTGTTGGTATTCCATTGACAGATTGAATAATATCTTTTGGTAAAAACACTTTGCTATTTGCCGTTGAATCAAGTACTGCACCCACCATTAATGGCTCTCTCAATCCAATAAATGGACGTTTTTTTTCGCCTTTCAACACTTTGTCAATTAAATCTATAGGAAAATTCAATGTTTGCTCCGCTCCGTTTCTGCTAATTAAAGCCGATTTTGAAAACAAAATTTTCATCGGAATATCGTCAAAATGAGCAATTTTTTCGCCATCAATGGTGATTATTTTGTCACCTGTTTTGAAACCCAATTCTTCTCCAACAATACTGGTAACTGCAATTCCATCTTTTAATTCTGAATTATTGAGGTATAAATCACCATAAGCATACGCCATCCCGATATAGATTACAAAGGCCAGAATAAAGTTGACCATAACACCGCCAAGCATAATAATCAAACGCTGCCAAGCTGGTTTTGAGCGAAATTCCCAAGGTTGTGGAGGCAAAGCCATTTGCTCTTTGTCCATGCTTTCGTCAATCATTCCCGAAATTTTCACATAGCCACCAAGCGGCAACCAACCAATTCCATATTCGGTTTCACCAATTTTCTTTTTAAACAAAGAAAATTTGATGTCAAAAAACAAGTAGAATTTTTCGACTCTAGTTTTAAATAATTTTGCAGGAATAAAATGTCCTAATTCGTGAAGTACAATCAGTAAGGAGAGACTCAATAAAAATTGAGAAAGCTTGATAACTATTTCCATTTCTTGGTTTTAAATTCGGTATAGTGCACAAAAGTAAGACTTTCTATTTTAGTTGCAAAGGTTTACTTTTGGCTAACACAATAATAATTTGTTAATTAATGCCCTATTTCTCTTTTTACTTTTCTAAATGTGCAGTAACTTTACTTTTTTAAAACCAATTTTAGCTAGCATTGGGAGCTTTCCTTATTTAAAAATAAAGCCATGAAATCAAAATTATTTTCGACACTCCAAATAAAAAGCCTCACATTCAAAAATAGAATTGTCATTTCACCCATGTGCCAATATTCCGCAAGCGATGGATTTGCCAATGATTGGCATCTGGTGCATCTGGGAAGTCGAGCCAGTGGTGGCGCATCTTTAATAATTCAGGAAGCGACTGCCGTTTCTCCCGAAGGTCGAATTTCTCCTGGAGATTTGGGCCTTTGGAAAAACGAACATATCGAAAAATTGCAATCTATCAACCGGTTTATTGTTTCCCAAAATGCGATTCCTGGAATACAATTGGCACATGCCGGCAGAAAAGCGAGCGTTTCAGAACCCTGGAAAGGCAATAAAAAACTGATGGGAGCCGATGGGGGCTGGGATATGGTTGCGCCAAGTGCAGTGGGGTATTATTCCAATGAAAAACCACCCATTACCTTGGACAAAGTCGGAATTCATAAAGTAATTTCCGATTTTAAATCGGCGACCAAAAGAGCGCTGCAAGCCGGTTTTAAAGTGGTAGAAATTCACGCTGCACACGGTTATTTGTTGCATGAATTCCTGTCGCCTTTGTCCAATGTGAGAACGGATGAGTACGGCGGAAGTTTCGAAAACAGAATTCGGTTGTTACTGGAAGTTTTGGAAGCCGTTCAATCCGAATGGCCTGCTGATTTGCCTTTATTCGTGAGAATATCTGCTTCAGATTGGGCTGATGATGGTTGGAATATTGAAGAATCGGTACAGCTTTCGAAAATAATGAAAGAAAAAGGCGTCGATTTGATTGACGTTTCCTCTGGTGGATTGGTTTCACATCAAAATATCCCGCTAGGACCCAACTATCAAGTGCCTTTTGCGGAGAGAATTAAAGAGGAAACAGGAATTTTGACTGGAGCAGTGGGATTAATCACCGAAGCAGTTCAAGCGGAGGCAATTGTCGCATCAGGACAAGCCGACTTGGTTTTATTTGCTAGGGAATCCTTGAGAAACCCATACTTGCCCTTTGATTTTGCTAAAGAACTTGGTGTCGATATTCTGTGGCCAAAACAATACGAAAGAGCTAAATAAATTTTAGAGTTCAAATTTCAGAGTTTAGATTTCGTGTAATAAATACGAAACCGTCAATTTTAATAATCTTGAAAATCTAAAATTAACGGTCCATTCCAACTAATCTAAAATCTATACTCTAAAATCTAAAAATCAATTATGCAAAAAATAAAAACAGCACTCTTGTCATACGGAATGTCAGGAAAAGTTTTTCATGCTCCGTTTTTGGAACTTCATCCCGGTTTTGAACTCATTGGTTCTTGGGAAAGAAGCGAAAAGCGGATACAAGAGGATTATCCCGAAACCAAAAGCTTTCCCAGTTTAGAATTCATTTTGGAGGATGCCACAATCGATTTGGTCATCGTGAACACGCCTGTAGCCACTCATTTTGAGTACGCTAAAAAAGTCTTGCTTGCCGGAAAACATGCCGTTGTAGAAAAAGCCTTCACGACCACCGTTGCCGAAGCGCAGGAATTGGACGCTTTGGCAAAAGAGAACCGATTGAAACTGTCCGTTTTCCAAAATAGGAGGTGGGACAGCGATTTCAAAACCGTAAAAAAAATAATCGATGATGGGATGTTAGGGGATATCGTCGAAGCGGAATTCCACTTTGACCGCTACAACCCTGTTTTGAGTCCCAAACAACACAAGGAATCCGCCAATCCTGGCGCAGGGATTCTGAAAGATTTGGGACCTCACATTATCGATCAAGCCTTGTTTTTGTTTGGGATGCCAGAAGCTATTTTTGCAGATATAAGATTGATTCGAGAAGCTACACTTGTTGATGATTACATCGATATTCTATTGTATTACCCTGATTTTAGAGTTCGAATAAAAGCTGGTTTTTTTGTACGAGAACCCAATCCTGCGTATTTCGTTCATGGCAAAAAAGGTTCTTTCTTAAAACATCGTGGCGATGTTCAAGAAGACGAATTGAAACTGGGCAAAAAACCAAACCTTGATTCTTGGGGAACAGAAAATGTGGGGAATGAAGGGCTTTTGCATACTGAAATCGATGGCAAAATCATCAGAGAAATAGTGCCAACACTTCAAGGAAATTACTACGGCTTTTTCGAGGGTGTGTATCAATCTATTGCTTTCAACAAACCAGAACCAGTTTCTGCTCACGACGGAGTTAATGTTATGCAAATAATTGACGCAGCGATTATTAGCAACGAAAATAAAAAAATTATGCCCATTTATAAAAAATAAGGGGGTAAAAAAATGGGGGTTAAGATATAAGAAAATGCTTTTTGTAATTTTGAAACCACAACAATTCTAAATGTCATTATTTTGATCGATGTAAACTTTTTAGGAGAAAATAAAACCATTGGCAAACCCAATAAAAAATATCGAGAGTTAAAAGCCGCGTATTTAAACCGAATTCGCTTGGCGGTTTCGATGTTTTATTTTAGTACAGGATTGTGTTTTGCCTCTTGGGCGAGCCGAATTCCCGATATTAAAACCGCTTTAAATCTAAGCAATGGGCAGCTAGGAACTATTTTGTTTGCAATTCCAGTTGGGCAGCTCACGATGATGTATTTTTCGGGAAAACTAGTCACTCGTTTTGGGAGTCATAGAATTCTTTTGTTTTCAATATTAATGTATGTTTTTAGCTTGACTAATATAGGATTAGCAAAGAATGCTTGGCAATTAGCTCTTAGTTTATATGCTTTAGGAATCTTTGCCAACTTGTCTAATATTTCTGTAAACACCCAAGGTGTCTACACCGAAGCGCTTTTCAAACGAACTATAATGACTACTTTTCATGGAGTGTGGAGTTTGGCAGGATTTACTGGTGCTTTAGTTGGACTTATAATGTTAAGATTTGGACTTTCGCCTTACAGGCATTTTATGGGCATTGCTACTGTTATAGTTTTGTTGGTTTTTTTTAATTTCAAATATTTGATAAAAGTGAAAGAAATCCTCAAAACAGAAAAACAAAAAGGATTTCGTAAACGCGATAAAAGTCTAATTTTATTAGGGATAATTGGGTTTTGCTCTTTGGCAAGCGAAGGTGTAATGTTCGATTGGAGTGGCGTTTATTTCAAAGAAATTGTTAAAGCTCCAAGCGCGTTGGTCGTTTTGGGCTATACCTCTTTTATGATAATGATGGCGTGTGGTCGTTTTTTTGGTGATGGTCTAATTTCTAAATTTGGACGAAAAAGGGTGTTGCAAATTAGTGGTGTTATGATTTCGTTGGGTTTGTTTACAGCCGTATTTTTTCCATATTTAGTACCTTGTACGATTGCTTTTATGTTTGTAGGCCTTGGCGTTTCTACCATTATACCCACGCTTTATAGTATTGCAGGAAAACACCCAAACATTCCAACTGCCGAAGCCTTAACAGCGGTTTCGAGTATTAGTTTTCTAGGGTTTTTGATGGGGCCACCTATTATTGGGTATATTGCTGAACTAACAAATTTGCGATTTTCCTTCGCTTTTATTGGGGTCTTTGGATTTTTGATTGCCTTGATGGTTTCAAAAATTAAGGCAATCGACTAGGTTTAATTCTATAAGCAAATAAGCATTTTTACAATCCTATACGTCCCAAAGTCCCTAGCAAATCACTAAATTTGTAGTTTTATATAAAGTCATGTTAGAAAAAGAAGTACTGAATTTTGAAAAAACGGCAATCGTCGGTATTATTACCCAAAACCAAAGCGAGGAGAAGCTCAAGGAATATCTGGACGAGCTAGAGTTTTTGACCTTTACCGCTGGTGGTCAAGTAATAAAAAGGTTTTCGCAAAAAATGGAACGCCCTAATCCCAAGACTTTTGTGGGAACCGGAAAAATAGAAGAAATACATCTTTTTGTAAAAGAAAACAACATATCGTCATTGGTATTCGATGATGAATTAACGCCCTCCCAACAAAAGAATATTTCCAAAATAATAGATTGCAAAATCTTGGACAGAACCAATCTGATACTCGATATTTTTGCACAAAGAGCCGAAACTTCTTATGCCAGAACCCAGGTAGAACTAGCACAATGCATCTATTTGTTGCCTAGATTATCGGGTTTGTGGACACATCTCGAACGTCAAAAAGGTGGAATCGGGATGCGTGGGCCTGGAGAAACGGAGATTGAAACCGACAGACGTATCGTTCGTGATAGAATTTCCCTTTTGAAAGAAAAAATAAAAGCTATCGACAAACAAATGGGAACCCAAAGAGGCAATCGTGGTGCGATGGTTCGAGTAGCTTTAGTGGGTTACACCAATGTGGGCAAATCGACTTTGATGAATGCCATTGGCAAAAGCGATGTTTTTGTCGAAAACAAACTTTTTGCCACTCTGGACACTACGGTCCGGAAAGTGGTGATTAAAAACCTACCTTTCTTACTATCGGACACCGTAGGTTTTATCAGAAAATTACCAACACAACTCGTAGATTCCTTCAAAAGTACGCTAGATGAAGTTCGGGAAGCCGATTTGTTATTGCACGTTGTCGATATTTCGCATCCCGAATTCGAAGACCATATTGCATCGGTAAATCAAACTTTGTTAGACATAAAAGCGAATAACAAACCAGTGATTATGGTTTTCAACAAAATTGATGCGTACCAACATTTGACCATCGACGAAGATGATTTAATGACCGAAAAAACACCTAGACATTTCACGCTCGAAGAATGGAAAGAAACCTGGATGAGTCGTGTGGGAGAACAAAATGCCTTGTTTATTTCGGCTACCCAAAAAGAAAATTTCGAAGAATTTCGAGAACTTGTTTATGAAGCCGTAAGACAAATTCATATTACACGATTTCCTTACAATAAGTTTTTGTATCCAGATTACAAGGACGCCGTGGAGAAAGAAGAATAGCGAAAATCACTTTTAGAACCCATAATTCGCTCCCAGACCAAAAACCTCCCTTATCTGAACCGCTTTTATGGCATTGTCGTCATAAATAGTTTGAAAGGCGATATTGGCCGAAAGGAATCTGTTGATTTTCATTATGACGTTGATTTGATAATCTGCATCAACATTTTGAGGATCTTCTAAATAATTAGAATATAAATTGAGTCTGTTTTCCAGAGAAACATTGGTGATTAAATTCAATTTACAATAGGCCGAAATGCTTGCGCCAAATTCAAATCTGGAGTTGTCGCCCTGCAAAACACCAAAGGAAGGCCCCAATTCAGTAAAATGATTGCCCACTACTATTAATTTGGCCGTAGTTGGTGCAAAATTCAAACTTAAATCATTGTTTTTTTTCCATAATATTCCAGGCCCAAATTGAAAATAAGCAGGTGAAAAAAAACGAGAAATTTTATTTTGGTTTACATCAAAACCGCTATCCATTTGGGTCTTGAAATTAAAAAAAATCGAATAGTACCATTCGCCAGAAGCTTTCTTGCCCCAAAGCGAATTCAACTCCAGTCGGTCATCGGTTTTTGAGGCTCTGTCTGCCGCTTTTATTTTCGTTAAACCGTAAGCAACAATACATTTGTTGTCCCAAATCACGGCTCCTTTTTTGTAATTGAAATCGTAATTTAGCCATAAATTCCCAGCAAAGTTGGATGTGCCACCAGCCAGCCATTTATTATTAAATATCGATTGGTTAAAAAGTAGGGTGATTTGCCCTTTTTTTGTCCAAAGTTTTGAGGTGTCCTTTGCAGTTTCTTGTGCATTTACCGAAAGCATCGCCAAAATAAATCCCAGGTAAAATAAGGGTTTTTTCATGTTTACTGTTTTTGGAATAGTAAAGATACTAAAAACTCCAAAAACTACCCTTTTTTGGGCGCTTTAAAAAGAGGTACTGCAGAACAGGCTTCTCCGTACATAATGCTTCGGGCAAAGGGTTGCAAATAATGTGCGGCCAGGATGTAAGCACTCATGGGCACGGGTTTTTTTGAACAGCCTTTTATAATTACGGCTTTGTTTTCATACACCGAATAATCGATTTTAGCCAGTAGTTCTTCGTATAGCGCCGAATCCAAGTCTTCGATGGTTCCGTTTACGATTTTCTGGGCATAAGGAGCTAATTGAATCGCAACCAAAATCGAAGCCCAAGTGGGAACAATGGCGTCAGTACTGCAATTGATGGCAATATATTGGTTTTGGTATTTTGACCAATCGTGTTGTTGTAAATGCAATCTAAAGTCTTTTTCTTTCAGCAATAAACCTTCAAGAAGCCAGAGCGAAATATCGATTTGTGACCGAATTCCCTTTGGATAGTAGTCTTCGAGATCAAAAACCTCCAAGGCACTATTTGCCACTCTGTTTGCAATTTCATCCATAATTTAGTATTTAGTTAATCAGTTTTCAGTTTTTTAGTGATTAGCAATCAACTGAACACTAAAAAACTGAACACCGAACACTTTTTCTAAAGCATTCCCAGTTCTAACTTGGCCTCTTCGCTCATCAAATCTTTGCTCCAAGGCGGATCGAACGTAATTTCTACTTCGGCGTCTTTTACATGCTCGATTGATTTTACTTTCTCTTCCACTTCCCTTGGTAAACTTTCCGCCACGGGACAGTTTGGGGAGGTTAATGTCATCAATATTTTTACTTCGTAATCGGTGTTCACCATTACGTCATAAATTAATCCTAATTCATAAATATCAACCGGAATCTCTGGATCGTAGATTGTTTTGAGTTTTGCTACAATTTCAATTCCTAATAGGTTTGTGTCGATTGCTTGTTCCATACTTTTTTATTTTTTTGCATCGAATGCCAATGCGTACATTTTTATATTTTTTATCATCGAAACCAGTCCATTGGCGCGTGTTGGAGATAAATGCTCCTTTAGTCCAATTTTGTCAATAAATTCAGTATTGGCTTCCAAGATATCAAAAGCTTTTTGGTTTGAAAAAACCCGAATCAATATCGCGATAATTCCCTTGGTCAAAATGGCGTCGCTATCGGCGGTAAAGACTATTGTATCGTCATTTTGTTCTCCTTTCAGCCAAACTTTCGATTGACACCCCTTGATAATATTATCGTCTGTTTTATACGCTTCTTGTATTAAGGGTAAATTTTTACCTAAATCAATGATGTATTCATAACGCTGCATCCAGTCATCAAACATCGAAAACTCGTCAATTATTTCTTCTTGTATTTCTTTTATTGTCATTATTCGTCTTTAGCAAGTGAATTAATTTTGACCACTATTTTTTTAATTTCTGCCGGTGGATACCCGTGGTCGAAAGCGTTGGTCTCATAAGTCTTGTCCTTATAAATCACTTTCAAATTTGCAATGGCGGCACCATCATGAAAACGTTTCTCTGTTGGCGCTTTTAAAGAGGTAAAATCATCTAAATTTATGGTTTCAAAATAGCCAACCAATTCCTTCCAATCTGCATCCGAAATTTTTGTGGCAACTGGTTCATCCTTGCCGCTTCTGTCATTCGAAACCGAAACCATTTGATCTTTGATACTAATTTTTTGGTAAAAACCTCTGGTATTGGCGGTATATTCCAAAATGGCAGTTTTCAAATCATTTTTGGTTTGACTTGAACAACTTTTGCCAAGCAAAACACTCAATAATAGTACTGTGAATAGTTTCATTTTATTCAATTTTTAGGATAACATGAGCTGTGCTTTTTTTACAGCTTCTACCATAACGTCAATTTCTTCTTTGGTATTATAAAAAGCAAAACTGGCTCGTATTGTTCCGGGGATTTTGAAAAAATCCATTATCGGTTGGGCGCAATGATGTCCAGTTCGAACCGCAATTCCCAATTTGTCTATAATCGTGCCAATATCATAAGGGTGAATTTCGCCAATATTAAACGAAATTACCGATGTTTTTTCCTTAGCTGTTCCAAAAATTTTCAGTCCTTCAATTTCTAAAAGTCGTTTGGTTCCATACTCAACCAATTCTAATTCCTGTTTTTGAATGGCATCAAAACCTATGGAATTCATATAATCAACAGCAACTCCCAAAACAATTCCTCCGGCAATATCAGGAGTTCCCGCCTCAAATTTGTGTGGTAAATCTGCATAAGTGGTTTTTTCGAAAGTGACCTCTTTAATCATTTCACCTCCACCTTGATAAGGAGGTAGTTTATTCAACCACGCTTCTTTTCCGAATAAAATACCGACTCCAGTAGGACCACAGATTTTGTGTCCTGAAAAAACATAAAAATCACAATCTAACTCTTGAACATCAGGTTTCAAATGTGGAACGGCTTGCGCTCCGTCAATCAGTACCGCTGCACCAAATTCATGGGCCTTGTCAATCATATATTTAATTGGGTTGATGGTTCCCAAAGCATTTGAAATATGATTTACCGTCACTATTTTAGTTTTATTGGATAGCAATTTATCGTATTCGGATAGTATCAATTCCCCTTCTTCATTTATTGGAATCACTCGTAAAGTGGCTCCTGTTTTCTCGCATAACATTTGCCAAGGCACAATATTGCTATGGTGTTCTAGTGCGGAAACCAAAACTTCATCTCCTGATTTTAATAGCGAAGCAAACCCATTGGCAATGGCGTTGATTCCGTGGGTTGTTCCCGAAGTAAAAATCACTTCGTGTGCGAATTTTGCATTAATGTGGTTCTGGATTTTACCCCTTGAATCTTCGTAAGCATCCGTAGCCAATTGACTCAAAGTATGAACGCCACGATGAATATTGGCATTGATTTCTTGGTAATATTTGGCTATAGCATCAATCACTATTTGTGGCTTTTGCGATGTGGCTCCATTGTCAAAATAAACCAATGGTTTTCCGTTTACGGTTCTAGAAAGTATGGGGAAATCGGCTCTGACTTTATTTATATCTAACATTGCTTTATTTAGAAAAATTCTACATACAAAAGTAATATATTTGGAGTGACTTTTCAGTAAACATTTGTTAATAAAATGGAGCAATTACGTTTCATAAAAAAATGGGAGAAAACTTAATTATTTTAATCTTTATGCGTCAATTTTCACTTTTTATAAATCAAATAAATGAATAAAATCGGCCATAAAAACACAGAAATTTACTTTTCGGATGTTGGAAAAGGAAGGGCAGTTGTTTTGCTTCACGGTTTTTTGGAAAATAAAACGATGTGGCAAGAGTTGGCTTCAGAATTAAGCATAAAACATCGCGTCATAACCATTGATTTGCTGGGTCATGGCGAATCAGGGTGCTTGGGTTATGTGCATTCCATGGAAGAAAATGCTGAAGTTGTTCATGCCGTTTTATCCAAATTGCGAATCCGTAAAGCCATTTTTGTTGGCCATTCTATGGGGGGTTATGTGGCTTTGGCTTTTGCCGAAATGTATCCGGCAAGTGTAAAAGCATTGGTGCTTTTGAACTCCACCGCGAGAGCAGATAACGAGGAAAGAAAAATAAATCGGGACCGTGCCATCAAAACCGTCAAGAAAGATTATGCCGGTTTTGTGAAACTTTCCATTGCCAATCTTTTTAGCCCAGACAATCGCGAACGATTAGTTGACGAAATCGAAAAGGTAAAAATACAAGCTTTGAAAACACCCCTGCAAGGCGTTGTTGCTTCACTAGAAGGAATGAAAATCAGAAAAGACAGAGAAAAACTATTGCGTTTCTCGACTTATCCTATCTTCTTGATTCTTGGCAAAAAAGACCCTGTTTTAAGTTATGAAGACAGCCTAAAACAAATTGAAAATACCGATGTAAAGCTTTTCACTTTCCCCGATGGCCACATGAGTCCTATTGAAAATAAAGAAGAATTAAAAAACGTTTTATTGGATTTTTTTAAGGGAATTTAAATTTTCTCCTCAAAAGGGATATTCATATCTAGAATCTCATTCAACAACAAAACTATTTGCTCTAAATAATTATTCAGAGTATCTTCATCAATTACAGTATTTTCTTCTTTTCCCTCTTTAAAATTGAAAGGCAAAAAACCCGATTTTAAGTTTTTGAAAGAGATAATCCCGGCCTCGATTGGCTTGCCTCGTGCATCATTTTCATACATAAAAGCATAAGCCAAAACCTGGATTATTTTGTCGTTTTTGATGTCTTTTGTTAAGTCTTTCCATGATTTCAAGGTAATACTCCCCTTTTCAACTTTTCCCGTTTTATAATCGATTATTCTAATTTTTCCATCGTGTTCTTCAATTCGGTCAACTGAACCGCCGATTTTCACAGGAAATGGCAAACTGGGATGTTCTAAAATTCGTTCGAATCGCTGTTCCAATGCCAATATTTTTATGGCATCTCCATTTTTGATGCTTTCCAATTCCACTTTCAGAAAATTGGAAATATTGCGTTTGGCAACTTCAAAAGCGAGAAGATTTCGTCCTTTTTTGATTTCACCTTCTTTATAAACCAACTTGAATTGTCTCAATACTTCATCATCTAAAAGTTTGAAACAACTGAAAATAGATGATTCCGACAAAAATTTCCCAATAAAAGGCGTATACAAAACCTTCAAGGTTTCGTGGATGATTGTCCCTAAAGTATTTAGCGCAATGTTTTCCTCAACTTCCTCAACTTCGCTGATTCGTAAAATCTTTTGAAAATAAAACTGTATGGGATTACGGATGTAACTTGTCAATGCCGATGGCGAAAACCCTTTTTGAGCTATTTCCTTCAAACGAACCATCACCGCTTCCGATTTTGGAACCACAATGGGCTGATAAGCAGTTTCGGGTAAAACAGCATTATAAATTTCATGAGTCAGGATATGGTTTGGTTGTTTTTCGACTTCCAATTGGGTGATGAAACGGCTTTTTTCACCTGCATCTAAGCCTTCACTTTCAGTATTGTAAAGCAAATAAATGTTTTTGGCGCGCTGCAACAAGTGATAGAAATGATAGGTGTAAATGGCGTCCTTTTCCTTGAAAGTGGGCAACCCTAATTCTCTTTTCACATCATACGGAATAAACGAATTTTGGGATTTTCCTGCTGGTAATTTTCCCTCGTTCATCGAAGTGATAATGACGGTTTCGAAATCTAAAACGCGGCTTTCTAAAACGCCCATAATTTGCAATCCGTTCAAAGGTTCTCCTTCGAAGGACACTTCCGCCAAGTCGATTACTTGTTTGTAAATGGCATAAAGCGTTTCAATCTTGTCGATGTGTTCGTGGCTTGAATAATAATTAATCAGTTTGTTGATGACTTTGAAAATAGAATAAACAAAGGACTTGGTGATTTTTTCTTCTTCATTTTCGTTGCTTAAATTGGCCTTGATAGTTTGCAACAGGCTTGAAATGGTTTCTAAAACAGCAACCGAGCCTTTTTCCCATTTTTCGAATAATAGAAGAAACAAATCACTTGGATTTGGATTTAATTCCATCAATTTATGATGGGTGATAAACGTGTAATTGTTTTGATTGATGATATTAACCAATACGCTAGTTTTTGCATAAGGTTCGACTAAAGGATGCGTCAAGATGTCCAAGACATCTTTGTAATAAAACACATAATTTTTAGCATTTCTAGACAAGGTATTCGTGTGCATTTTGAACAATTTCGCAATCAAAATCTGTGAAGGATTATTCTTGCTCGAATAACCCATAGTAATATTTAATGCCCCTACACTTGAAGGCAACGAATACAATAGTGGCACCAAGATATTTTCTTCCCCCAGAACGATGGCAACTTTGTCGAGCGGAACATCAGGATTAACATTAATGATGTTTTCTATAATACTTCCTGCAATTTTGGCTTGACCAATGGTTTTTGGCGTGCCAATAATTTGGATGTTTTTCGGTTGCGAAAAATCATTCATAATCCACTCAAAAGGACTGGACTTGTAATGCTTCCAGCTTTCTTTAAATCGTCGAACAAACAATCCTGCGTCGTGAAATGGGTCGTTTAAAAAGGCTTGATCTACATCCCAATATATTGAAGCTTGATCAGAAGCCATTAAATGCTGAATTATTCTCTCTTCGGAGGTATTAAGGGCGTTGAATCCTGCAAATACAAATTGTTTTTCCTTTATGTTATCCGAAAAATGATTGAGATTATTTACTGCTTCTCGATAAATAAGACCTTGGTAACCAATTCCTTTGTTCCGCAAATGATTATAAAGTGATTGGTAATAATTGGGTAATAATTTCCAAAAATCGATGTAATTTTCTAGTAATTGGGTTTTGTTTTCGACTTCAATTCCCCACTTTTTTATGTCCTCTATGTCCTTTAGATAAGAAAGTATGTGATTAGGCTCTAGTAAATAGCGATCAATTTCGTTGAAGTCTTGCAGAAGTGTTTTGGCCCAATTGGCAAAAATTTCGAAAGACTGTTGGCTCGATTTTTCGGTTATAGACAAATAAACTTCGTAGAATTCAAATAACAATTCTATTGAATCTATAAAGCGAATACTTGCAATATCCTGAATAAGTTCTTCAATGCTAATAATATTTGGAGACAAGATGTTAGTCTCAACTTGATTTTTTAAAGCTTCAATTAGGAATATTTTAGCACGCTTATTAGGCAGAACGACAATTGTATGGGATAATTTTCCTGAATATTCAACCAGCAAGACTTGTGCGATTTTATCTAAAAAAGAAGTATTTGTCATTTTATAAATATAAAAAAAGCCTCGATAAATCGAGGCGTTTTAAAAAAATATTTTAAAAACATAATTATTTTTTTACTTTCACTTCAGTTCTTCTGTTTTCAGCTTTCCCTTTATCAGTTTCATTAGTTGCTATTGGCGCTTTTTCTCCTAAACCGATAGCCTCCAAACTACCTGCATTTACGCCTCTTTTTATCAAAGCATTTCTTACGACATTGGCCCTTTCTTCAGAAAGTTTTTGATTATATTCTTCTGAACCATCGCTATCTGTTTGACCTTCTATAGTAAATTTTGAATTAGGATGTCTTTTAAGAATGTTTGAAATTAAGTCTAACGATTCAGCAACGTAATCCTCGTTTAATGTGCTTTGGCCTGAATTGAAGTATACTGATCTAACTTGAGCCTTAAGGTCATTTAAATCTTCAGCTGTTACATCTACACAGCCGTTGTTTGCAATAGTACCTTTTTCAGTCGGACATTTATCATCTTTGTCTAAAACACCGTCCCCATCAGTGTCAGGCCATGGACAACCTAAATTTTCTTTTGGTCCTTTGACTGATGGACATTTATCAGATTTATCAGTAACTCCATCAGCATCAGCATCAGGACAGCCTTTTAAAGTAGCTAAACCAAATACATCTGGACAAACATCATCTTTATCCGCAATACCATCACCATCAGCATCTGGACACCCATTCAAAGCAGCTAAACCAGCAATTTCAGGACAATCATCTTTTCCATCAATAATTCCATCACCGTCAGTATCTGGACATCCATTGAATTGTTTTAGACCCGCAACTTCAGGACAAGTATCAAATTTGTCATAAATTCCATCACCATCTGTGTCTTTTCCTCCAAATTTATAAATAAGACCTGCAGTATGTTGAAAATGAGTTGGCGAATCCGGGGTTTTTGCATCAACACCATATCTATCTCCAAATGAATGTTTACAAGTCATGTCTAATGAAAATCCTATAGTTTCAGTAAACCATATGGTTAAACCTGCACCGCTATTTATAGTGCCAAAACTATTATCTCCAAAGAAAGTATAGCCTCCACCAATATGAATATTTGGATCAATAACTTTAGATTTAATCGTATTCATAAAACTGCATTTAACAATCCCGTCAGCGGCATAATAAATTAAATCATTTGGATTAATTATTTCCACATCTTTGTGACCCGGTCCTATCCAATAGGCAAATTTATCTATTTTATTTACAGAACCTTGGATTCCAAAAGAGAAATTATCTCCCACATATTTGGACACACCAAAATAAGAGATTGAAGGCAAGATATTCCAACTTTCTTTTACTTTAAAAACACCTGTAAATTGATCGTCTAAATTACCAGGTCTGTCACTAGTTCTGGTGTCAACCGCATTCATACCAAAAGAAATCGCCCATTCGTTATTTTTGTCTTGACCGTGAGAGCTCAAGCCCATCACCATCATTGCAGCAAATAAAATTTTATTAATATAGTTCATGATTATTTTTTCACCTTCACTTCAGTTCTTCTGTTTTCAGCTTTACCTTTAGCAGTTGCGTTAGTTGCTACTGGAGCAGTTTCACCAAAACCTACAGCCTCTAAATTATCTCCATTAACCCCTCTTTGAATCAAAGCTTTTTTTACAACATTGGCTCTTTCTTCAGAAAGTTTTTGGTTATAGTCATCCGAACCATCGCTATCTGTATGTCCTTCAACTATAAATCTGGCATTTGGAGACCCTTTAATTAGATCTGCAATTACATCTAATGAAGTACGACCAAGATCTAGTTTGAAAGTAGTTGTGCCGGAATTAAAATAAACTGATTTAGCTTGAATCTTAAGATTATCCAAATCTTCTGAGGTTACTTCAGGACAACCGTTATTTGCAATAGTGCCTTTAACAGTCGGACATTTATCATCTTTATCTAAAACACTATCTCCATCGGTGTCGGGCCAAGGGCAACCAGCATTTTCTTTTGGACCTTTAGCTCTTGGACATTTGTCAGATAAATCGGAAACACTATCTCCATCAGTGTCAGGACAACCTTTTAAGGCATCTAAGCCAGCAACATCTGGACAGTCATCGTTTTTGTCAGCAATGCCATCACCATCAGTATCTGGACATCCATTCAAAGCAGCTAGACCAGCAACTTCTGGACAATCATCACTTCCGTCAATAATTCCATCACCGTCAGTATCTGGACACCCATTGAATTGTTTTAGACCCGCAACTTCTGGACAAGCATCATTTTTGTCATAAATTCCATCACCATCGGTATCCTTTCCGCCAAATTTAAAAATAATACCTGCTGTATGTTGAAAATTGTCAGGAGAATCTGGAACATTCGGTGAACCAATGATATTTCTATCCTCAAAAGAATTTTTATAAGTTGTTGTTAATGCCAATCCAACCAAATCAGTAAACCAAAGAGTTAACCCCGCACCAGCATTCAAAGTACCATAACTATTATCTCCAAAGAAAGTATAGCCCCCTCCAACATGTAAAGAAGGATCAATAACTTTAGATTTAATCATGTTCATAAAGCTATATTTAACTATTCCATCCGCAGCATAATACATCAAATCACCTGGATTAATTATTTCCACATCTGTGTGACCCGGTCCTACCCAATAGGCAAATTTGTCTATTTTATTTAGAGAACCCTGGATTCCAAAACAGAAACCGTCACCCACATACTTGGAAACGCCAACATAAGACACTGAAGGAAGTATATTCCAGCTTTCTACTTTAAAAGGTTTTGTTAGTCGATCTGGGATATTACCTGCTCTATTGCCCGCGCTAGTTTTAGTATCAACGGCGTTAACACCAAAAGAAATTGCCCATTCGTTATTCTCGTCTTGTGCGTGAGAGCTTAAGCCCATCATCAGTACAGCAAATAAAATTTTGTTTAGATGTTTCATGTTTTTTAAATATAGTTAAGTTAATTAGACACAAAAATAGCACGTAATTTTTTAACTACAAAATAAAATGTTAAAAAAACACCAAATGAACCAGCAATTTCGTAACAAATGACCATTAAATCCTTCCCTACTTCGACAAAAGCCTCAATTGCTTTGTCCAAATGTTCTTTCGAATGAGCCGATGATAATTGAACCCTTATTCTCGCTTTGTCTTTTGGAACCAAAGGGAAAAGAACCCAATGACATAGATTCCTTTCTTCAAAAGTTCATTTGCCATATTTTGTGCCAACTTTATTTCCCCGTATCTTTTGGCATCCTTAGGTTAATCAATTAGCTTTTCCCACGAAGGCACAAAGCCTAACAGGTTCTATAAATTTACTACATTAATTGTTGTGCCAACATATACAAGCGATTTTTTCATAACCTTAAAACCCATCAATTCAATGGCATTTTGATACGTTTCCAGTTGTAATTGATATTTACCGTTATGTGCCCCAGTTTTATAATCCAATAAAAAAACTTCCTTGTTTTTGGTAAAAACCATTCGGTCTGGTTTGATCGTTTTTTCTGTTTTTTGAATAATCGTTTGCTCATTCAACACTTCGTTACCTTCGGAGAAATAGTTTGAAAGCTCCGAATGATTGACAATTTCCTGAATCGTTTTGTAAACCACGTCCTTTTGGTTTACTGTAATTAATCCAGTTTCTATAGCTTTTGCAATGGCCAAGTCGACATCGCTTTTGGTTTTTACAAATGACAAAATTTCGTGTATCACATTTCCATACTCTATAGCTTCTTGTTGATGCGTTCCCCACATCAAGGCTTCTCTTTGTGCGATTTTGATGTTTTTTGGATCTAAAACATCAGAAATCAAAGGAATAGTTTTCAAAGTATCGACGTGTTTTTTCTCGATTGATAATTTGGTTGGGTTTCCAAATTCGTATTCGAATTTATCTTCTTCAAATTGTCCTTTGCTAACCAAATAATTGACAAAAAAAGTGGACATATTATTCTTTTTCGCAACCCCTTTGGTGTCTAAATTCATACTCGAAATCAAATATAATTGTTCTTCTGCCCGGGTCAATGCCACGTATAAAATATTAATATTGTCCAATAATTCTTCCTGTGATTTTTGGACATAAACTGATTTAGCGGATTCTCCAAAACCTTCAACCACTTTGCTATTGTCAACCAAGACCTTAGGCAGTCCAAAATTTTCTGTTTCCGTGTCAATCCATAATTTACTTTTTGGACTGCGGCTGTAATCTTCATCTGCGAAAGGCATAATTACAACCGGAAATTCCAATCCTTTAGAAGTATGTATGGTCATTATCCGAACCGCGTTATTTCCTTCAGGTGATGGAATGCTGAATTTCTCCAAGTTTTTGTCCCAAAAATTCAAAAAATCTGATATACCCGCTTGATTCCGAATATCACGTTCGAGAACGATATCCATAAAATACTGAACGTAAGCATTGCTTTTTGTAGGATTGAGGAATTTAGAAATAATGATCTCAACTGCTTCATACAAAGATTTTTTTCTGATATTTTGAAAAGACAGACTAACATCAAAACTCTCTAACCAGTTCTCAAAATCCGTTTCATTTGCGCACCCCATTCCATGTGCAATAAAATCGTGAACGGGTAATTTATCTTGACTATTTTGTGCTAAATAGTGCAAGAAATTGGCCTTTGATTCTTTATGTGAAATGTTTTTTAAGTACTTCAATAAATGAATTATAAATCGTACTTCGGTGGCGTTTTTTATCATCAGTGTTTCTGAAGACAAAAGCGGAATACCTTGCTCTGTCAAATAATTGGCAATGGCAATTCCTTGTTTTCGTTTTCGGGTCAAAATAACGATATCCTTAAATTCAAAACCTTGCTTTACCACTTTTTGAATGGTATTTAAAGTCGCCAAAACATACAATTCTGTTTTATACAATACGTTTTCGTCCTCCTCGCTGTTTTCCACTTTTGGGATGAAAGATATATTTACACAACCCCCTTTTTTTTTATTACTTATTTGATGGCTGTGATTTTGATACAGATCTTTGTAATCTTCGTGCTCGAATTCATTGGACAACAACTGAAAAAACTCGTTGTTGAATTCGATTATTTGAGAATAACTGCGGTAATTTTTGTCTAAATGTTCTAAAACCTTATCGGGATTGTTGAACGGGTTATGGTCTTTGCTCAATTTTATAAACTGTTCGGCTTTACCACCGCGCCAACGATAAATGGATTGCTTCGGGTCGCCCACAATCATCAAAGTTCCTTTTTCTCCGTCAAATTCGCTCGATGTAGCGTTGTCAATCAGCGGAATCAGGTTTTGCCATTGCATTTCGGAAGTGTCCTGAAATTCATCAATAAAAAAATGACGGTAACGCTCGCCTAATCGTTCATAAATAAATGGTGCTGGTTGGTTTTGAATTTCCCGATGAATAATGGCGTTGAATTCGGAAATGGAAAGCATGTTTTGTTCATTTTGAATTTTTGTCAATTCATTGCTGACGGTATTTAGCAAAGACAATGGCGTAATGTTTTTAAGGAATGCTTTATAGAAATCACGTTTTTCGAAATTTTTGTAAATGGAGGCGACAATAATCAACGATTCAGGGATAATATTTTCAATTAAAACGCCGTCTTTGGCGGTTTTATTTATTTTTATATCATCAGGTTCGTGGTAGGTTTTATTTTTTGGATTGAATTTCCCTTCTTGGATGCTTTGCAAATGTTTGGGGAAATAAGATCCTGAAAAGGATTTGGTGTCAATTCCGTTTTTCTCGATTAACATCAATGCACTTTCGGCGAATGCTACGTTTTCTTTTTCCAAAAGTTTACAGGCTTCTACCAGTTTGTTTTTTATTTCGACAAATTCAGTGATGGATTTGTCTTGAAAATGGTTGATTTCATTTCGATTGTTTTCATTGAGAACCAAACGACCGGTTTCGAGAATTTCATGGGAAATATCCCAAGATTTGTTATCGTCTGTTTTTTCCATAGTGAAATCGATGAGTAATTTGGTCAAAGTTTCATCTTCACCGGCTTGTGCAATGATAGCATCCACGGCTTCAATGAGCAAATTTTCGGTATCCAAAGTCACTTCAAAAGTAGTTGACAAACCTAAATCGTGGGCGAAAGCACGAATGACTTTGTGGGTAAATTTATCGATTGTAGAAATATCAAAAGCGGCATAATTATGAATGATGTGCTTGATGATTTGCTGTGATTTGGTTTTGATTTGGATGATGGGAAGCTTGGTCTCTATGGACAAATGTTGCATTAAATCCTTTGCTTTTGCGCTTGGCTCATCCTTTGAAAACTCAGACAAACTGCCGACAATCCTGTTTTTCATTTCGTGAACCGCTTTGTTGGTAAACGTGATAGCGAGAATGTTACGATAGGCATCATTTTTAGGAGCAATGAGAATGATTTTTAGGTATTCTTTGACGAGCGCATAGGTTTTTCCGGAACCTGCCGATGCGTCGTATATGGAAAATGATGGTCTTTGCATTTAAATTTCAGATTGATGATTAACGATTTTTGATTTTTGATTTCATTTGCAGCTAATACCCTAGCCTCGACAGCAACAGAATCATTTTCTTTCTTGCTGCCAAGCAAGAAAAGATTGAGTTGAAAGCGGGAAATAGCTGTTACAAACTACACTATCAATTTATTTAATAGAAATATAACGAAATAGAATTTCCATTTCCAAAGTTAAATGTTTAATTTTGAATAAAATATTTATAAATCATTAAACACCTATAATATGGCTTTTGAATTACCACAATTACCTTATGCGTATGACGCATTAGAACCTTACATTGATGCGCGCACGATGGAAATTCATCACACAAAACATCATAATGCTTATATCACGAATGTTAATGCTGCTATTGCAGGAACGGATTTAGAAGGGAAAAGTATCGAGGATATTTTGAAAAATTTGGATATGAAAAACATGGCTGTTCGTAATAATGGCGGTGGACATTTCAATCACAGCTTGTTTTGGACCATTATGTCTCCAAACGGTGGCGGACTTCCAACAGGAGAATTATTGGCTGCGATTGAAAGCGCTTTTGGAACATTTGAGGCTTTTAAAACTGCTTTTTCAAAAGCTGGTATCACCCAGTTTGGTTCAGGATGGGCTTGGCTTTGTGTAAAAGAACGTAAACTTGAAGTTTGTGGAACGCCAAACCAAGACAATACTTTAATGCCTGGAATAGGTTGTGGAGGAACTCCAATTCTTGGGATGGATGTTTGGGAGCATGCGTATTATTTACATTATCAAAACAGAAGACCAGATTATGTTGAAGCTTTCTTTAACGTGATTAATTGGGCTGAAGTTTCAAGACGATACGATTTAGCGAAATAGTCTTTTTTAAAGAATAGACTTTTAGATGATAGGCGAATAGACTGAAAAGTTTGTTCGTCTATTTTTTTTGACTTTTGATTCTGCCCGTTGTTAAATGCTTTCTGCATTTTTTTTTTGACTTTATTCCAATAAAAAAGGTGAAATTGCTTTCACCTTTTTTGCCCCAAATCTACCATAAACTTAACCTACTAATATTATGGTGAATCAAAGATAGGTACGTAATCCACTTTGATGAAATATATTAGATGAAATACATTAATAATCGATGAAATGCTTAAATGGAAATTATTTTAATAGGCTCTGGCATCTTTTCCTTCATAAAAATTCATAAATGCCTTATTCACAACACGATTGCCTCCTGGTGTAGGATAATCTCCGGTGAAATACCAATCCCCCAAATTCTTTGGACAAGCAATATGCAAATCCTCAACAGTTTGAAAGATGATTTTTACTTCGGCGTTAATTTCGGGTGAACTCAACAGTTGTGCTATTTTGTCCGAAACTTCCTGTGGCTGAAATGGCGCGTAAATTTCGGTGACAAAATTAACGACTTCGTGATCTTTAAGGTTTTCTTGTTCCTTGCATTTGGCATAAACGGCGTCAACAATATGGTATAAGTTCCTGTCTTTTAAAAGCTCCAATGCGGCCCGAAACGCCACTAACCCTTCTAGTTTTGCCATGTCGATTCCGTAACAATCTGGATACCTAATTTGAGGTGCTGATGAAACTACCACAATGCTTTTTGGTTTCAAACGATCCATCATTTTTATGATACTCATTTTGAGTGTTGTTCCTCTCACGATGCTATCATCAATAATCACCAAATTATCGGTTGGTTTTATCACTCCATACGTCACATCATATACGTGGGCAACTAAATCGTCTCGACTGCTGTCTTCAGTAATGAAAGTTCGCAGTTTTGCATCCTTGATGGCCACTTTTTCGGTTCTTATTTTTACCGAAAGGATTTCTTCCAATTTTTCTTTGGTTAATTTCTTCCGGTTTTCAAGAATGTAATTATTTTTTCTTTGATTCAGAAAATCTTGTGCCGCTTCAATCATTCCGTAGAACGAAGTTTCGGCAGTATTAGGAATATAGGAGAAAACCGTATTGTCTGTATCATCTCCAATAGCATGTAAAACGGCCGGCAAAATTAGTTTTCCCAGATTTTTTCTTTCTTGATATATTTCGGCATCACTTCCTCTCGAGAAATAAATCCTTTCGAACGAACACGCTTTTTTAACCGTTGGAGTAAGTATTTCGTTCATAGAAACGACGCCATTTTTCTTTATAATTAAGGCACTACCAGGGTTTATTTCTTGAACTTTTTCGTAAGGGATATTAAATACCGTCTGGATAACTGGACGTTCTGATGCCACTACCACAATTTCGTCATCGTCATAAAAATAGGCTGGGCGAATTCCTGCAGGATCTCTAAAAACAAAAGCATCGCCATGACCTAGAAGTCCAGCCATAGCATAACCACCATCTAGGTTTTTGGAGGATCTTGTCAGGATTTTGGCAATATCCAGTCTTTCAGCAATCACAGGAGACGCTTCCCGTTTAGACAAGCCCATTGCTTTGCAATCTTGATACAGTTGCATTACCTCTTTGTCTAGAAAATGTCCTATTTTTTCCATTACAGTAACAGTATCTGCCATTTCTTTTGGATGTTGTCCTAATTCCACTAGATTTTGAAAAAGTTCTTTTACATTGGTCATATTGAAATTTCCAGCCAAAATAAGGTTCCGGTGCATCCAATTACTTTGTCTCAAAAAAGGATGAACACTTTCAATACTGTTTTTTCCGAACGTTCCATAACGAACATGTCCTAAAAACAATTCCCCTAGATAGGGTATATTCTTTTTTTGAAGGGGCACATCATCAGCGTATTCTAGATGAGAAGCCATTTCTTCATTTATTCTTTCATTAATTTGAGCAAAAACATCTTGAATGGGCTGTGATTGATTCGATCTCACGCGGCTGATATATCTTTCTCCAGGATCAACATCTAATTTTATGCTTGCAAAACCGGCGCCATCTTGTCCACGGTTGTGCTGTTTCTCCATCATCAGATACATTTTTTGTATTCCGTAGAAAGCCGTGCCATATTTTTCTTTGTAGAATTCTAATGGTTTCTTTAATCTTAGAAGGGCAATGCCACATTCGTGTTTAATTGCGTCGCTCATGGTATAGTGGTTGTTGTTTATTGAAAAAGCCCCGTTTCCGAGGCTTCATAATTTTACATTATATTTCTATGTCAAATTGTGTCAATGATTTGAATTGCTTCAATCTATCGATTACTTCTTCTTTTTCAAGCCCGACCATTCTTTCGGTTCCAAATTTCTCCACACAAAAGGAAGCTAAATTTGAGCCATATATTATGGCGTTTTTCATGTTCTCAAAAGATATATTTCCGCTTTGAGTGATATATCCTGCAAACCCACCAGCAAATGTATCACCCGCTCCTGTTGGATCAAAAACTTCTTCCAATGGCAAAGCTGGCGCAAAGAAAATCTGATGGTTGTGAAATAATAACGCTCCGTGTTCCCCCTTTTTAATAACAACAAATTCAGGGCCCATGGCGTGAATTTTTGCGGCGGCTTTCATTAATGAATATTCTCCCGATAATTGTCGTGCTTCCTCGTCGTTGATGGTAATAACGTCCACGCGTTTGATTACTTCCAATAATTCAGGCAAGGCACAATCCATCCAGAAATTCATGGTATCTAAAACCACTAATTTTGGTTTCACTTCCATTTGGTCCAAAACGCTGCTTTGAACTAACGGATGTAAATTCCCTAACATTACCACATCGGCAGTTTTGAAATTTTGCGGAACTTTGGGTTGAAAATCGGCCAAAACATTTAATTCAGTAGCCAAGGTATCTCTAGAATTCAAATCATTGTGATACAAACCACTCCAGAAGAACGTTTTTCCGCCTTTGACCACCTCAAGACCAGAAATATCAATATTTCTGTCTGTCAATAAATTGATATATTCCTGTGGAAAATCATCACCAACAACCGAAACAATTGCCGATTCAAGGTTAAAATGAGATGCCGAAAGTCCGATGTAAGTTCCCGCGCCTCCTAAGATTTTGTCCGTTTTGCCAAAAGGGGTTTCAATAGCGTCGAAAGCGACCGTTCCAACAATCAATAATTTATTCATTCTATATAATTCGAATTAAGCGGCAAAGATAGTTTATAAGTTTGAAGTTTGAAAATGTAAGCGATTAGAAGTTTCTATAAAAGTTTGGCTTCCTCTTTCTCATAAAAAACATCTATGGAAAGCTCCTTCTGCATCGACGCCATAACGGCCAATTCGTCGCAACGTTCGTTTTGAGGATGATTATTATGTCCTTTAATCCATTTGAAATCGACTTGGTGTTTTCTATAAATTACCAAAAACCGTTTCCATAAATCAGGGTTTTTCTTCCCTGAAAAACCTTTTTTTTCCCAGCCAAAAACCCATTTTTTTACCACGGAATCCACTACATATTTAGAATCCGAAATTATTAACACTTTCATTTTTGGGTTTTTCAGCTTTTCGAGTCCAACGATTACGGCTAGTAATTCCATCCGGTTATTGGTGGTGTGACGGAAACCTTCGAAGAATTCCTTTTTATGAGGAGTTCCCACGAGTTCCATAACAACGCCGTAACCGCCACGACCTGGATTTCCCTTGGCAGCACCATCCGTGTAAATATGTACGTCGTGTTCCAAAGTATGAAGTTAGTAGTTAGAGGTTAGAAGGTCTTCAATTGCCAACGGAAAATATTTTTGTTCCAGTTCGTGTATTTTTTCTGCAACACTTTCAGGCGAATCTGATTCTGACAAAAGAACACTTTTTTGAAAAATAATTGCTCCTTCATCATAGTTTTCATTGACAAAATGAATGGTAATTCCAGTTTCCTTTTCCTTATTCTCAACAACTGCCTTGTGTACATTCATCCCGTACATTCCCTTTCCGCCGTATTTTGGCAACAAAGCAGGATGGATGTTTATTATTTTATTGGGATAGGCTTCGATCATAGCTTCTGGAAGTTTAAGCAAAAAACCAGCGAGAACAATCAAATCGGGTTGGATCGCATTTAATTTTTGCAAGACTTTGCTTTCAAATAATTCTGCTTTGGAGAAAATTTCAGTGGGTATTTGAAATTTTTTGGCTCTTTCAATCACTTTGGCAATAGGATTGTTTGTAAAAACAGCTACGGTGGTTGCGACATCTTTAGTTTCAAAATATTGTATGATGTTTTCGGCATTTGTACCCGATCCAGAAGCAAAAATCACTATTTTATTCATATTTTAAATAATTTTATCATGCAAAAAAAGGGATAAAAAATGATAATAAATAACATTTTACAGTGTTTATCAAATTTGGTTAATAAATCCCTATTCATAAATTTATTAACTAAATAGTTGTTTTAAAATAAAGTTTTTTATTTTTGCCAACAAATTAAATTTTAAAATTAAAGATTATGTCAGACATTGCATCAAGAGTAAAAGCTATT
>CAZHVE010000031.1:0-25882 GCA_964535705.1 uncultured Flavobacterium sp.
AGTTGGATATTGTGTATATTGAGTTTTTAAAATTTGCCGACATCAAAAAAGAAGTTTTGGATACCGATATCCATCAAATTATTGAAGCCTGCAAAATAGAAAGCGACTTAATCTAATAATTAATACTCGGTTTTAATAATTTGAACAAGCCACAAACAGTTTAAACAAAATGAATTTAAAAATAGCAGTACTTTCGGGAGATGGCATAGGTCCAGAGGTTACTCTGCAAGCTAAGAAAGCTTTGTACGCTATTAGTGTGGTTTATAATCACGAATTTATTTTTGAAGACGCCTACATTGGTGCCATTGCCATTGAAAAAACAGGCAAGCCGCTTCCAGATCAAACCTTGAATTTGTGTCGCAATACGGATTCCATATTGTTTGGAGCTATTGGCGATCCAAAATATGATAGTGATCCCTATGCCAAAGTGCGTCCGGAACAAGGATTACTAAAACTCCGAAAAGAATTGGGTTTGTTTGCCAACATCAGACCCATAAAAGCGTATCCTAAATTGATGGATTCTTCTCCTATAAAGAAGGAGGTCTTGAAAGGAACTGATTTTATAGTATACAGAGAATTGAACGGTGGAATGTATTTTGGAGAAAAAACGGCCAATGACGAAGGTACTTATGCATCGGATTTGTGTGAATACCATAAAGACGAAATTACAAAAATCGCTCACTTGGCATTTCAAGCTGCACAAACCAGACGCAACAAAGTTACTTTGGTAGACAAAGCCAATGTGATGGAAACCTCTCGTTTGTGGCGAAAAGTGGTTACGGAAATTGCCGCAGAATATCCGGAGGTGACTTTGGAATGTTTATATGTAGACAACGCCGCCATGCAAATAATATTAAATCCAAAACAGTTCGATATTCTATTGACTGACAATCTATTTGGCGATATTTTATCCGATGAAGCCAGCGTAATTTCCGGCTCTAAAGGGTTGATGTCTTCGGCATCAATAGGGGAGAAGTATTCGCTTTTTGAACCCATTCACGGTTCTTATCCTGAGGCAAAGGGTAAAAACATTGCTAATCCCATAGCATCAATACTTTCGGCAGCCTTGTTGCTGGAGCATTTTGGACTGACAACAGAATCCAAAAAAGTAATTGATGCAGTAGAAAAAGCCATAATCAGTAATGTCGTCACGCTGGATTTAAAAGTAGATTCTCAATTTGGAACCAATGAAGTTGGAGATTTTGTGGTCAACTACATCCTGAACGAAGGGGACCTGTATTTCAAAAAGGATTTTGTGCAAATAGGACAATCAACAATAGTATAAAAAATAATTTCAAGTTTTTTAGTTTCAAATTGCCCAATTTGAAACCTAAAAATTTAAACAAATAAAAAAATAAAATAATACAATGGAATTAAATAAGTTTAGCAAGACTATTACTCAAGACCAAACTCAACCTGCAGCGCAAGCGATGCTATATGGTATTGGTTTGACAGAGGAAGATTTGAAAAAGGCGCAAGTAGGAATTGTGAGCATGGGGTATGAAGGAAATACTTGCAACATGCACTTGAATGATTTGGCCAAAGACGTCAAGAAAGGGGTTTGGAATGCTGATTTAGTGGGCTTAATTTTTAATACCATTGGCGTAAGCGACGGAATTTCAAACGGAACGGATGGTATGCGTTTCTCATTGGTCTCTCGTGATGTCATCGCCGATTCTATCGAAACGGTTATGGGAGCGCAATGGTATGATAGTTTAATTGCAATACCAGGTTGTGATAAAAATATGCCTGGGGCAATAATGGCAATGGGAAGGGTAAATCGCCCAGCCATTATGGTGTACGGTGGAACTATTCATTCTGGAAAATGGAAAGGAGAATCTTTGAATATTGTTTCTGCATTTGAGGCTTTGGGAAAAAAATTCAACAATACCATAACTCCTGAAGACTTTAAAGGGGTGATACAAAATGCGTGTCCAGGTGCTGGAGCTTGTGGCGGAATGTACACGGCCAACACTATGGCTTCGGCGATTGAAGCTTTAGGAATGAGTTTACCCTATAGTTCTTCGAATCCTGCTCTAAGCGAGGATAAAAAGAAAGAATGTGACGATGCAGGAAAAGCCATCCGAATATTATTGGAAAAAGATATCAAGCCTAGAGACATTATGACTCGCGAAGCTTTTGAAAATGCCATTACAATAGTAGCGGTTTTGGGTGGTTCGACCAATGCCGTAATGCATTTAATAGCTATGGCACATTCGGTAGATATAGAAATTACCTTGGAAGATTTTCAGGCTATAAGTGATAAAACACCTGTACTTGCTGATTTGAAACCAAGCGGTAAATACATGATGGAAGATTTACACGCTGTAGGTGGAGTTCCTGCAGTAATGAAATATTTATTAAAAGAAGGATATCTTCATGGGGAATGTTTAACGGTAACCGGGAAAACATTGGCCGAAAATTTGGCTACTTTACCTGATTTAAATGACGGACAAGAAGTGATCCATGAAATCCAAAAAGCGTTGAAACCCACGGGGAACATCCAAATTTTGTACGGAAACTTAGCCTCAGAAGGTTGTGTGGCCAAAATAAGCGGAAATGAAGGCGAATACTTTGAAGGAACTGCCGTAGTTTTTGAGAGTGAATTTACCGTTATTCCAGGGATTCAAAGTGGTTTGGTAAAACCTGGAGATGTCGTCGTCATTAGATACTGCGGACCAAAAGGAGGACCCGGAATGCCCGAAATGCTCAAACCAACTTCGGCCATTATGGGAGCTGGTTTAGGAGATAAAGTTGCCTTGATTACTGATGGAAGATTTTCGGGAGGTTCACATGGTTTTGTAGTAGGACACATTACACCCGAAGCCTATGATGGTGGTGGTATTGCTCTAGTTGAAAATGGGGATTTAATTACTATTGATGCGGTAAAAAACACCATCAATTTAAAAATTTCAGATGCGGAATTCGCTAAAAGAAAGGCAGCTTGGGTTCAACCTGCTTTGAAAGCGCAAAAAGGAGTTTTATTGAAATATGCAAGATCGGTATCAAGCGCATCGACAGGATGTGTTACCGATAAGTAGTATTCAGATTTCAGATAGCAGATCACAGTTTAAAAATAATAAATAGAACTCTCCTATACGAGTTAAAACTCCCGCTCCTATGGAGAGGGTAAGGGGAGAGGAAAAATAATAAAAAATGGAAAATAATAAAATATCAGGCGCAGAAGCGGTTATTAGGTGCTTATTGGCCGAAGGTGTAGACTTGGTTTATGGCTACCCAGGCGGTGCTATTATGCCAGTTTATGACGAATTATATAAATTTCAAGATCAATTGCAACACGTTTTGGTGCGTCACGAACAAGGTGCCGCCCATGCCGCCCAAGGTTTTGCAAGAGCCACAGGTAAAGTGGGTGTTGCCATTGCCACCTCTGGACCTGGAGCTACAAATTTAGTAACCGGTATTGCAGATGCTCAAATCGATTCGACTCCAATGGTTTGCATTACGGGTCAAGTAGGAAAGCATTTGTTAGGATCAGATGCTTTTCAGGAAACGGATATTATAGGAATTTCTACTCCTGTGACCAAATGGAATTACCAAATTACCGAAGCTCATGAAATACCTGAAATCATGGCAAAAGCTTTTTACATTGCAAAATCAGGTAGACCTGGCCCAGTTTTGATTGATATTACAAAAAACGCCCAATTTGATGAATTGGATTTTAGTTACAAAAAATGTACTAAGATTAGAAGCTACAATCCTAGACCAACTTTAAATTTAGATAAAGTTGCTGAAGCCGCTGCTTTAATTAATTCTGCAAAAAAACCATATATCATTTATGGCCAAGGTATTATTTTAAGCGAGGCGGAAGCGGAATTAAAAGCGTTTGTGGAGAAATCAGGAATTCCAGCCGCTTGGACTATTTTAGGATTATCGGCAATGCCAACAGATCATCCATTAAATGTAGGAATGCTGGGAATGCATGGCAATTATGGTCCAAACGTATTGACCAATGAATGCGATGTATTGATTGCACTTGGAATGCGTTTTGACGATAGGGTTACCGGGAATTTGGCCACTTATGCCAAACAAGCTAAAGTAATTCACTTTGAAATTGACCCTGCCGAAATCGATAAAAACGTTAAAACAACCGTGGCTGTTTTGGCCGATGTAAAAGAAGCATTGACTGCTTTGATTCCGTTGATTGATAAAAAATCACACGATTCTTGGCATAATGAGTTCAAAGAAAAATACAAAATAGAACTCGAAGCCGTAATAAATGAAGAACTTGCTCCGACGAATGACAAAGGAATTTCGATGGGGGAAACCATAGAAATGATTAACAAACACTCAAATGGGAATGCAATCATGGTTTCAGATGTAGGACAACATCAAATGTTTGCGTGTCGTTACGCCAAATTTAATTCGACTAAAAGTAATGTTACCTCGGGTGGTTTAGGCACTATGGGGTTTGCATTGCCCGCCGCTATTGGCGCTAAGATGGGAAGACCAGATCGTGAGGTAGTAGCTATTATAGGCGATGGAGGTTTTCAAATGAACATACAAGAATTAGGGACGATTTTTCAAACAAAAGTTCCTGTTAAAATTGTAGTTTTGAACAATGAATTTTTAGGAATGGTGCGCCAATGGCAAGAATTATTTTTCGATAATCGTTACGCTTCAACAATAATGGTAAATCCGAATTTTGTAGCTATTGCTGAAGGTTATTATATAAAAGCTAAAAAAGTAACCAAAAGAGAGGATTTAGATGCTGCTGTTGCTGAAATGATGGCCTCAAAAGATTCTTATTTCCTAGAAGTTATGGTTGAAAAAGAAAATAACGTATTCCCAATGATTCCAACAGGAGCTTCGGTTGCGGACATCAGATTATCATAAAAAGTTTAAAGTTTAAGGTTTAAAATTGTTTAATGAGTCAACTAATTTGATCAAACAACTTTAAACTTTTAAACAATTTTAAACAACTTTAAACAAAAAATTAAAATGGAAAATAAAATATTCACCATTTCTGTTTATTCAGAAAACAATGTTGGTTTATTGAATAGGATATCCGGCATATTCTTGAAACGCCACATCAATATATTAAGCCTAAATGTGTCCGAATCGGAAATTGAAAACGTTTCTCGATTTATCATTGTGGTCAACACCACCGAAAAATGGGTGCAAAACATTGTAGGACAAATCGAAAAACAAATCGAAGTTATCAAAGCGTTTTATCACATTGATGAGGAAACGATATTCCTAGAAAGCGCTATTTTTAAAATTGAATCCAGTTTGTTATTCGACGAAAGACAAATACAAAACATCATCAAAGAAAGCCACTCCGAAATAGTGACGGTTTCCAGAGACTTTTTCGTGATTTCAAAATCGGGAAAAAGATCTGAAATAAATGACTTATACAACAAATTAAAACCTTTTGGGATCATGCAGTTTGTGCGTTCCGGAAGAATATCCGTTTCCAAAGAAAAAATGGAAATATCAACTTTATTAGAAGAATTAAAATCATAAATTAAATATTAAACAATGGCAAATTATTTCAATTCATTACCCCTTAGATTACAATTAGAACAATTAGGCGTTTGCGAATTCATGGATCAATCCGAATTTGCAGATGGAATAGGCGCCCTTAAAGGGAAAAAAGTAGTTATCGTAGGTTGCGGGGCTCAAGGTTTGAACCAAGGTTTGAACATGAGAGATTCAGGCCTGGATATTTCTTATACTTTGCGTGCCGAGGCGATTGCCCAAAAAAGAGCTTCTTACATGAATGCTGCCGACAATGGTTTCAAAGTGGGCACTTATGAGGAATTAATTCCTACAGCTGATTTGGTTTGCAACCTTACACCAGACAAACAACATACTGCAGTAGTTACGGCTATCATGCCTTTAATGAAAGAAGGATCTACATTAGCCTATTCTCACGGCTTTAACATTGTGGAAGAAGGTATGCAAATCCGTAAAGACATTACGGTTATTATGTGTGCTCCAAAATGTCCAGGATCTGAAGTTCGTGAAGAATACAAAAGAGGTTTTGGTGTGCCAACACTAATTGCCGTACACCCTGAGAATGATCCAAACGGAGAAGGTTTTGCACAAGCAAAAGCCTATGCAGTTGCCACAGGAGGTCACAGAGCAGGAGTTTTAAACTCGTCTTTCGTTGCCGAAGTAAAATCAGATTTGATGGGTGAACAAACTATCCTTTGTGGGATGTTGCAAACCGGTTCAATATTGTGTTTTGATAAAATGGTCGAAAAAGGAATCGAACCAGCTTATGCATCAAAATTAATTCAATACGGATGGGAAACCATTACCGAGGCATTGAAACATGGAGGAATCACCAATATGATGGATCGTTTGAACAATCCTTCAAAAATAGAAGCTTTCGAATTGGCTGAAGAATTAAAAGACATTATGCGTCCATTATTTCAAAAACACATGGATGACATCATCTCTGGTGAATTTTCAAAAAATATGATGATTGACTGGGCAAATGATGATATCAATCTATTGACTTGGAGAGCTGCAACTGCAGAAACTAATTTTGAAAAAACAACTCCAACTGCTGCTCATATTTCAGAACAAGAATATTTTGACAATGGTGTTTTGATGATTGCCATGGTAAAAGCAGGTGTGGAATTAGCTTTCGAAACAATGACACAATCCGGAATTATTGAAGAATCAGCTTACTATGAATCATTGCACGAATTGCCGTTGATTGCAAACACTGTAGCTAGAAAAAAACTGTACGAAATGAACAGAATCATTTCTGATACTGCTGAATACGGTTGTTATTTGTTTGATCACGCTTGTAAACCGTTATTGACAGAATTTATGAAAACGGTAGAAACTAAAATAATCGGCAAACCTTTCTCAACTTCAAATGGGGTTGATAATGCATTACTTATAGCGGTAAATAATGAAATTCGTCAACATCCTATTGAAGAAATAGGGGCTTGGTTGAGAGAATCTATGACAGCTATGAAAAAAATAGGGTAATATAATATTTCACTCATTAAGAGTGCAGGTATATTCGATTTTCCATTGGTTAAAGTGAGGTAGACAATCTACCTCGCTTTTTTTTTGCACTACGAATTATTCGAAGAGGAAAAAAAATTACTAAATTAGCACAACGATGAAAAAAAATGTTGATGTTATAATTATTGGTGGCGGATTGGCAGGACTTACGGCTGCCATACATCTAACAAAGTTTGGATTTAAAATCATTTTAATCGAAAAAAATGAATATCCAAGACACAAAGTTTGTGGGGAGTATATTTCGAATGAAGTGTTACCTTATTTCAAAGGATTGGGTATAGAAATTTCCGATTTAAAGCCGTCAATTATATCCAAAATGGAGTTTTCAACTTCAGCAGGAAAAATTATTTCTGGGGATTTGCCCCTTGGGGGATTTGGTATCAGCCGTTATAAATTAGATTATTATTTATCTAAAAAAGCAATTCAAAAGGGTTGCCAAATTATTCAGGATACTGTTACTGACATTCAATTTATTGGAGATGATTTTATAATATCTACTATAAACAATTTAGAAATAAAAACAAAAATCGCCATTGGAGCTTATGGAAAACGTTCGAATATTGATCAAAAATTAAATCGAAATTTCATTCTTAAAAAGTCCCCCTGGCTTGGGGTGAAAGCTCATTACTCTGGAATTTTCCCTGATGATTTAGTAGGTTTACATAATTTTAAAGGCGGTTATTGTGGGGTTTCAAAAATAGAAAAAAACAGAATGAACATTTGTTATTTGGTAGATTATGAAACCTTCAAAGAATACAAGGACATTGAGGAATTTCAATCAAAAATAGTCTGTAAAAATTTGCATTTGAAAGCAATTTTTGAAAATAGCAAACTGCTTTTTGATAAGCCATTAACAATAAGTCAAATTTCTTTCGAGCAAAAAAAAGCTGTCGAAAAACATATTTTGATGATAGGTGACACCGCTGGGTTAATCCATCCCTTGTGTGGAAACGGAATGGCTATGGCAATCCATAGCGCCAAAATTGCATCCGAATTAGTTTCGGATTTTTTAAATCATAAAATTAGTTCTAGAAAAGAATTGGAAAAAAAATACACTCAAGAATGGAATAAAAATTTTAGAAGCAGACTTAGGATAGGTCGTATGTTGTCAAAAATATTACGGATGGAAAAATTAGCTTCTCTTCTTATCCAATTATTGGGTATATTACCGTTTCTATTACCCAAAATCATTAAAAGAACACATGGCAAACCAATAATTTTGAAAAATTAAAATGTTTATATACACTAAAGATAGATCTTCAGCCCCCGAAATAATGGATGATTTTTCGATGGAAGGCGAAATCTTGCGTGATGCATTGGATAAAATTGCCAAAATAAACCAACTCTTGGGAGGAAACCAATTAACTTTACGAGGTGTACAGAATTTGATTGCTAATTTCCCCAATCAAACGGAAATTACAATTATTGACGTGGGTTGTGGCAATGGAGACATGTTGCGAACGCTATCAAAATATGGATTAAAGCACCAACTGAATTTTAAATTGATAGGAATTGACGCCAATGCTTTTACCATTAATCATGCAAGGGAATTATCAATCAATTATCCAAATATAAGTTACTATTGTGAAGATGTTTTTGGCAATGATTTTGCAGTATTAAAGTACGACATTGTACTTTGTACATTAACATTACATCATTTTAAAGATTCAGAAATCATCCAATTAATGTCTGTTTTTAATGCTAATTCTAGGATTGGAATTGTAATAAATGATTTGAATAGAAGTGCCGTTGCTTATAGATTATTTCAAGTTTTGTGTTTTATTTTTCGATTAAATGCGATGTCTCGTGAAGATGGATTAGTTTCCATATTAAGAGGTTTTAAGAAAAATGAATTGGTTAATTTTTCCCAAAAATTAAATTTAAAAAACTATAAAATTCAATGGAAATGGGCATTTCGTTATCAATGGATTATAAAAAAGACACTGAGATAATAGATAAAGAGATAAAAGAAGTATAAATTTTAATCTGTTATCTATTTGTCTTTCATCTAAAGTTTAAAAAAAATATGAGTGTAAAAATCAAATGTGTTGCGAAGCAATTACCTAAATATTCCAGAACCACCGATGAAATAATTCCGTTTCTCGACGCTTGGCTTATTGGGCAAGATTCAAGGTTTATTAGAAAAGTGAAAAAGATTTTTGAAGGTGCCGCAGTTGATAAACGCTATTCCATTATGGATCCAATCGAGGTTTTTACGAAAACCTCATTTGAAGAAAGAAACGATATTTATGTTCGTGAAGTTATAGATTTAGGAACAAAAGTTTTGGAAAAAGCCTTGCAAAAAGCCAACTGGAAACCCGAAGAGTTAGACTATATTATAACCGTAAGTTGTACCGGAATCATGATTCCCTCTCTGGATGCTTATTTAATCAATAAATTGAAATTGCGCCAAGATATTGTTCGACTTCCCGTAACCGAAATGGGTTGTGCCGCAGGAATTTCAGGAATTATATATGCTAAAAACTTCCTGAAGGCCAATCCCGGAAAACGTGCCGCGGTAATCGCTGTAGAAAGTCCCACAGCCACGTTTCAATTGGATGATTTTTCAATGGCTAACATTGTCAGCGCTGCGATATTTGGTGATGGTGCAGCATGTGTTTTACTTTCTTCCTATAATGAAGATGAAGGACCTGAAATTCTGGACGAAGAAATGTATCATTTTTATGATGCCGAGCATTTAATGGGTTTTAAACTCACAAATTCAGGTCTACAAATGATTTTGGACATAGAAGTTCCAGAAACTATTGCTTCGCATTTTTCGAATATTATCCATCCATTTTTGAAGAAAAATAATCTAAATATTGAAAATTTGGAGCATTTAATTTTTCATCCTGGAGGGAAAAAGATTGTTCAAACCGTGGAAGATTTGTTTTCTGATTTAGGAAAAAATATAGACGACACCAAAGAAGTGTTGCGATTGTACGGAAATATGTCCAGCGCCACGGTTTTATATGTTTTAGAAAGAATTATGGATAGTAAACCCAAAAAAGGAGAAAAGGGATTGATGCTGAGTTTTGGACCAGGTTTCTCCGCTCAAAAGGTTTTATTAAAATTTTAAAATAATTAGTCACAGATTCACAGATTTTTAATTTATTAGGTACATTTTTAATCTGTGAATCAGTGGCTCAGAAGAGTATGAAAAAACAAGAAATCATATCAAAATTGCCCTATTCCAAACCCTTTTTATTTGTGGATGAATTACTAAATATTGATGAAAATGGGGTTAAGGGCACCTATACTTTTGATTCAACTTTGGATTTTTATAAAGGTCATTTCAAAGACAATCCAATTACGCCTGGAGTAATTTTAATTGAGGTAATGGCACAAATAGGAGTAGTGTGTTTGGGAATCTATTTACTAAACAGTACATTTAATAAAGACACCTTAATTGCATTAATATCATCAGAAGTAGAATTTTTAAAAATGGTATTTCCAAATGAAAAAGTAACAGTGATTTCAGAAAAAATATACTTTAGATTTGGTAAATTAAAATGCAAGGTTATAATGAAAAATGAAAAAGAGGAAACGGTTTGTAGTGGAATAATTGCTGGAATGATAAGCCCACTAACCCCTTGAGGGGGAATTTAAAATTGCTATTCCCATTATAATTGATTTATTGAATTTACATGAATAAACGTGTTGTTATTACTGGTCTAGGTGCCGTTGCTCCAAATGGAGTAGGACTTGACGCGTTTACCAATGCTATTAAAAACGGGATTTCAGGTATAAAACACGATGCCGAATTGGAGCGATTGCAATTCTCCTGTCAAATTGCAGGAAAACCAGAAGTTTCTACTGAATTAGCTTTGCAGTATTTCTCGGAATTGGAAATGCGAAATTTCAATTCTTCAGGAATTTTGTATGGAGTAATTGCTGGAATTGATGCATGGAAACATGCTGGATTACCAACGGAAATCAACGAAGAACCCGATTGGGATAGTGGAACCATTTTTGGAACCGGAACTTCAGGTATTGACAAATTTCGGGAAAGCATATACAAAATTGATGATTTTCAAACCCGAAAACTGGGAAGCACCGCCGTGGCTCAAACCATGAATAGTGGCGTTAGCGCTTATTTGGGCGGAAAATTAGGATTGGGGAATCAAGTGACAACCAATTCTTCTGCTTGTACAACGGGAACTGAAAGTATTTTGATGGGGTATGAACGCATCAAATCAGGTCAGGCAAAACGTATTTTGGCGGGAAGTACGAGCGATTCTGGTCCGTACATTTGGGGTGGATTTGATGCAATGAAAGTATGTACATTTAAACATAACGAAACGCCAGAACAAGGGTCAAGGCCAATGTCTGCTAGTGCTTCTGGTTTTGTTCCAGGTAGTGGGGCAGGAGCTTTGGTATTGGAAGATTTAGAAACGGCATTGGCTCGAAGGGCAAAAATTTATGCGGAAGTTCTTGGTGGAAACTTAAATTCTGGTGGTCAACGTGGTCTAGGAACGATGACAGCTCCAAATCCTGTTGCTGTGCAAAAGTGCATCAAAAGCGCTTTAGAAAATGCAAAAATAAATTCAAGTGATATTGATGCCATTAATGGTCATCTTACAGCAACCTCAAAAGATAGTTTAGAAATTCAAAATTGGAGTGAGGCTTTGAATAGACGAGGAACTGATTTTCCGTATATAAACTCTCTAAAATCAATGGTCGGCCATTGCTTATCCGGGGCGGGAAGCATAGAAAGTGTAGCTTCGGTTTTGCAATTACATCACGGATTTATTTTTCCGAATAACAATTGTGAAGATTTGCATCCTGAAATTACCGCCTTGATTCATGCGTCACGAATTCCACAAAAATTGATTGAGAAAGAATTGACTATCATTGCCAAAGCCAGTTTTGGCTTTGGTGATGTTAACGGATGCATTATATTTAAAAAATTTATGACTTAAAAAAATAATAACTAAAAGATTTAAAAAAAATGAATAAACCCGAAATAATCGAGAAGTTAAAAGTAATCGTAAAGCCCTATATAAAAAATCAAGAAGCATTTGATAATCTTACGGAAAGCACCGATTTTATTAGTGATTTGCAAATCAATTCGGCAAATTTAGTGGATGTAATTTTAGATATTGAAGAAGAGTTTGCTATTGTAATCGACAATCAATCTATGGAACGAATGTTAGATATTAAATCAGCAATCAAAATTATTGAAACCAAATTATCTGAAAAATGATAGGAAATGATATTGTAGATTTGGTTTTGGCCCAAAAAGAAAGCAATTGGAAGCGAAAAGGTTTTTTGGATAAAATTTTCACTAAAAAAGAACAAAAACTAATTTTTAGTGCTGAAAATCCAACGGTCATGGTTTGGAGTTTATGGAGCATGAAGGAAGCGGGATATAAAATTTACAATCGGCAAACGCTAATTCGAGGCTATTTCCCTATGCAATTGAAATGTTTTGATTTGGAATTTATTAATGGAATCGCTTTTGGAAAAGTAGTGATAAAAAACAAGATATATTTTACAAAAACTGAAATTACAGCTAAATTTATCAATACAATTGCTGTCGAAAATGTAAATGATTTTGATGAAATTAAAACATTTGAAAATCGAAAGCATATCAAAATGAGTGATGGGATACCAAGCTTTTTTGAAACAGAAAATTCAATGCCAAGACCGGCTTCAATAAGTCATCACGGTAAATTTGAACAAATTATTGCTGTTTAATTCAATCCCAAACGCGATTTTAATTTAAGGAAAAGCAAGGCTGTTTTATAAGCGTCTTCAGACGAAGAATTTCGATCACTTTTTGGGATCTTGTAGATGTCACACAATTCATCAAGTGAAAATTGTTTGTTGGTTATGTCGTGCAATTTTCTGTACATGATATCAATATCCAATGCTTCGTTTTTCAATCTTCCGCAATCTAATTTTTCTAAGGCTGCATTAATCATTTCAACATCAAAATGAACATGGTGTCCCACTAAAGTAGCATTGCCTATAAAATCGATAAAAGCCTTTATGGCATCAGTTTCTCCTAATTTTTTCATTTTGCTTTCGACAATAAACTCGTTTGAAAGGCCATTGTCATGGCAGTATTTATATTGCAACAAAACGGTTTCAAAACTGTCTCCTATATAAATGTTATTGTTGATTATTGCAAAGGCACCCATCGATAAAATCACGTCTTTATGCGAATTTAATCCCGAAGTTTCAGTGCAGAGTATCACATAACGCTTCGATTTTTTTTCAAATTTAGAAAGATAAGCTTGCCAAAAATCGGGGTATTCTTTATTTATATTTTTTAACCAGTCTAACATGATTAGGAAAATTGGGTAAGTTGGAACTTGTTTTTTATCAAATCTTCCAATTCTTTCATTGGAGCTAAGGCATTTTTCAAATGATCTCTATCCACTTTTGATAATTCCTGTAAATTGATGAATTGCCCTGAATTATCATTTTTCAAACCTTCCAAGGTTCTGAATTTGGATAAAGTCAAAAATGCTTCAGCACAATTAAGAAAAATTTCGGCATTTTTAGGATCGATAATAGCCAATTGCTTGAATCTCATAAAGGTGTTATTGACCCCTTTAATATTGTGGCTCAATATAAAAAGACGGGCTCCATCAATGAGAGGCATTAAGGCTTTTGTTTTAATGTCGAATTTATCCTTATTAATGCCTCCTTCCTCCACATTGAATTTTTTGAAAAAACTTAAAGGTGAATTATTTTTCAATGTATCATTTCCCAAAAAGTCGAAAAATAAAGCATTGTTCTTAACATTATTGAAAATCACGCTTTCGATAGCTTCTTCGATTTTTGGTTCGCCAAAGGCAATTTCATAATCAAAGAAAATACTGCTGATATTATTGCTTTTTTCACCTGGAGTGTTTATCCAAGCGTTGTATTGTCTTGTCCAGTCAGTCAGTGATTTACACCAAAGCATATTACTTCCCATTTGTCCATTTAGACAGAGTGGATACCCCACTTTTTCCAAAATAGCGGTAGCTCTTTTTCCTAATTTAAGGAAATAGTCTTTCACCTCTCGATATTTATCGGCAGTAACATCCTCAAAAATTAAAATACTGTCTTGATCGGTTAATAACAATTGTTCTTTTCTGCCTTGACTCCCGATGCTAAGCCAAGCAAAACGGGCAGGAGGGGAGCCCAAATCCAAAATTGATATTTCCACCGCCCTTTTTATAATGGCTAAATTAATTTCGCTGGCAATGTTGTTAATATGGGAAAGCGGTATGTTTTTTTGAATTGATTTTTGGATAATATCGGTTAATCGGTCCCGTATCAGTTTCAAATCTTTTGGAGAATGGGAACGCTTAATTTCTTTTATAAGAACGCCTGGATTGTTGGCTTGGGCCACAATTAAATCGTGTTCTGAAATAATTCCCTTTACCACTGATTTATCGGTTCCATCCTGAGTGACACACAAATGCGTCACATTGTGTTTCAACATGAGCAATTGGGCTTCAGCCAAAGAGACATTCTCTACGACAGTTACCACGGGTGATGACATGATTTTATCTATTGTAGCCGATATGGGAAATCGACCAGTTCCAATTTTAGTGCACATGTCCGTGTGAGTTACTATTCCAATAGGGTATTCATTGTCGCAAACAATAGCACTATTGGTGATTGTATTTGTCATTTGTTGTGCAACATCTTGTACAATAATAGCTCTTGATATTCTTAGTGGAGCATTATTATAGGACAAAGATTGGAAATATTGCATGCCGGATTGCTGTTCCGAATAGTAAACATTGTCTGAAATTAGTTTTCCACGAGTGTTTTCTTTATCATTTGGATTGCTGGTGTTGCTGGCAAAACTTTGCAAAAGAAAATCCAATACATTGGGGTTATTAGCTACGAAAGGCCGGAACGTGGTTATGGGGATGGCATAAATAATACTTTCTTCGCGCGCTTTAGCCGTCATCATATAATTGTTCTTGGCGAAAAATGGACGTAAACCAAAAACATCTCCTTCAATACATTTGTTTAATAAGGTTTCTTCAGCATCTGCAATAACGGATAAATTGATTACACCGGAAGCCACAACATAAAAACTATCGTGTAAAACATCGTTGATTTGAAACAATGTTTTGTGTTTTTCAATATTGACCACACGAATACTCGTAGCAATTTCTGATAATTCTTGGAAAGTTAAATTATCAAAAGGTGGATATTGCTTCAAAAAATCGGCAATGTGTTCTGCAATTGTGTTCATCTTATGGATATATTTTCGTCCGTAAAAATAATAAATTAAAGTCTTGTTGTGAAATGGAAAGTATCTAAATCCTATTATTTTATATTGATTGCAATAAATATAGTAGAAGCACATAATACTCCTGGATTGTCAAATTTTCTATTTTACATAATATAAATTATAGTGCAAAATAAGTAAGGTTAATTATAGCGGATTATAACAACGATAAACTTTATATAAAGCTTAGCTATAAAAATAGTTAGTTAGATCTTCTTGGTTATTTTATCGATTTTTCTTTTTCAACTTTATTTTGAAACATTTGATTCGCCAATAATTTTTCTATCAATTCGTCCTTGGTCAAATGATGAAAAACGGTTTTTATTTTATTTTTGAAATCAGCTGAAACATCCTGATTCGGTTTTGTTTTGAAGATTTGTTTGGCCCACAATAAAGCGTTATTTTCTTCAATATTTTCGGAAGTTGGTTTTTGAAATTTAGTGAATTTAATACCCAATTCTTTTTCGAAATCAGCAATATCAGCAACTTCTTCCTGCTGTAAAACCGTTAACGATAGTCCTTTGGCACCGGCTCTTGCTGTTCGACCGCTACGATGTACATATACTTCATAAACATCGGGCAAATGATAATTCACCACATATGAAATTGCCGCCACGTCAATTCCTCTTGCAGCCAAATCAGTCGCCACCAAAATGTGGATGTATCCTTCTCTAAATTGCTCCATAATTCGATCCCGAATTCCTTGCGACAAACTACCGTGTAAAGCACCGGATGAAAATTTATTGATGGCTAGATTTTTTGCCAGTTTATTGACCGCAGCTTTGGTTTTACAAAAGATAATGCCGCGTTCTCCTTCTTTAGAAGTTAGAAAATGCATCAAAATATTCAGTTTTTCAATTGGATCTACCACAATATACTGATGGTCAATTTCTTGATTTCCAACTGTTTGCATATCGGCACTAACTTGAATACTATTTTTGTTCAAGTAGTTCTGAATCAATTGCTTGATGCTTCCGGGCATGGTGGCCGAGAAAAGAAATGTCCTACGGTTTTTGGGCAATTCGGCTATGATTTCGTTTAAACCTTCGTTTAAAATAGTAATCATTTCATCGGCTTCATCCAAAACTAAAAATCGGGTTTCTTTTAGATTTATGGCTTTGCGCTGTATTAAATCAATCAGCCTTCCCGGCGTTGCCACCACGATATGCGTTGGCGAAGTCAAGCGTTCTATTTGTGGTTTTATGGGAATACCTCCGCAGGTTGCAGCGATAGAAACCTCTGGGAGATACTTGGCAAAAGCCAATAAATTACTGAAAATTTGGTGTCCTAATTCGCGTGTCGGCACCAATATTACAGCTTGAATAGCGGTACTGTTCGTGTCTATTAATTGTAACAATGGCAATCCAAAGGCAGCTGTTTTTCCAGTTCCGGTTTTGGCAAGCCCAATAATATCAGTAGTATTTGATAAAAGTAACGGGATGGTTTTTTGCTGGATTTCTGTCGGAACAACAAATTTCAACGCTGTAATAGCTTTTACCAAAGGGGTTGAAATTCCTAAATCAGCGAATTGGTTGGGCATTTTTTAGATTTAATGATTCATAAAATTGTTGATTTATAAACAGATTCTCGATACAATTTTAAATTGTAAAACTTTCGCATTACTATTTAAAATCACTCGAAGTGACAATCGGAACTGAATACTACAAACCGAACACTGATTTCTCTTTTTAATCCGCTTCATTCATGATTTTCTCGCGGTACTTCTTCCCTATCAATAAAACAAGTTTTTGCTTGTAGTCCTCGACAAGCCATTCGCGATAATTTTTACTGCATTGACTCAAACATTTGGCATAGCGTTTCAAACGGCATTCTATATCTGGGTCTAACTCCTTAAATAATGCTTTTGCATCCCGCAATTCTTCGGTGTTGTCCACACACATTGCGGCGTGTTGTTCTAAGGATTTGTCTAAAACTACTTTCGATCTTAAATTTTGCGCGATGGCGAGCTTATGTTGTTCATCCACATCAAAAGTCACTACTTCCGTTTTGGCAAATTTAGCTCGTAATTCAGGAGGCATGGTGTACTTGAAATACAGTTCAATCTCAGTGTCATCCCTTAAGTTTTCCAAATAGAATTCAGGAGATTTAAAGATATGCTGCCAATTAACAGGTTCATCCCACAACCCAAAACGAGCCGCATTATTCCCCAAATCAATCACGTTGAAGCTGTCTTTATTAGGCAATTTTCTGGAACCACGTCCAATCATTTGAAAATACAAGGTCAATGATTTTGTAGCTCGATTTAAAATAATGGTTTCCACTGTAGGTTCATCAAAACCCGTGGTAAGAATTCCTACCGATGTCAGTATGGCATCGGGTGTTTTCTTAAACCAATTTAAAATATCTTTCCGTTCTTCGATACTGCTAGTGTTATCAAGGTGTCGAATGACGTATCCTGCTTCCCTGAAAGTTTCGTATACGTATAAGGAAGTATTGATTCCGTTATTAAAAATCAGGGTCTTTTTACCCAATGATTTCTCTGTGTAGGCGTGCAACAGTTTTTCCTGCATCGCCATATTAGTGTACAAATCATCCGAGGATTTTACGGTGTAATCGCCATTTATTCCAACTTTCAACGAAGTCAAACCCACATCGTAACTGTAGGTTATGGCTTTCGCCAAAAATCCCTTTTCAATTAAGGAACTGATGTTGTCTCCCACGATCAATTCATCATAATTCTCGTGCATGGGCAACTTGATGTTCGAACTCAATGGGGTTGCCGTAACGCCTAAAATGAAGGCATTTTTAAAAGAACTCAATAATTTTCGAAAGGAATTGTAATGCGCCTCATCAATAATCACCAGCCCTATATTGTCAAGATGCAATTTCTCGTCATTGATACGGTTTTTCAGCGTCTCCACCATGGCCACAAAACAAGAATAATCGTTTTGGTCCGGAAGTTCTTTTACCTTACTGTTGATGATTTTATTTTTTACGTCGAAGCCTTTGAGCATTTTTGAAGTCTGCTTGCACAACTCTATTCGATGGGTCAAGACCACCACTTTCTTATCATGTTTAGATAAGTACTGACGGACAATTTCCGAAAACACCACTGTTTTCCCACCACCCGTAGGCAACTGATACAACAAATGATGATTGGTAGGCGCATTGTCTAAGCGTTCGAAGATGGTTTCTATATCGCCTTTTTGATAGGTATACAGTTCTTTTCTATCTTCTATTTCTGTTTCTATAGAGTTTTGAGACATTGCTTTTTGATCGGTTTTTGCAAAAATACACCTAAAAAAGAGTTATTACACCAAATTAAATTATAAATAAAGACTAATGTTTCAATAAAAACGATTATGATTTGTATTTATTCTTCAAAGCGTTCCATAATAACGGAAAATTCTTCTTTATTAAACCAGTCTTGTTGCTTGGTTTCGTCAGCTATGGCGACAATCCTAGTTTTGAATTCATTTAGCATGCCATTGGCAATCATAAACGTAACGGCTTGCTCGAACGAATTGAACATGCTTTTATAAAACAATTCTTGTTTGACCATTTTTTCAGCCGAGAATGTTTGCGCAATTTCTATGGAATACAACATAACATCCCCAATTACAAAAGGATCCACGCCCAGAAGAATGAAATGCTTGATGTACTTTTGGGCAACGGAACGCCGCATCTTCGGCCTTCTCGCCTTGCCTGAATTTTTTTGGGGAAAATATTCATTTGAAATTTTGATTTTGCATTCCTTCAATAATGTTTCTTCTTTGGGATTAAACACAAAATCATAATAGGTTTTAACGGCACTAAATTTTTCATACAATTCGAGTATTTGCTCCTCCAATTGTTTTTTATGGAGTTCGGTCAAGTATTTTTTTAAATCGCGTTTGCTCATTGTACCAGTTTATAATTGCAAAAGTAAATTACTTTAGGAATGAATTCTTCAAAAATCGAGGATAATCCTTAATTTTGCATTTCAATCTATAAAAAACATTTTCAATGGTACGGATTTTTAAAAACATTGCCATCCTCGAAGGCATCTCTTATTTGGTTTTATTTGCCAATATGCTTTTAATCAAACCCAACGATATGGTGTTGTACAAGACTATGTTGTATCCTATAGGGATGACTCACGGGCTGTTGTTTATTGGCTATGTTTTATTGGCAGTTGTATTGAAAAAATCCCAAAATTGGAACTTCATTTCCCTTCTTGTTGTATTGACCGCTTCCCTCCTACCATTAGCAACATTTTTCGTTGAAAAAAAATATATCAAACATGTATAAAATACTGGAAAAAATATTCGGTTGGTGCTATCCTCTATTAAAAAATTGGGGACTTGGAGAGAGCTTTTCAGCCTATGCAAGCCTTATTATCAATATAGTAATCATCAGTGGTTTATCGTACTTTATTTACCTTTTTTTCAGGTTTATATTGGTTACTGTAATGGAAATTATTGCTCGGAAAACTAAAACGAAATTTGACGATTTGCTTATTTCCAATAAAACGGTGATGTACACTTCGCATCTTATCCCTTTGTTGTTTATTTATAAAACAGTCCCAATTATTTTGAAAGCTTACGATTATTGGGAAGGTGTCTTTGGGAAATTAGTTGGTATCTACATTATTTTACTTATTCTTTGGATCATAAGAACCATCTTCAACGCCCTAAAAGACCACCTAAAAAGCATTCCTGAATATAGCGATAAGCCGATTGATAGTTACATTCAGGTTATCATGATTGTACTTTGGATGATAGGAATTACGGCAATATTTTCGGAAGTTTTTGAAATTAAAATTGAAAAACTGTTAGCAACTTTAGGAGCTATTTCGGCTATCATATTGTTGATTTTCAGGGATACCATACTAGGATTCGTCGCTAGTATTCAAGTCTCCGTGAATGATATGGTTCGAATTGGCGATTGGATAACCATGGACAAATTTGGTGCCGATGGCGATGTGATAGAGATCAACCTAGCTACCGTCAAGGTTCGCAATTTTGACTTTACTACAACCACAATCCCCACTTACAGCCTGATTTCTGATTCGTTCAAAAACTGGAGAGGGATGCAAAAATCCGACGGCAGAAGAATAAAGCGCCACCTTTTAATCAAGTCCAATAGTGTTCGTTTCATAAAAAATGAAGAACTCGATGGGTTTAAAAAAATCCAACTCCTTGGCGACTATATTGAAAGGAAAAAAATTGAAATCGAAAAATACAATATGCAAAACCATATCGATAAAGAATTATCTCTTAATGGTAGGAATTTGACCAATCTGGGTTTGTTTCGAAAGTATATCACCCAATATCTTGAAAATCATGCTGGATTAAACAAAGAGATGCTCATGGTTTGCCGTCAACTGCAACCCACTGCTCAGGGAATCCCGTTAGAAATTTATGTCTTTTCAAAAGACAAAAAATGGGAGAATTATGAGTATATAATCGCCGATATTTTTGACCATATTATCGCTTCGGTATCGTTTTTTGACCTAGAAATTTTCGAATTGCCTGCTGAAGGAAGAAGTATTTTTCTAGACAATTAAAGAGAATCCAAAATTAGGAGTGTCGTATTGCATTTTTTTTTACTTTTAAACAAAAAAAGATGGGTCAAAGGGCTATTTTTCTAAAAGCATTTCGAGGGGAAGCCATAGGCAATATATCCGATGAGTCATCGTCAGATGAACTGTTTCAAAATGAAGTCCTTCGCCCTATTCTGAAGTTGCAAAACGATTTGGTTTTGGCAGTATTCCTTAATTATTTGGCCAAAAATAAAATGGCTTTCAAAAACCAAACACCTGAAAAAAAAGAGGCAACGATTGAAAATGTCCTTCAAAAAGACATCAAGTTGCAAAATATTTTCAAAGGCATTATTATCGGATTATTTACCGCCGATGAATATGTCGTATACCTTAAAAATTCCTCCGGCCTCAACAAAAGAATGATGGGCATGCTTATGGAAAGGCTCAAAAGCCAAGTGCAATTACTTGAAAACGAAAGCCTTTAAAAGCAAGGATTGCTGTTTTTTGGGGTGCTTTTCGCACTTTGAAAATATTGGAGCGAGACCAAATTCATCGGCTATAAACCTTCCATTTTCTTCACATCCACATAAAAATCCTTAGCTACTTTGAACATTATTTTTTTATGTTTCAACGAAAATTTAGTCCAGTCAACCTGAGGTTTCAGCCATTGTGCTTTTCCGTTCAAAGTTACTTTTAAGGGCATATTAAAACCGGGCACACAATTCGTCCAACGGTAAGATAGCTCACTATGCTTGAATTGATATTCGAATACAGGGATTTTGACGTCTCTCAAATACTGGTCAAAAAACGGGCCCAAATCAAAGCCAACTTCTTTACTTAAGAAATCTTCTATTTGTTTGCTGGTGACGGTTTGGTGATAAAAAGTACTGTTCAACCCTAGTAAAATCATTCTCCATTTCACGTCGTCATTCACGATTTGGCGCAGGTTGTGCAACATATTAGCCCCTTTGTCATACATATCAGTAGACCCCTCCTTATTTACTTCATAGACTCCAATAATGGGTTTGTCATTGCGGATATTTTTCCTTAAACCCCTAACATAAGCACTTCCTGCTTCTTTGCCATAATAATATTCCACAAACAAATTTTCGGAATAGCAGGTAAAACTCTCGTGAATCCACATGTCGGCGATGTCCTTGTTGGTAATATTATTGGCAAACCATTCGTGTCCAGATTCATGAACAATAATAAAATCAAATTTCAATCCCCAACCCGAATCGCTACGGTCTCTGCCAGAATAGCCATTTTGATAGTCGTTACCATACGTAATGCTGCTTTGATGTTCCATTCCTATATAGGGAGCTTCAACCAGTTTGTAACTGTCTTCATAAAAGGGATAAGGTCCAAACCAATGTTCGAAAGCTTTGAGCATTTGTGGCACTTGTTTAAAGTGTAGTTTTGCCTTATCTAAATGATCTCTCAATACATAATAATTGCAATCCAAGTCTCCCTTCTCCCCTTTAAATACCTCGGAAAACGAAACATAATCGCCTATGTTTATGTTCACGCCGTAGTTGTTAATGGGATTTGACACATACCAATTAAAGGTTCTGGTTCCGTCTTTCAATGTAGTTACGCTCTGCAAACGACCGTTGGAAACATCCGTCAAATTTTCAGGAACGTTCACGCTGATGAGCATATTATCTACTTCGTCATACATGTGATCTTTGTTCGGCCACCAAACACTGGCGCCCAATCCTTGACACGATGAGGCGACGAACGGATTGCCGTTGGTATCTTTTTTCCAAGTAATTCCTCCATCCCAGGGTGGATTCACCGCGATTTTGGGTTTACCCCCATAAAAAACGGTGAGTTCTTTTGTTTCTCCCGGGTTTTGTGACGCGATCAATTCAATAAAAAAAACATTCCCGTCCCTTTGATAGCTTAACTCTTTTCCTTCTTGGGTCACTTTGTAAATTTCCAAAGGTTGTTGCAAGTCAATTTGCATTCTATTATAAGAATTCAAAACTTTGTAACGAATGGTGTTCGATCCTGAAATGGTACTGTCGGCAGGATTTACCTTGATGTCAAGGTGGTAATAAGTGACGTCCCACCAGGCCCTTTCCTTGGTGATACTTCCCCGCAAAGTATCCTGCTTCGTGAAAGTTTCTTGTGCCTCCCCAACTGCAAAAATTAAAAAGAAGCCAAAAGCAAAGTGCCAATATTTTTTCATGATCGATGTTTTTTAATCACTATTTTGATTTACTTTTCGATAATTATTTTAAAAGTGTTCTCTATTTCTGGCGACTTTTCAAAACGTCAACTACGTCATTCAATTGAAATCCTTTGGCTTGCAACAAAATCAGGTAATGAAAAAGCAAGTCGGCACTTTCGTCTAAGAATAAATTGTCGTTGTCGTCTTTTGCTTCGATGACAACTTCTATTGCCTCCTCACCTACTTTTTGGGCAATTTTATTGATGCCTAACTTGAATAAAGAGGCCACATAACTTTTCTCAGAATCCGCATTTTCTCTACGAACTTTAATGGTATTTTCTAATTTTGAAATAAATCCATACTCTTGATTGTTAGCTTCTTGCCAGCACGTATCTGAACCAGTATGGCAAGTTGGACCTTCGGGCTTTACTTGTATCAAAAGCGTATCATTGTCACAGTCGTTTTTGATGTCTACCAAATTTAAAAAGTGGCCACTTTCCTCGCCTTTGGTCCAAAGTCTTTGTTTAGAACGGCTATAAAAAGCAACTTTTTTGGTATCCAAGGTTTTTTGATAGGATTCCGCATTCATATACCCCAGCATCAAAACGGTTTTGGTTTCGCTGTCCTGGATAATCGCCGGAATTAATCCGTGTGCACTTTTGGTAAAATCTATGTTCATAATATAAAGTTAGAAGTTAGAAGTTAGAAGTACAGAGTTGAAATATAAAACTTCGTATCTCGTACCTCTAAATTCGTACCTCAATTTTATTGTTTTTAAGTTCTCTTTTCAATGTCTTGATTTCAATTTCCTTGAAATGAAATACACTTGCCGCCAAGGCTGCATCAGCTTTTCCCGCTACAAAAGTATCTACAAAATGTTGCATATTTCCCGCTCCACCCGAAGCAATTACGGGAATGTTGACTAGTTCTGACAATGTCGCCAATGCTTCATTAGCAAAACCATTTTTCGTCCCATCGTGATTCATTGAGGTAAACAAGATTTCTCCTGCGCCACGTTGTTCCACTTCTTGTGCCCAATCAAATAGTCTAATTTCTGTTGGCACCTTTCCTCCTACTAAATGCACCATCCATTCTCCATCAATTTGCTTGGCATCGATTGCAACCACCACACATTGACTTCCAAATTTCTGTGCCAGATCATTAATCAACTGCGGATTTTTAACTGCTGAAGAATTGATAGAAACCTTGTCCGCTCCGTTTTGCAATAAAGCTTCCACATCCGAAACGGATGCAATTCCACCACCCACGGTAAACGGAATATTAATGGTTGCTGCGACCTTTCGAACCAAATCAATCAACGTACTTCTTCGTTCTTCCGTTGCCGAAATATCCAAAAATACCAATTCATCCGCACCTTCATCCGAATAAATTTTGGCCAGCTCCACAGGATCTCCAGCATCTCGCAAATCAACGAAATTAACGCCTTTTACGGTTCGTCCGTTCTTAATATCAAGGCAGGGTATGATTCTTTTTGTTAACATTATTTAAAGTTAGAGGTTAGAGGTTAGAATTTAGAAATTCATAACCGAGAAAAAATCACTTTAATTTATTTTTTGCTGTGTTTATAGAAGCTACTATTATTGCAACCAATTCATTCGCTTCTTTGCATAGTCGTATCATTTCATTATTTACATTTTCATCGCCCAAATCATATAGTTCCAACAAAATTTCAATAAAAAAATGGCTTTCATCAGCTTCTTCTTCAACTATTTTTAATTTATTAATAAAATCAGCTGTAGATTTCCCTCTTTGCGAGGCTCTATAATTCGCACCTACTGAACTCGAACATCTTATCAATTGATTAACATAAGCATTATATTCTCTTGAATGAGGGAAATTTCTACATAGTTTTCCACAATCAATAGCAAATTTTTTAGTTCTTGCCTTTAAATCTTGAGCCATATTTTTTAAAATTAGAGTTTAGAAATGCGAAGTTAGAAGTAATAAATTAGAAGTAAGGTAAATTTTAAATTTTGGAAATTAAGAATCGTAAAATATAAATTAAAATAATCCAAAATCAATTTTTCATTCCAACCACTTCTAAGCTCTAACTTCTTATTTCTATCCTTTTTTTATTCCAACCAATTCTAACCTCTAACTTCTTATTTCTAACCTTGAATTATATAGTTTTCCAATTGTTTCAACGTAATCCTACCTTCGTAAATCGCTTTACCTATTATCGTTCCTTCGCAACCCAATTCGGCTAATTTAGGCAATTCGTCAAATGTAGAAATTCCTCCGGAAGCGATTAATTTTATACCGCTAACTTCCTTCAACTTCTCGACTGCGCTCGAAGTGACAGTAAATTTATTGATGATTTTTTTGTACAAATCAAAACTAGGTCCTTCGAGCATTCCGTCTTTGGCAATATCGGTGCAAATGACGTACTGAATTCCTTTTCTTTGATAGTCTTGGATAAACGGAACCAAATCTTCATTAGAATCTTCTAACCATCCTGAAACCGCTACTTTTTCGTTATTGGCATCGGCACCCAAAATGATTTTATCTGAACCGTATTCTGCAATCCATTTTTCGAAAATAACCCTATTTTTTACGGCAATACTCCCTCCTGTGATTTGGTTGGCGCCCGATTCGAAAGCGATTTTTAAATCGGAATCGGATTTCAAACCACCTCCAAAATCAATTTTCAATTTGGTTTGGGTGGCGATTTGTTCCAATATTTTATGGTTGACGATTTTGCTCGATTTGGCACCATCTAAATCCACCAAATGCAAATACTCAATCCCGTGTGCTTCGAATGATTTAGCCACTTCCAGCGGATTTTCATTGTAGATGATTTTGGTATTGTAATCGCCTTTCGACAAGCGAACACATTTACCATCTATGATATCTATTGCAGGAATTATTCTCATTTTTTTTTAATTTAAAGATTTAAAAATTGAACTATTTAAAAATTTCGCCAAATTAAGAGCTAATTAAGTTC
>CAZHVE010000032.1:0-13145 GCA_964535705.1 uncultured Flavobacterium sp.
TTTATCAAACGTCGTGGTTATGTAATTCCAGAAGATGTTCGCGCCGTGGTTCACGATGTATTGCGTCACAGAATTGGACTTACTTATGAGGCTGAAGCCGAAAACATTACTTCGGTTGACATCATCAACAAAATCGTAAACGAGATTGAAGTACCTTAAATCAGTTGGCAGTCGGCAGATAGCAGAAAGCTTCGTTAAATACGACTCTATTTCTGCAATCTGAAACCTGCAATCTGCAATCTGAAACAATGGATACAAAAGACCTCTTAAAAAAAGTACGAAAAATAGAAATCAAAACCCGAAGATTGAGCGATCACATCTTTTCGGGAGAATACCATACTTCGTTCAAAGGACGCGGAATGACTTTTAGCGAAGTGCGCCCGTATCAATATGGAGATGATATTCGTGCCATTGATTGGAACGTTACCGCACGTTACAACGAGGCACACGTAAAAGTTTTTGAGGAAGAACGCGAGTTGACGATGGTGTTGATGGTGGACATTTCGAGTTCTGAAAGTTTTGGCTCCAAAAACCAATTCAAAAAAGATATCGTTACCGAGATTGCGGCAACCATGGCTTTTTCGGCCACACAAAACAATGACAAAATTGGACTGATTTTGTTTTCTGACCAAATTGAATTGTATATCCCGCCAAAAAAAGGACGTTCACACGTTTTGAGAATCATCCGGGAACTAATAGAATTCGAACCTAAGAGCCACAAAACAGATATTGCACAAGCTTTGAAATTCTTATCGGGAACCCAAAAAAAGAAAGCTATCGTTTTTGTAATTTCTGATTTTATGTCTGAAGATTATGAGCAAACCTTGAAGATCGCCTCTAAAAAACACGATATAACCGGTATTCGGGTGTATGACATTCGTGAAGAGAAAATGCCAAACTTGGGAATGGTTTCCATGTTGGATGCCGAAACCGGAGAAACACAATTGATCGATACGGGTTCAAAATCAGTCCGAATCAATTATGAAAAATACTATCACGAAAAGGTGAAATATTTCAAGGAAACTTTCAGCAAATCGGGTTCCGGAGTTGTAAACACTAGAGTAGACGAAAGTTATGTAACCAAGTTATTGGGGTATTTTAAATCGAGATAAAGATTTGAGATTGAATCAAAAATCAAAAGTTTCCGAAAATAAAGAATGAAAAAAATAATAGTATACTTTCTACTTTCCGCCACTGTTTTTGCCCAACAAAAACAGGTACAAACCAGTATTGACACCACCAAAAATAAAATTGGTGCCGAGTTCAAACTGACGCTAAAAACCAATGTCGATACTTTGTCAAAAGTGGTTTTTCCCAATGTAAAAAACTTTGGTGCTCTTGAAGTAATTCAATCGTATCCCATTGATACCATCAAAAAAAACGACCGTTACGAATTGGTTAAAAAATACGGTTTGGCCCAATTTGATTCGGGAAAATACACGATTCCAAGCGTAAGAATTCTCATTAACAGCAAAGCATTTTTATCAGATTCACTTAGAGTTGAAGTGGCGAATGTAGAAGTGGATACCCTGAAACAAAAAATGTACGACATCAAGGATATCGCTCCTGCCGATAATTCCATTGGCGATTGGTGGAAATGGCTTTTGGTTTTATTGATAATTGCAGGCCTTGGTGCTTTGGCATATTGGTATGTAAAAAAACACAAAGAAAAAAAGGAAGAAGCAGAAATCTATAAAACTCCTATAGAAAAAGCAACCAATTTGCTAAATACATTAGAAAAGAAAGAACTCTGGCAGCGAGGAGAAATCAAGGAATATTATAGCGAATTGACAGATATTGTTCGCATTTATATCGAAGAAGCCATAGAAATCCCGGCGATGGAAAGCACAACTTCTGAACTGATACAGGCGCTGAAAATAGCCTCTCTCAAAAAGAAAATGGAACTTTCGAAGGAAACCATTGATAACTTATTTACTGTTCTCAAACAAGCCGATTTGGTAAAATTTGCCAAATCAAAACCATTGGATTTCGAAATTACCGAGGACCGCAAGAAAATAGAAAGAGCCATTGTTACCTTGGACAAATCGATTCCGGTTGTGGTTGAAACGGATGATGACATGTTGCTAAATGAAATGCAACGACAAGAACAGTTGCGAAAGGAACTGAAACAACAAAGGAAAAAACGCATCCAAATCATAGTAGTTTCGGTTTTCTTATTGTTTTTTGTGACGACCACTTTTTTTATTGTAACTAAAGGGTTTGATTATGTCATAGATAACGTCTTTGGAAATTCGTCAAAAGAGTTACTGGAAGGCGAATGGATTCAGAGCGATTATGGAAATCCTGCCGTGAGAATCGAAACTCCTGAAGTGCTTAAAAGGGTGGATTTAACCAAAACACTGCCTTCAAACGGAATGGCATTGATTAAGGAAATGCAATCCTTCGCCTATGGAAGCCTGGTAGACAATTTTTATATTATGGTTTCTACCTTAAAATATAAAAAAGAAGGCGAAATCGATTTGTCAAAATCATTGGACGGAGCCTTGCAATTGATAGAATCTCAAGGAGCACAAAACATGATTGTCAAACAAGAAGAATTTGAAACCAAAGAAGGGATCAAAGGGATTAAGGGATACGGAACCTTTTCTAAAATAGATGATATCATTAAAAACAGCGCCAAATTGTATTATGAAGTGTTGCTTTTTAGTCAAGATGGCGGATTACAGCAAATTATCATTTTCCACGAAGAAGGCGATAAATATGCCAATGAAATTTCAGAACGAATCTTGAGCTCTGTTGAACTTCAAAACACGAAACAATAATGGCAAAAGTAACATTTTTAAATCCAGCGTTTTTTTGGCTCTTTCTTCTGATTCCGTTTGCTATTGCTTGGTTATTTTGGAAAAGAAACCAGGAATCGGCAACACTAAAGATTAGTTCACTTCAAGGATTTAAGGGTTCAAATTCTTTTATGGCGAAGCTAAAACCAGTATTGAATGTACTGCGACTATTGGCGTTAAGCTCCTTAATTGTGGCGATGGCAAGGCCTAGAACCGTTGATGTGAGCAATAAAACAAAAACCACAAAAGGAATAGATATTGTTATGGCGGTTGACGTTTCGGGAAGTATGCTCGCCAAGGATTTGAAGCCCAATCGGATGGAAGCGTTAAAAAGAGTCGCTGCTGATTTCGTCGAAGAAAGACCAAATGACAGAATTGGACTCGTGGTCTATGCCTCTGAAGCCTATACAAAAACACCCGTAACCAGCGATAAGGCTGTGATTCTTGAAGCGATAAAAAGCATAAAATACGATAATGTTTTGCAAGACGGAACAGGAATCGGAATGGGATTGGCGACCGCGGTAAACCGATTGAAAGACAGCAAAGCCAAAAGCAAGGTGATTATTCTTTTGACTGACGGAGTTAACAATGCGGGTTTTATCGAGCCGGAAACTGCTTCGGATATTGCCAAACAATATGGGATTAAAGTATACACCATAGGGATTGGAACCAACGGAATGGCTGATTTTCCGTATGCAATCGCACCAAATGGACAATTTTTGTTCAGAATGATGCAAGTGGAAATTGACGAGCAATTATTAAAAAACATCGCCAGAAAAACGGAAGGAAAATATTTCAGGGCAACCAGCAACAATAAATTAGCTGAGATTTATGAGTCAATCAATAAGTTGGAAACCACCGAAATCAAAGAATTAAGATTCTATGATTATGACGAAAAATACAGGCCTTTTGTTTGGTTTGCAGGGTTTTTAATTTTGTTGGAAGTGGGATTGCGAAACACGGTGTATAGAAGTTTTATTTAAACAAAAATGGAATTAGACGAATCAAAATATTTATATCTCCTTTTTTTACTGCCAATTCTGCTGTTGCTTTTTCTGTACAATCAATATTGGAAAAGAAAAAAACAAAGAGAATTTGGTGACTTGGATATGGTTAAAAAACTAAGTCCAGAAAAATCTGTTTTCAAGCCTATTTTGAAATTGATTGTGTTGCTTCTAGCATTGTCAGCATTAATTTTAGGATTGGTAAATCCGAAAATCGGTACCAAAATGGAAACCGTAAAGCGAGAAGGAATTGATATTGTTTTTGCAATGGACGTCTCCAAAAGTATGCTCGCCGAGGATGTTGCCCCAAGCCGGTTGGAAAAAAGCAAGCAAATCGTTTCGCAAATTATCAACCAACTAGGAAGCGACAGAATAGGAATTGTTGCTTATGCCGGAAGCGCCTTCCCGGTTTTGCCTATCACGACGGATTATGGCGTGGCAAAAATGTTTTTGCAAAGCATGAACACCGGTATTGTTTCTTCGCAAGGAACTTCGTTGGACGAAGCCATAAAATTATCATCAACCTATTTTGATGATAAGAGCAAAACTAGCAAGTTATTGATTCTAATTTCGGATGGTGAAGATCATTCCGAAGGTGCCGAGGAGGCCGCCGAAGAGGCGAATAAACTCGGTATGAAAATCATAACAATTGGTGTTGGAACTGAGAAAGGAAGCACAATTCTGTTGAGAAGAAATGGCATCGTCGAAAGTTTTCAAAGAGACAATAACAATGAAGTGGTTGTAACCAAGTTAAACCAAGAGAGTTTAACGACTATTGCAAAAGCCACAAAAGGCGGCTATATAAACGGAAATAACACCAAAGAAGTGCTTGAGTATGTCAAAAATGCGCTGAACAATATTCAAAAAACGGAATTTGAAGCCACGCAAATGGCCGACTTTCAATCGCAATTTCAATGGTTTTTAGGGTTTGCTTTTGCTTTGTTGTTTTTGGACATTTTCTTTTTGGAAAGAAAAACAAAATGGGTTCGAAAGTTGAATTTATTTAATGAAAAAGAATAATGAAAAACTTTGTATTATATCTGTTGCTACTATTTTCTTTTGCAGTTTCGGCTCAAGAGAAAGACAAAACTTTGCCAAAAGCGAACGAAGAATATACTCAAAATAAATTCGTTGATGCTGAGGCCAATTATAGAATTTCGCATTCGAAATTCCCAAAAAAAACCGTGGCACCTTATAATTTAGGAAATGCAATTTACAAGCAAAACCAAATTGAGGAAGCTAAATTTGCCTACGCAAAGGCCATTGAAAACACAAAATCAAGAGCACAGAAACACAAGGTATTCCACAATTTAGGCAATGTTTTCATGAAAGAAAAAAATTATACAGAAGCGGTAGAAGCCTATAAAAAAGCGTTGCGAAATAAACCATCGGATGAGGAGACACGTTATAATTATGCATTGGCAAAAAAATTGTTAAAAGAAAATCCTCCAAAGGAGGATAAGAATAAAGACAAAAATAAAGATAAGAACAAAGACAAAAAAGACGACAAGAAGAAGGACGGAGACAAAGATAAAAAGGACAATAAGGGCGACAAGGACAAAAAAGACGATAAAGATAAACAGTCTGACAAAGATGGAAAAAATAAGGAGAAACCTAAGGAGGATGGTAAACCAAAACCATTGCCTGGAGGGATTTCCCAACAACGATTAGAAAATCTTTTGGAGGCCGTAAACAACGAAGAGAAGAAAATTCAAGACAAAGTTAACGCCAAAAAAGTACAAGGAAAACCAAGAAAAACAGAAAAAGATTGGTAATTCAATTAGACCATTTACAATGAAAAAAATTATAATAGGGATAGTTTTAGTAATGTGTAACTCGCTTTTGGCTCAAGTGCAATTTGAAGCTAAAGTGAGCAAAAATACGCTCGGACTAAACGAAAGACTTCGTATTGATTTTACGATGAATGTTGATGGAGATAATTTCAACCAGCCCGCTTTTGAAGGGTTTAGAATTATCGCAGGACCAAGTCAGCAAGTGAGTCAATCCTGGATAAACGGGAAAAGTTCTTTCGAAAAAACCTATTCTTATTTTCTTTTGCCTACCCAAAAAGGGAGTCTAATGATCAAGCAAGCCTCTATCGAATACAACGGTCAGATATACAAAACTTCCCCAATAAAAATAAACGTTACAGCAGCAGTAGAACAACCAAAAGACCCCAATGAAACCCAAGTTTCGGCAGACGACAACATTTATTTGGTTGCCGATATTTCTAAAACGACACCATTTATTAACGAACCCATCACAGTTGTTTATAAATTGTATTTCAGCTATAATATAGGAATCACTAATTGGAGGGAACTCAATAAGCCAAAATACAATGATTTTTGGAGTCAAAACATCGACATCAAACAACTTGTTGCCGAAGAAGGAATGTTTAAAGGCGAAAAATACCGATATGTTGTGTTGAGAAAAACGGTTTTGTATCCTCAAAAAACAGGAAAATTAGTCATAGAACCTTTGTCATTAGACATCGACGTACAATTGCCTACCAATCGCAGAAATATTTTTGGGCAGGTTGTAGTCACCGAGGGGAACAAAAGAGTTTCCGCTGGGGCAAAAACAATAACCGTTAAATCACTTCCTGAGACGGGAAAACCAGAAGGTTTTTCAGGTGCTGTGGGGAAATTTGATTTTAAGGTGACTCCCTCAAAAACAAATTTAAAAAATGGGGAAAGTCTTGATTTATTGGTTAGCGTGACCGGTAGCGGGAACATGAAATTATTCAATTTGCCAAAGCCTGTGGTACCAAATGCACTAGAAATGTATGATCCCGTTCATAACGAAAAAATAAACACAGCTTTATCGGGAATGTCAGGAAAAATATCGGACAGTTATGCCATTATCCCTCAATTTAAGGGAAATTATCCCATAAAATCAATGCGTTTTTCTTACTTTGATTTGGGTTCGGGAACGTATAAAACCATCAGTTCACCAGAGATATTGATACATGTTTTGGATGGTCCTTTGGCTGCCAACCAAACTGTAGCGGCGAGTTTGGGAGTATCCAAAAATAGGATTTCTAGCAGCGAACAGTTCAAATTCATTAAGTTAAAGACCAATCTTTTGTCAATGAAAAAAGACGATTTCTTTGGGTCGAATACATTCTATGGATTGCTATTCTTGCCTTTTTTTATTTTGCCATTAATAGTACTCTTCAAAAAGAAAAAAGATGCTATAGATGGTGATGTTACGGGAAACAGAATAAAAATGAACAACAAGTTAGCCAAAAAATATTTGTCGGAAGCCAAAAAACAAATCAACAACAAAGAGCCCTTTTATGTGGCCTTAGAAAAAGCGATGCATAATTTCCTGAAAGCAAAATTACACATTGAAACTTCTGAAATGAGTAAAAGTAACATACAAGAACTTCTGATGTCTAGAAATGCCAGTCCAGAAACGGTAATTGATTTTATTGCCCTTACTGAAAACTGTGAATTGGCACGTTATGCACTTATTTCGAGTTCTACTATTCAGCAGGATTTTGACAAAGCGGTATCGATAATTTCGGATTTGGAAAAACAGATTTCTTAAAAAATGGTATACGTAATAAACGGATGCAAGCAACATATATAAATCCGTTATTCTGCCTTCCAAAAAACATATAATGATGAAAAAGATAATTTTTATATTGCTACTGACAACCCAGGTTTTATTTGCCCAAAACGGCTTTGATAAAGGGAATGCTTTGTACCAAAAAGGAAAATACGAACAAGCTATAACTACCTATGAAAGCGTTTTAAAAACCAAAGAACATTCAGCCGAACTGTATTTTAATCTAGGGAATTGCTATTATAAGTTGAATAAAGTGGCTCCTGCTATTTACAATTATGAAAAGGCATTATTGCTCCATCCAGACGATGCTGAAATACAAAACAATTTGAAATTTGCGCAAAAATTGACTATAGATGAAGTAAAAGACATACCAAAAGTAGGCTTTTCCAAACTGATTCATAATTTCACTTCCGTCTTTCATTACAACACTTTGGCATGGATTTCAGTACTATTATCTACCCTATTTCTATTGTTCTTTATGGGTTATTATTTTTCGCAAATCGCCTTTTACAAACGGTTTTTTTTCTTTGGAATGTTTGCACTAGTTGTATTGTTATTGATTAGTGTTTCGACCGCAATCTCAGAGAAAAATGATTACGAAAATGAAAAACCGGCCATCGTTTTCGAGGAAACAGCCGAAGTAAAAAGCGAACCACAAAAGGCTAGTCCTACCGTTTTTAGTCTGCACGAAGGAACCAAAGTTTTGGTGCAAGAAACATTAAGTAATTGGAAAAAAATTCAGTTAACTGACGGAACCGAAGGCTGGATTGAGAAAACTGCAATTAAAGAAGTAAAATAAAATCTGATAACTAAATCTGTCAGCCGATTACTTTTTCTTCAAGTCTACATACCATTTTTCAATCGAAGGATACATGAATCCGGCGGTTTTTTGTATTGGACGATAAAAAAGTGATTTGTCTAAAGTTGCCTTTTTAGCCATAAAATTATTGTAATTTATTTTTTCGAAAAAATTTAAAAAGATACTTACAATTAATATCGTTTTTAATATTCTGAAAAAACCGCCACCTGCTTTGTTAATCCAGCCTAAATAGGCAAAACTGGCCATTCGCGTTAAGAATTTTGCCAATAAAGAAATTGCGATAACTACCAAAACGAATGTGACTATAAAAGCCGCAATTTGGATTCTTTTAGGATTCCAATCCACAAAACCAGAAAGTATTTCTTTTACCAAAGAAGAAAATTTTATGGCAAAATAAATTCCTAAAAGCAAAGAAATTAGTGAAGCCAACTCCACAAAAAGACCATTTCTTATGCCTTTATACAGCCCAAAGGCAAGCAAACTTCCCAAAACAATATCTAAAAAACTCATATGAAAAGAAATTAAGAGAAAAGAATAAAGTGCAAAGATAAAAGAATTATGTTGGTATCTTTGCACGAGTAATCTTAGAGTTAAGATTTTAGATTAAAAGGTCTGAATCTAAAATCTGCAATCTAAAATCTAAATTTTTAATGTCAAGAGATATTCAACTTAAAGAACGCTGGGAACAGCTTGTCAACCTACTTTCAGATCAGTTTTCGCAAGGAGAAGACTTGGATTTAGATGCTATAATTTATTTAATTGGTGTGCAAGAACTCGGAAAAGTACATCAAACCTACCAGAAAGACGAAAAACTCAACCTGATGCACATCGCCATTTGCCGATTATTAGAACCGTATGGATTTTATGAATTTGAATTTTTCGACGAAGAAGGGTGGCCACATTATAAAGTAAAAGAGCAATTACCGGCACTAAAAGCGGGAGAACAATCCGTTTTAATGAAAGAAGCCATTGTCAATTATTTTCTAGAGAAAGAACTTATTTTTTAGTGTTCCGTGTTTAGTTGTGAATTTTATAAATACTTACAACTTCTAACTTTTAACTTCTAACTTTTTCCTAAATTTGCATTCTCAATTATTGGATGAAAATGATAGACAAGATAAAAGAATATATTGGCGAAGCGCAAGCCTTTTCAACACAAAATGCAGCAGAACTCGAAGTGTTCCGAATCAAATTTCTAGGAAGCAAAGGACTTTTAAAAGAGTTTTTTGCCGAATTCAAGAATGTGCCAAACGAGCAAAAAAAGGAATTTGGACAAGTCATCAATTTGTTGAAAACTACTGCCGAAGATAAAGTTAAGACTATTCAGGAATTACTCGAAAACAAAGAAGAAATCAAAGGGTTTTATGGTGATTTGACTCGCTCAGCCGAACCGGTAATCATAGGCTCTCGTCATCCAATATCAATAGTAAAAAACCAAATTATCGACATCTTTTCAAATGTAGGTTTCAACGTTTCCGAGGGGCCTGAAATTGAAGACGATTGGCATAATTTTACCGCATTAAATCTTCCGGAATACCATCCGGCACGTGATATGCAGGACACGTTTTTTATCCAAACCAATCCCGATATTTTGTTGCGTACCCATACTTCATCCGTACAAGTGCGCTATATGGAAAACAATAAGCCTCCCATTAGGACGATTTCGCCAGGAAGAGTTTTCCGAAACGAAGCTGTTTCCTCGCGTTCGCACTGTATTTTCCACCAAGTCGAAGGTTTGTATATTGACAAGGACGTTTCTTTTGCCGATTTGAAGCAAACTCTTTTGTATTTCACCAAAGAAATGTTCGGAAAATCAAAAATCCGTTTGCGTCCGTCATATTTTCCATTTACCGAACCAAGTGCTGAAATAGACATTTACTGGGGACTAAAAACCGAAACAGATTACCGCATTACCAAAGGAACTGGTTGGTTAGAAATTGGTGGTTGCGGAATGGTTGACCCAAATGTCCTAAAAAATTGCAACATCAATCCAGAAGAATATACGGGTTTTGCTTTTGGAATGGGAATCGAAAGAATCGCCATGTTGTTGTACCAAATTGGCGATATCCGGATGTTCTACGAAAATGACGTTCGTTTCTTGGAGCAATTTAAAGCATCAATTTAGTCATTGCGGGGAACGCAGCAGTTTCATAATTATCAATAATCTCCTCTCCATTGAAAAAAGACATCATCATCCCCGAAGTAGAAAATGTTTTCCTTGCCGCAGTCCAAGAATGGAGCGACGACTTTATGGAAAAAGTTTGGTATGCTTACTTAATTAATGATAGTGATTTCCTTATCGAAAGCGTAATGATTGTCTCCAAAGCTTTTGGAACCATTGATGGCGAGATGAAAAAAACCTCGCTTTTGCGTCACGCCTTTTTAGAAGTTCCAGCCGTTTCGGTGGTGAAAATAGAAATGATAGAGAAAAGTGTTTTGGTGCTCAACAACGAGTTTATGGTCACTTTTTTTATTGGAGATACGCTATACGATAGGAAATTCATATTCAAGGCAAATTCCATCACTCCAGATTATGTCGAGGAAGTGCCCATTTTATTTGTGGACGGGGTGATTGTGAGGTAAAATATCACCTGAATTTGCCATTCTTTATGACACAAATAGTTTAATCCAGTTTCTCCGTCAGTTTTTCAAAAACCTTTTTTGCCGATTTTCCTTCATATAAAATACTGTAAACTGCATCAATAATGGGTGTCTTTGCTCCATAACCCAGATTCAGGTTATAGGCGCTTTTTGCAGCATAATAACCTTCGGCAACCATGCTCATTTCCATCTGCGCTGATTTTACGGTGTAGCCTTTTCCAATCATGTTTCCAAACATTCTATTTCTGGAAAAAACAGAATAACCCGTCACCAATAAATCCCCTAAATAAGCAGAATCATTGATATTACGCTTCATTTTGTGGACTTTCCGGATGAATTTTTTCATCTCTCGGATACCATTACTCATTAACACCGATTGAAAATTATCCCCATACCCCAATCCATGAGAGATTCCAGCAGCAATGGCATAAATATTTTTGAGCATGGCGGCATATTCAGTGCCTATAATATCATCCGAAATCTTAGTTTTGATGTAATTACTAGATAAATTATGAGCCACTATTTTTGCTTTTTTTGGATCGCCACACGCTATTGTCAAATACGACAAACGCTCCAAGGCCACTTCTTCGGCATGGCAAGGACCTGTAATTACGCCAATATTTTCGAAAGGGATATTGAAGGATTTATTAAAATGTTCGCCCACAATCAAACTCGTTTCAGGAACAATTCCCTTGATTGCCGAGAAAATAACTTTGTCTTTTAGCGGCAGGGTCAATTTTTCTAATTCTTTGCTCAAAAACGCCGAGGGAACTGCAATGATAATATAATCCGCATAAGCAACCGCTTCATTAATATCGCTAGTCAATTTAAATTTTTTGACATCAAATTCGACAGAGCTTAGGTAATTAGGGTTGTGGCGATGTGTTTTTATATGATCAATGGCATCTTCATTTCGCATATACCACGTGATTTCTTCTAAATTGACACAAAGCATTTTGGCAATCGCCGTAGCCCAACTACCACCTCCAATTACTGAAAATTTTGTTTTTTGAGTCATTTTTTAATTAAATTTTTTTCAAAAGTACTTAAAAATCCACTAACAAGGTAAAAATTAAATTCATGGAAGTGAGAGTAAAACCACATCAAAATTATATCTTAGTTAGAATGCGGACTTAAGAAAGCATTTTATTTTTTATATAAATTATTGTGATCGATATATTCCCAAACTTTTGAAGGTAATAAGGGCCTTACATTCCTGTTATTTTTGATGTTTTCCCGAATAAAAGTGGAGGAAATTTCTACAATTGGCGCGTCAATAAAATGAATCTTGACATAGTTTTTAAGTACTAGATTTTGCTTTTCCGGGTCGCCTTTTTGGTTAGGGTCTTCTTCTGTTTGGCCTTTTACATCGAGTCTAGGATAGACATAAATCTCATGATTTTGTATAATCCCCTCGTAATTTTTCCACTTGTGCAAGGACTTCAAATTATCTTCGCCCATAATCAATGAAAAAATATGTTTGGGGTACTTTTCCTGTAAATAAACTAATGTGTTTACGGTATAATTTGGCTGTGGCAACTTGAACTCAATGTCCGAAGGTTTGATTTTTGGATAATCTTCAGTAGCTAAGAAAACCAACTGAAGCCTTTGATAATCATCAAGCAAAGTCTGTTTAATTTTTAACGGGTTGTGTGGTGTCACGACCATCCAAATTTGATCTAAACCTGAATATTCCGCCAAGTGATTGGCGATAATCAAATGCCCGATATGAATGGGATTGAATGTTCCAAAATACAGACCGATTTTCATAAATTTAATTTAAAGATTTAAAATTAAATTATTTAAAGATTATCATTAGTGGAGGCATCTTTCAATTCTTCAATCTTTCAAAAATTCTTTTACCAATTGATAGGCTTCTTCTAGAGCGATATCCAAATCATAATTTTTAATTATAACGTCAAATTGTGGTGCGGTGGCCAGTTCCACGTGGGCTTTTGCAATACGCATATTGATTTTTTCTTCACTTTCAGTGGAACGCTCTTTGAGTCGTCTTTTAAGTTCATCCACACTTGGTGGTTTTACGAAAACAGCCAAGGTTTCCTCGGGGAATTTGTGCTTGATTCGCAAACCTCCAGCAACGTCTATGTCAAAAATCACGTTTTTTCCTTTGGCCCAAATGCGTTCGACTTCGCTTTTTAAGGTTCCGTAAAAATTATCGCGATATACTTCTTCCCATTCTACAAAATCTTCATTTTTGATGTGTTTTTTAAACGCATCCAAAGACATAAAGTAATACTCTTTTCCGCTTACTTCTTCCCCTCTTGGTGGTCGTGTTGCAGCCGAAATCGAAAACTCCAAATTCAAGTCCTCTTTTCCCAGTAAATG
>CAZHVE010000032.1:13245-25570 GCA_964535705.1 uncultured Flavobacterium sp.
TCCTTAATTTTCTCCAATTCGTCCTTCATCATCACCACTAATTTTTGCATTTGGGCATGATTCGATTTGGATCCCATGGTATTGATTTCACGCCCCATTTCCTGGGTAATGAAACCTAGTTTTCTTCCGTTGGCTTCCGTTCCGTTGATGGTTTCTAGAAAGTAATCCAAATGATTAGTCAAACGTACTTTTTCTTCAGTAATATCTAATTTTTCGAGGTAATAAATCAACTCCTGCTCAAAACGATTTTCATCCACGTTAACCTTTAAATCTGAAATAGCAGTTTGCAAACGGTCTTTTATAGCCTGAACTCGTTCTGGATCTAATGCCAAAGCATCATTCATGTATTGGCGGATATTACCGATTCTCAACTGAAATTCTTTTTCTAAAGAAGTGCCTTCATCTTTTCTAAAATCTCCAATATAATCTAGTGCTTCCACGATTACTTTTTGAATTTCGGCCCAATCATTTTCGTCAATTTCTTCTCTTTCGGTTTTCATTGTGTCGGGCATTCTGATGGCCATTTTCATCAATTCAGTTTCATCAGCATCGGCATAAACAGATCTCAATTGGTCGATGTAGGCTTTAACAATCGGCACATTCACTTTCGTAGAAGTTTGCTCAGCCGTGCTTTCAATAAAAATGGAAAAATCCACTTTTCCTCTTTCGATTTTCAAAGCAATTTGGTTTCGCAAACCCAATTCCATTTCGCGGTAAGAGGAAGGCATTCGAACGCTTAAATCCAAACCTTTACTGTTCAAGGATTTCACTTCTACTGTTATTTTTTTGGTTGGCAATTGCAAACTTGCTTTGCCAAATCCAGTCATTGATTGTATCATATTATTTTCTAAAAAGTGTTCAAAGATAAGGAAAAAGTGTTCAGGAGGCAGTTTTTAGTATTCAGTGCTAGATTAGTTTATATACTTTAGTTTTCAAAAATTATGTTCATCAATAAGTATGCTTAATTTCGGCATTGAATACTAAAAAAACTAAACACTGTCTACTTCTTCTGCGTAACCAAATAAACGCCAGTAAATATAAAAATAGCCGAAACGATTTTCACTAACGTCAATTCGTCTTTTCCCAGACTGATTGCAAAAATGGTAGCGAAAACGGGTTGAAGGTATACAAAAACGGCGATTGTAGTTGGCTTCAATTGTTTCATCGAAAGTAAATTTAATAGATACGTCAGGAAGGTCGAAAAAATCACCACAAACCCTATTTTCCAATAAATATCAATTGGAAGTATAGCCCAATTGACTGCTTCAAACTCATCCCAACCAAAAGGCAAAACCATAAAAAAACCTATAAGATAAACCCATTTTACAAAGGTAAAAGCATTGTATTTGTCCATTAATTTTTTGACCAATACGAGGTATAATCCATAGGAAGACGCATTGACAAAAACCAGAAAATTTCCTAAACTGGCATTGGAGGCATTCCCTACCGACTTTCCGTACAAGATAAGAAAGGCGGTGCCAATCAGGCCTAAAATAATTCCAAAAACCATTCGTTTTCGCATCCGTTCTTTAATTACAATGGCCGAAAGCAAAAGAACAATCATGGGTGTTGAAACCATAATTACCGATGCCGAAATGGGAGTGGTGAGGGTCAATCCTTTGAAAAAAGAAAGAAAGTTTAGCGCTACTCCAAAGAAGGCCGCCCAAATAATTCGAGGAAAATCGGCACGTTCAATTTTCTTGTTACTAACCGTTTTAGGCAATCTAGTGAAAAGCCAAACAAGCCAAAATAAAATCGTGGAGCCCCCTACGCGCATTAAGATAAAACCATCGGCCTCAACATATTTTGGCATTACGTCCTTGGCAATTGTAAAAGTAAGGCCGTATATTATGGAAACTATTGTGGCGCCAATGATTGCGAGATTTCTTTTTGACATTAGACTAAAACTTTCATTACCTGTAGCATGTTTTGCTGGCTGTTGCCAATATATACATTGCCGTCAATAATAAAAACAGGACGGCTTAAAAACGTGTAATGTTCTAGAATATATTTTTTGAAGTCGGCTTCGGTTAAGGATTTATTCTTTAAATCCATCGATTTGTAGAGTTGTGCTTTTTTGCTGAAAAGCGCTTCATAACTTCCGGAAAGCTGTTGCATTTCCTCTAGTTCGTTAACAGTAATAGGGTCTTGTTTGATGTCACGAAATACCAAATTATGGTCTTTAGGTAACGATTTTATAATTTTTCGGCAGGTATCGCAAGAGGCGAGATAATATATTTTGTTCATCTAAATTGCAATTTCTTCATGCAAAGAAAATTCATTTGACACGAAAAATGATTGTTTTTATAAAAAATTAAAAGTATTCCGCTGAAGGGAGTTATAATTCTTATTGAAATGCCCTTCTTAAATGTAATATAACTCAATTCATAATGTCACACTAAAGAAAATGGGAATTGCGGATGGTTTTAGAGATTATGAGGATTTGATTAAAAACGTGAATTTCTCTACTATTGCAAGTAATAAATATAGCCTACATTAAACCAAACTAACCAGTCATTTGCTTTATTTTCTTTATAAATGTCCGGGTTTGGATTTAAGCCATCTACCCAGTTGGAAAAATAATACTGCATCCTCAAATCAATCATCAAATCGGATAGGGGAGCCAATTTATAGCGTGTTCCCACACTAGAAACCACTGACCAAACTGAGTTTCCTTCTGTTGAAAATCCAAAAGGTCGACCCTCGGAGGGATCTAAATATTTAAGAAAGGTGTTCAAAGGTGTTCCCAAAGGCCCCATCGTTGAAGTAGCCGTGGCGTTATAAAAACTAAATTGACCGCCAAGACTAATAAATAGCCCCCAACTTTCTATTGTTGAAGTGAAGTCGCGAATGCTAAAGGGAAAAAATTCCAATTGCATTCCTATGTTAGTGACTGCAGTACTTCCACGCATTGCCCTTAATTGATCTGCCTCTTTACTAGTTTTACTTGGCGCCACCCATTCTCCAAAATGCTGTAACTCCGTTTTATTATAAGACAATTCGTTTCTTAATTTGAAGTGATCGTTAAAATAAGTTTCGGGAGTATAGCAGTTACAGTCTGCCCGGTATGAAAAGTTTAAATAGTGAATTATCCCGATTCCATAACCCGTATTTCCTGCATTTGTTTTTAAATCAAATCTCTCTCCATAATCAGATTGAAATGCAACCGGACCGGCAATTATGCCAATTTCATGTGAAAATCCGAATTGCGCTATGACATCATTTGTAAATCCAAAAAGGAGTAAACAAAATAATATAATCGATTTTGGGTTCATTTAGAATGAGATTACTTTTTACAAATATATAAAAACATCAATCATTGCGGGCATTATGAAACAAATATAGATAAACCACAATCTTTGGGAATATTTCATAAACAAAACATGCGCTTTTTTACATTTTGACACTAATAATTCCGATTTTAAAACGAAAGGTTTCAACATTTACAAAAAGAACTAATCTTAGATTAAGAAAGTCAAAAAACTTCTGCCATTATTCTTATAAAATGTATCTTTGTATATACTAACGAAAACGTTTTCTTAAACGTTAATAATCTAATAATCATGTCAAAAAGTATTACTAGTTTTATTGAAGCAGTTGCAAAAAAAAATCCGAACGAGCCGGAGTTTATGCAAGCAGTTATGGAAGTTGCTGAAACGGTAATTCCATTTATCGAAGAAAATAAAAAATACCAAAACAAGATGCTTTTGGAAAGAATGGTAGAGTCAGATCGAATCATTATTTTTCGGGTAGTTTGGGTTGATGACAAAGGAGAAACTCAGGTAAACAGAGGCTACCGTGTACAGATGAATTCGGCAATTGGTCCTTATAAAGGAGGGATTCGTTTTCATCCTTCAGTAAATTTAAGCATTTTGAAGTTTTTGGCTTTTGAGCAAACCTTTAAAAATAGCTTAACCACTTTGCCTATGGGTGGTGGAAAAGGAGGCGCTGATTTTGACCCAAAAGGGAAATCAGACAATGAGGTTATGCATTTTTGTCAAGCATTTATGACCGAATTGTCCAAGCACATAGGAGCAAATACAGATGTACCTGCCGGAGATATGGGTGTCGGAGGAAGAGAAGTAGGATATATGTTTGGGCAATATAAAAGACTAAGAAACGAATTTACAGGAGTTTTGACTGGCAAAGGAATTTCTTTTGGAGGATCATTAATTAGACCCGAGGCAACCGGATATGGAGCGGTATATTTTGCTCAAAGCATGTTGGCTACAAAAGGGGATGTTTTTTCAGGCAAAACAGTTGTTGTTTCCGGGTCAGGAAATGTGGCGCAATATGCAGTTGAAAAAGCAATTCAAATAGGGGGGAAAGTAGTTACAATGTCAGACTCCGCAGGATATATTTACGATGCAGATGGAATTGATGCTACTAAATTGGCCTACATAAAGGAAATAAAAAATGAGTTGAGAGGCAGAATCAGCGATTATATCATTAAATATCCTAACGCAAAATACATTGCCGGAAAACGTCCTTGGGAAGTACGCTGTGATATTGCTTTACCGTGTGCCACTCAAAATGAATTGAATGAAGACGAAGCCAAATCACTTGTGGCAAATGGGTGTATTTGTGTTACAGAGGGGGCAAATATGCCTTCTACACCAGAAGCCATTATTGTTTTCCAAAAATCAAAACTATTATTTTCGCCAGGAAAAGCATCAAATGCAGGCGGTGTGGCAACATCAGGTTTAGAAATGTCGCAAAATTCCTTGAGGTTGAGTTGGACTTCCGAAGAGGTAGATCAAAAATTGAAAGAAATCATGTTACGCATACATGCTTCCTGCGTGAAATATGGCTCTGATGGCTTTGGCTATGTTGATTACGTGAAAGGGGCAAACATTGCAGGATTTGTTAAAGTGGCCGATGCCATGCTTGCTCAAGGGGTAGTCTAGTTTTTTTCAGTAAAGATAAAAATACCTCCTTCCGTTGTTTCGGGAGGGAGGCATTTTTATTATTAAAAGAAACAAAATTCAAAAACTTTCGTTTGTGTTATATTTGCGGACTGATATATGCAAATAATGAAAAAAGGATTTCTATATTTTCTGTTTCTAATGGTGGTACAAATTGGTTTTGCCCAAAACAATTTGTTATGGAAAGGCTATTTTTCATACAATGAAATCAAAGATATTTCACAATCAACAACCGCTGTAATTGCCGCTTCAGAAAACGCATTATTTTCTCAAAATGTAAGCACAAATAGTATCAAAACTACCAATACCATTGATGGTCTTTCAGGACAAACTATTTCATCATTATATTATAGTCCAACGTTCAACAAAACACTTGTAGGCTATGAAAACGGGTTGATAATTGTAATCAACGAGGCTGATGGTAGCATAATCAAAGTAGTTGACATTCTCAACAAGCAACTTCCTGCAAACATTAAAAAAATTAATCACTTTATGGAACGTAACGGGATTGTATATATTTCTTGTGATTTTGGAATTGTACAATTCAATTTGGTGACAATTCAGTTTGGTGACACTTATTTTATTGGGGATAATGGTACAGAGACAAGTGTGAAACAAACAACAGTTTTTAGCGGCTACATTTATGCTGCAACAAATAATAGCATTAAAAGAGCCGAGATTAGCAATAAAAAGTTAATTGATTACAATCAGTGGGTGCGAACCGCCGCAGGAAGTTGGACAAGTATTGAGACCTTCGGTGCTGAACTTATTGGAGTCAATGCTACTGGATATATTCATAAATATAATTCATCATCTAACTCTTTTATAGAGTATTTACAACTTCCTCAAGCTGCTGTTGATATGAGAGCGCGTGATAATTATTTGATAGTTACCACCGCAAGCAGCGTGAATATTTATAATAAAGAAATGACTTCAGTCCCTTCAATAAATAATAATCAAATTACTGGTAACACTCCTATTTTTACATGCGCAACAATAATAGGAGATTCGGTTTATATTGGCACAAAAGAAAATGGATTGATATTGACAACCATTACAACGCCTTCCACTTTTGAAAATAACACGCCAATGGGTCCTTCCAGAAATAATGTATTTGCGCTTCAAGCAACGTCAAATGTGCTTTGGACAGTTTATGGTGATTATAACGGCACCTATAATCCTTACCCGCTGGATAGTTATGGAATAAGTAAATATAGCGAAAAAGGCTGGTTAAATATCCCTTATGAAAAAGTTTTAGGCGCAAAATCAATGTGTAGAATTACGGCGAACCCCAATAATGAAAATGAAGTTTATATCAGTTCCTTTTTTTCGGGCCTATTGAAAATTGAGAATGACGAACCTTCCTTTTTATACAATCAAAACAATAGTAGTTTACAAGACATCACATTTATTGCAGGATATCGAAATGATGTTCGAATAAACGGTACTGCATTTGATAAGGCCGGAAACCTTTGGATGAATAATAGCTTGGTAAATAATGGATTAAGTGTTTTAAAAGTTAACGGACAATGGCAAAATTTTTCATTGGATGGAATTTTAGACAAAAGCATTGATGCCAGTATGGGTAGAATGATTATTGACAAAAATAGCACAAAATGGTGGTGTACAAACACAGATGGTTTGATAAGTTATAATGAATCGAATGGGAAATTTAAGAAAATAAATGTGGGCTCAGATAAAGGCAATTTACCTTCAACTGATGTTAGAGCTATTGCCATTGACACCAGAAATCAACTTTGGATTGGCACTACAAAAGGATTAAGAGTGTTGTCTAACACCAATAGTTTTTTGGGGGAAGAACAAATGGAGACCAAGCCTATTATTATTTTAGAAGATAATCTAGCTCAAGAGTTATTTTACGAGCAATTTATTTCGGATATTGTAGTAGATGGGGGGAATAATAAATGGATTGGAACAGCAGACTCAGGAGTGTTTTTAGTCTCTGCAGATGGTCAGGCAACCAAGTATCATTTTACCAAAGACAATTCGCCTTTGCCTAGTAATACCATAAATGACATTGCTATAAATACTGAAACTGGAGAAGTTTTTTTTGCAACCGACAAAGGGATGGTTTCTTTTAAAGGGACTTCAACAGCTGCAAATGAAAACTTAGAAAGCGTTTATGTTTACCCTAATCCCGTAAGGCCTGACTTCGAAGGAACGATAAAAATTGCAGGATTACTGGATAAAGCGAATATTAAAATTACCGATATTGAAGGGAATCTAGTTTACGAAACCACTTCCGAAGGAGGAACAATCGAATGGGACACCACTGCTTTTGGGAAATACAAAGTAGCGTCTGGCGTTTATATTATTTTTATATCTGCCCAAGACGGAATTGAAACCAAAGTTAAAAAAGTAATGATAATTCGGTAAATTACGAATTCCAAAACGTAATTTCGTAATTAAAATTTGGCAATTAATATGTTAGTCAAAACCAAAGCCATCGTCATTTCTTCCCTCAAATATCAAGAGAAAAGCTTGATTGTAAAGTGCTTTACACAATCTAGTGGTTTGAAATCCTACTTTGTTCGCGATGCCTTTTCCTCTAGAAAATCCAACCAAAAAATTGCTTATTTTCAACCACTGACTATTCTTGAAATCGAAGCAGTTCACAAGAATAAAGGAACTTTGGAAAACTTCAAGGAAATCAAAATTGCGATGCCGTTTCAAACCATCCATTCGGATATTTTCAAGAGCATGATTGTGATGTTTATTTCGGAAATACTGCATCATTCCATTCATGAAGAAGAGAAAAACGATCATCTATTTGCCTTTTTGGAAACGGCGCTGTTTTGGCTTGACAATCACGACGAAACGTCTAATTTTCATCTGATTTTAATGTTAGAAATTACAAAATATCTCGGTTTTTACCCTGATATTTCCGAAATGGAATTCTCTTTTTTCGATAGTAACGAAGGTATTTTTACACCATTTCATGGCATCGGTTCGCTCACCGAACACGAAACGAATCTCTTCAAAAAACTCATTCATTTAAAATTTGATAATGACCAGAAAACCTATCACGTAATCGAAAGACAAATCGTCTTGAAAATCCTGATTGATTACTACACTTTTCATCTCGAAGGTTTCAGAAAACCAAAATCTTTGGAGGTTTTGGCTGCAGTTTTTTCATGACTAGTCCTAAATAATCGATACAGATTATTAGACAAAAGTAGACAAATTAAACAGCATCAAAAACGTTTTTGATGCTATTTTTAGTTTTATGGGTTTTCATTATTAATTTACTTTGTTGATGCATTTGATTTGGTGTTAGCATATAGTTTGATAAATGAGGCCTTTTTTCATTATAAATTGTCCCATTTTCTTTTATTATTTGTTTCATAATTAGAAGATCTTTGTTGTGTTTGTCAATATTGAATTCTTGCTTTAAAATCCCATTTATTTGTTCCGCTACAGGATTCTCATATGGGTCAGAGTTTTGAGTCATACTTGATTGAATTTCATTTTCATTTAATATTTTTTGATATTCATTAGAGCAATATTGCAATTCTCTATCCGAATGATGTATTAATGGCATTTCTTTATTTTTCCTTTGTTTAATTTGTGAAATCTGTGTCAAAAAATCGAAGCAGAGCTTTGAGGAATTAAACCTAAAGAAATTAAAAAGTTTTTAGCACATTAATGACCCTAACCTGAATTCTATTTCAATGGGTTTTTGAGTGGAATTTTGGGGAGTTTGAAGAAATAAAAAAACCCGATATGTTTCAAAAATCTGTCGGGTTTGACTTTATAATGAACTACAAATCAAATCCCATCTTCACGCCTAATTTATTGGCGATGATAGTGGTAATGCGTTTTTTGAGCTCTGGTATTTTGATGTTTTCGATAACCGCATTCGTGAAGGCATACATCAATAAGGCTTTGGCTTCTTTTTTCGGGATGCCACGGGCTTGCATGTAGAACATCGCGGTTTCATCTAATTGCCCAACGGTACAACCGTGGGAACATTTTACATCGTCGGCAAAAATCTCGAGTTGTGGTTTGGCATTTATTGTAGATTTATCGCCTAACAAAATGTTGTTGCTTTTTTGGAAAGCATTTGTTTTTTGGGCTTCTTTCTCGACATATACTTTTCCATTGAAAACACCTGTGGAACGATCTGAAAAGATACCTTTATAATCCTGGAAACTTTCGCAATTTGGAGTTGCATGATTTACCAAAGTATAATGATCCACATGTTGTTTCTCGCCAATAATCGTTATTCCATTTAGTGTGCTGGTTAGCCGTTCTCCGAAATGGTAAAAATTTAGGTTGTTTCGGGTCAAATTCCCCCCGAAAGAGAAGGTATGAACTGCTACATGGCTTTCTTTTTGTTGAGAAACGAAGGTGTTGTCAATCAGATTGGCTTCGAGATTGTCATTTTGGATTTTATAATAATCCACGATGGCACGTTTCTGTGCAAAAATCTCGGTAACCGAATTGGTCAAAACGGGATTTTCATTTAAACTTTGATGTCTTTCGATGATTTGAACGTGTGAATTCTCGCCCACAATCACCAAGTTTCTGGGTTGTACCAAAAGGGCGGCTTCTGAACCTGTTGAGAAATACATGATCTCGATGGGTTTGTCTGCCACTTTGCTTTTAGGGATATTGATATAAGCTCCTTCATTGGCAAAAGCCGTATTAAGAGAAGTTAAACTTTCGTCCTTGCTCGCCACTTTATTAAAATAAGTATCAATAACCATTTTGTATTTTGGCTTATTCAATGCCGATGACATCAAGCAAACATCTATTGCCTCGTGTGTAGTAGAAGACAAATTGGAACTAAAAACACCGTCGATAAAGACCACTTTGTAGGTGTCAATTTCGTGTAAAAAGTATTTTTTCACATCTCTGAATTCAATAGTCGTTTCGTTTTTTGGAAATACACTGAAGTCATTTTTCAGAATAGCATTCAGCGAAGTATATTTCCAGGCCTCATCTTTTTTAGTCGGGAAACCTTTATTTTCAAAGTTTTTTAAAGCCGAAGTTCGTACATCATGAAGTTCCGTTTGAACATCGACGCGCTCTTCAAAAGCCATAAAAGACGATAGTAATTTCTCTTTCAATTCCATAATTCTTTATTGTTTAAAGTTTAAGGTTTAAAAGTTTAAAGTTATCGTGCTAACTTTAAACTTTAGACTTTAAACAAATTTTATTAAGCTTCTTGTTCTTGTTTAATCCAATCGTATCCTTTTTCTTCCAATTCTAATGCTAATGAAGCATCACCAGATTTCACGATTTTTCCATTGTATAAGACATGAACAAAATCAGGAACAATATAATCAAGAAGTCTTTGGTAATGGGTGATAACGATAATGGCGTTTTTGTCGCTTTTCAATTTGTTTACCCCATTGGCAACAATTCTAAGCGCATCAATATCCAATCCTGAATCCGTTTCGTCCAGAATGGCTAATTTAGGCTCCAACATGGCCATTTGAAAAATCTCATTACGTTTTTTCTCTCCACCAGAAAATCCCTCGTTAAGAGAACGGGATAAAAATTTACGGTCGATTTCCAATAATTCTGACTTCTCCCGAATCACTTTTAGCATTTGGTTGGCAGGCATTTCCTCCTGGCCGTTTGCTTTGCGGGTCTCATTAATGGCGGTTCTCATAAAGTTAGTAACCGAAACTCCCGGGATTTCAACAGGATATTGAAATGATAAGAACACTCCTTTGTGGGCTCTTTCTTCAGGAGCCAATTCCGAAAGATCTTCTCCATCTAAAGAGATTGCTCCTTCGGTCACTTCGTAATTTTCGTTTCCAGCAATAATGGAAGCAAGCGTACTTTTTCCGGCACCGTTTGGTCCCATAATCGCATGAATTTCTCCAGCTTTCACTTCAAGGTTTATTCCTTTTAATATTTCTTTGTCTCCAATGGAGGCGTGTAAATTTTTTATTGATAACATTTTTCGAATGTGTTTTATACTTTGTTTATGACTAACCTACTGAACCTTCAAGCGAAATTTCTAACAACTTCTGCGCTTCGACTGCAAATTCCATGGGCAATTTATTTAGTACATCTTTGCTGAAGCCATTTACGATTAAAGCTATGGCTTTTTCAGTGGGGATGCCTCGTTGATTACAATAAAAAACTTGGTCTTCGCCAATTTTACTCGTTGTGGCTTCATGTTCTATCTTGGCCGATGGATTTTTGCTCTCGATGTATGGAAAAGTATGTGCGCCACAATTATTTCCCATTAATAAGGAATCGCATTGCGAGAAGTTCCTTGCATTGTCTGCATTTGGACCTATTTTTACTAATCCTCGGTAACTATTTTGTGATTTTCCGGCTGATATTCCTTTGGAAATAATCGTTGATTTGGTGTTTTTTCCCAAGTGAATCATTTTTGTTCCAGTATCGGCTTGTTGAAAATTATTGGTTACGGCAATCGAATAAAATTCCCCCACCGAATTATCGCCTTTTAAAATAACGGAGGGATATTTCCAAGTTATGGCAGAACCCGTTTCGACTTGAGTCCAAGAAATTTTTGCTTTTTTCTCGCACAAACCTCTTTTGGTCACGAAGTTGAAAACACCCCCTTTCCCTTCCTTGTTTCCAGGATACCAGTTTTGAACGGTCGAATATTTAATTTCGGCATCATCCATAGCAATCAATTCTACCACAGCGGCATGCAATTGATTTTCATCTCGACTTGGTGCGGTGCAACCTTCAAGATACGAAACATAACTACCTTCATCGGCGATTAGCAATGTTCTCTCGAATTGTCCGGTTCCAGCTTGATTGATACGGAAATAGGTCGAAAGTTCCATCGGGCAACGAACTCCTTTTGGAATATAACAGAAACTTCCGTCAGAGAAAACGGCTGAATTTAAGGCGGCATAAAAATTATCTTTTTGTGGCACAACCGTTCCAAGATGTTTTCGAACCAACTCAGGATGTTCCTTAATAGCTTCGGAAATACTCATAAAAATGATGCCTTTTTCTCCCAAAGTTTTCTTGAAAGTAGTCGCCACCGAAACCGAATCGACCACAATATCCATGGCAACATTGTTCATCATTTTTTGTTCATCGACAGAAATACCCAACTTTTTATACATTTCTAAAAGTTCAGGATCTACATCGTCCAATGTTTTATTAGGATCAATAGCTTTTGGCGCAGAATAATAAGAAATGGCTTGAAAATCAGGTTTGGTGTAATGCACATTTGCCCATTCTGGCTCAATCATTTTTTCCCAAGCGCGAAAAGCCTCGATACGCCAATCGGTCATCCATTGTGGTTCTTCTTTTCTATGGGAAATGGCGCGAACAATATCCTCGTTCAAGCCAATGGGAAACGTATCCGATTCTAAATCAGTATAAAATCCGTACTCGTATTCTTTGGTTTCGAGTTCGACTCTTAAATGGTCTTC
>CAZHVE010000033.1:0-23920 GCA_964535705.1 uncultured Flavobacterium sp.
TTGCCTTACCATATTGTTTTTCAACAAGGTCTTTTGGCACAGCCCCTTTTCTAAAACCTTTAACGGTTGCCAAAGGCATTTTTTCATTTATTCTTTTTGCTACTTGACCTTTGTAATCCATGTGAACCACCGTCATTACAATTGTCTCGTTTACTGCGTCTAATGCTACTCTGTTAATATCCATCTTCTTCGTTAATTTATATAATAAAATTGGGTTGCAAAATTATAAAAATTTTGCAACCCAACCAAGTTTAAATCTACTGAATTTTAGTCCGTTATTTGGGATTCATTTGAAGCCTTTTTTATTTATCTTCTCCTAAAATTCTATACATAATAGATTGGCAGACAGAAAGAACTATGCTAAAAATTAAGGCAGTCCAAAAGGAATCTACACTAAATCCGCCCACTATATTGGCACACAATAGAATAATTAGTGCATTAATGGCCAACAAAAACAAGCCTAACGTAATAATCGTAAATGGCAAAGTAAATAACACAAATATTGGCTTTATAAAGATATTAAGCAATCCAAGAACAATTGCAACATACAAAGCGGTAATGAATCCTACTATATGAACACCTGTCATAAAATGGGCAATGAGTAAAACTAAGGCTGATGTAATAAGAATTCTAAAAAGTAGTTTCAAAAGTTTTTATTTCAAAAGTAAATAATTATTCTTAAATTAATATTTTTTCTTTACCTTCGTAATTGAAGAATAAAACTATAATTTATGAAAAAAGTATTACTATCCATATTATTAGTTGTTTCGATAAGTACAAATGCCCAATTTTGGACTGAAAAAGCAACTGGATTTAACGAATCAGCTACAAGTCTAAATAGCATTTCAATAGTAGATTCAGATGTAATATGGGCTAATGCATATGGAATTACAATTCCATTAGATCCCAATTATACTATTAAAGAATTTACCCGAAGCATTGATGGCGGTAATACATGGACAGCGGGCTCAATAGATTTGGGGCCAGACTCTACCGATATGGGGTCGTCATCCATTTCAGCCGTTTCCGCATTAACTGCTTGGATTTCTGTTTTTCCTGGCGCTATTAATACTGGGGGAATTTGGAAAACAAGTGACGGGGGGGCAAATTGGACAAAACAAGCATCCGCATTATTCAGTTCTGCAGATTCGTACCCGAATTTTGTATATTTTTGGGATGCTAATAACGGCGTTGCTCAGGGCGATCCAGAAAATGGTGAATTCGAAATTTACACCACAACCGACGGCGGAACAAATTGGAATAAAGTTAATGGCGCAAATATTCCAGATCCAGATTCAGCAGGAGAATATGGCTATTATAGTCGTTATTGCGTTTCAGGAAACACCATTTGGTTCGGAACTGACAGAGGTCGGATTTTCAAATCTACAAATAATGGATTAAATTGGACCGTTAACTCTGTACCTTCACCTAGCATAGATTTTGGACTTGACAGTTTTACTTTTTCGGATTCAGACAAAGGACTTTTGATGACTTATGACCCTGTTAGACTTTATAACACCAATGATGGCGGTGAAACCTGGAACCAAGTCCCAAAAACCGGAAGTCTTTACAACACCAATATTGCCTATATACCAGGGACTTCTAAAGTAATATCAAGTGCTTATGCTAACCCATTAGGCTCATCTTATAGCTTAAATGACGGATTAACTTGGATTACTATGGACAATGGTTTCCATGGGGAATTAGCTTTTTTGAATGATAGTTTTGGCTTTTCAGCTGGGTCAAATACATCCTCAACTGTTGGAGGAATTTCAAAATTTGTTGGAATCCCTTTAAAAACGACTCGCTTTGATTTAAAAAAACAAATCTCTGTTTATCCAAATCCAACCTATGGAATATTGAATCTGGATTCAAAAACATCCCCAATTAAAGAAGCATCCGTTTTTGATTTGTTGGGAAGAAAAGTATTTTCATCTAAATTTCCAGCTATAAACCTCATCGCCTTAGATTTAAAATCGCTTCAGACTGGAACTTACGTTTTAAAAGTTACTTCTGATACCGGAAAAAATGAGACGTTGAAGATTATGAAAAATTAAATTTTAGTTGTTTAAAAGCCAAAACCTTTTCTGTTTGAACGGAAAAGGTTTTTTTTATGCTCTTATTTTAAAAAGGTATTGGCTATTTCGTAAAACACCTTCGGATTTTCGGCGTGGAGCCAATGACCCGCATCGGGTATCGTTTCAATACTAGAATCAGGGAAATGCTTTTTTAAATTGTCGAAATCTTCATTTATAATATAATCGGATTTTCCCCCACGGATAAAAAGTGTTTGTTTGCTGAAAACAGTATTATCGGGAAGAGGTTTTCCTATTTCCTCTATTTTTTTGTTAAAAACGGGCAAATTAAATCGAAAGGCCAATTGTCCTGGCTCTAGCCAATAGAGGCTTTTTAGCAAAAATTGTCTGGTGCCAAAATCAGTTATGTAATGCGACATGATTTCTTCCACTACGCTGCGGCTTGGTTTTTTTGAAAAGTCGACCGCATTCAATCCTTCGAGAATAGTTTGGTGGTGTTGTGGGTAGAATTTTGGACCAATATCCGCTACAATTAGTTTTTCGATCCTTTCAGGATACGTTACAGCAAAAAGCATCGCTGTTTTTCCGCCCATAGAATGCCCAATGATGTTCACATTTTCTAAATTATTGGCTTTGCAATAGTCATAAACATCCTGAACCATGAGTTCATAACTGAATTCGTCGGAGTGAAAACTTCGTCCATGATTTCTCAAATCCAGCAGATGAACCTGAAAACCAGCAGAGGCAAATTGGGCTCCTATAGTTTTCCAATTGTCAGACATTCCTAGAAATCCATGAAGAATTAAAAGAGGTTTGCCAGAGCCTTCAATTTTTGAGTATAGCATATTTGATTTGGTACTTACCGTTTACTGATTAGAAAATACAAAGTTAGGATAATATAAATAACTGAAACTATTTTTCAAAGATCCATTAATGAGGCACTAAAAAGCTAAGCTTAAATTAAATTTATTGATTCGATAAATTGATTATTATATTTATGTAACCCGTTGGGTGTAATTAGTTTTTGATGATAATTTTTCGTCAGTTCGAGTGATTTTCGATAGAAAATCGTATCGAGAAAAAGAAAAATTTCATTAAAAACGGTTCTCGATATCTGCCTGTCGCAGACAGGCATTTTTTGTTCCGTTTTACTGCACAAAAAATACTCGAACAGACGTTTTTAATAATTACACCCAAGAGGTTTTATATAATTTATTTCCAACCCAAAATAAAAACATTGCACAATACTCTTTTATCTAAAATAAAAATAGTAAATTAGATACACAAAAATCTTTACATAAAAACATTACGTCAAATTTTAACTACTAAATTAAAAAAACATGAAAAAAATTATTGTATTATCTATGATTATTTGCCAACTAGCTGTTTCTTGTTCTAGTGGTAGCGATGGGTCAAATGCTATTGACAATGAAATCGCTTCACTGCTTCAAAAACCTTATTCTTCTTTAACACCAGACCAACAAAAAGTAAAACTGGAAAATGAGGCAAACAGCATGCTTCTTCAAATGGAAAGTTCTAAATCTTCAACTGCTCTTGATGCAATCGAGAATTTTGGTCGTTTATTGAGCATTAGTGAACCTAGCATGCCAATGGCCAGAAAAGCAGCTAGAACCATACAAGAAATATTAAATATATCTGATTTTTATGGCGTATTCACTTGGAATCCCAGTCTGGAAAACTGGACATTTTCACCATCTACAACTGAATTTAAATTTATTTTTCCTGCCAGTCCTAGCTCGACAACTAATAATGCGGAATTAACAGCTCAAAGCATCTCTTCAGGTGTTAAAGTAGTTATAGATACGCAAACCGGGGATCAGCTAAATCTCCCTTCATCTGTAAATGCTATATTGAAAATCGGAGGTGTTCAAGTAGGTGCATACGAAGCGAATGCGGTCTATTCTAATGACAATCCTACACCTGTTGAAGTAGGTTACAAATTAACCTTAAATGGTTATTTATGGGAAAATTATGCAAAAAGAACTACTCCTATTTCTGTAAAATCCTCCTTTTCTTATAATGGTAAAAATTTAATTGATTTCAATGTAGGAAGCACAGCAGATATCGACAAATTAATGGAAGGCAGTGAACTTACCCAATATCTTGGAAAAGCAAATTGTTTGATTTCATTAATGGATGATTTTGTTCTGGTGGCTGACATGAACATTGAAGGATTAGTAAATGACCAGAGTGCTTTGTACATCAATACACCAGAACCTGACTATAATAATCCTACAGCTGTAAGTGCTTATAACAAAACTATTTCAGAAGGCGAAGCCAATGCGTTTAATAAAAACATAAAAATGGCTTTAGTATCCAAAAAAGACGGCACCAAACTAGCCGATGTTATACAAAATTCTGAAAAAGGGGGTATTTATTATGGTACCCAAGAATATGATACCATCTTATACCTTCGTTTCAGTGATAATACTATAGTGGCTATGGATGTGTATTTTTCTGCTGGATTTGATACTCTTGCCACTAAATTTCAGGAATTTATTATCAGTTTTAATTAATGAACCAAAGGGTTTAATCAAAAATTTTATGAAAGGGCGGCCAATAAAAGGGGCTGCCCTTTATAATTTTAGTCACTTTGCCTTAACCAAAACGGTTTGTTGCCCGTATCCAGCCCATATACCAATCCCTCCAATAATATTAGATTTCAAACTTGTTGTGTTGGGGAAAATTGGGCTTTTGCCATTTATAATTTCATTTTGCCAACTATTCCAAAACTCAAAACCTACCTCGTTCATCGTTCTTAATTTTACATGAATTAGGTCTCCATCTTCAAAATTTGGCTTATAATCGGAATAATCTTCGAAGGAAAAGGATTTTCCACGAAAAATTTGGAAAGAGATTTCTGAGAAAACAAAATTAGCATCGTTAAGATTTCCATAAAGAGCAGGAATGTATATAGAATCATGATTAACTAGTAGCGTTTCTATTTGATAAAAGTTTTTTTCATTAACTGGATCGTTAAATTTGACGAAAACATATCCATTCTTATCGGTAGGCATATCTTTAATATAATCAGCAGAAACAATAGGTACAGACTTAGGAATATTTGTCGTTCCAGTTAGTATTTTATTTAAATATTCAATTTTTAAGGTGTATGTTTTCCCTGCTTCGCCTATAATTTCACTTCCGAAGTAGACAAAAGGAGGAATTCTGTAATTGTCTCTTTTAAGCCTCAACACTTCTTCTTTTTCACCATCAGAAATAGTAACCTTTGCAGATCGAATAACATAATTCAAAATGGTTGTCGAGTCCACTGCAACTCCAATTGGCACACTGCGTGACAACACTACTTTAGCCACATCGCCTTCTTCGATTGCGCCTTCTACTACTATTTTGGATTCAACTGAAATTTGTTTACTAATGTCAATATTATTACAACCTATCAGCACAACAAAAAACAGTATTATTAGATTTTTCATGTTTTAAAATTTAAATCTCCAGCTTAGAGATGGTAGAATTCTATACAATATTTTCTTATCTGTATTTACCGTTAAATTATTATTGTTATCCTTATCAGAAAACACATTTATCAATACATATATAGGGTTTTCTATGTTAAAGGTATTGTAAATTGAGAAATTCAAAGTACTTTCCTTCTTTAAAGTTTTAATAAAAAAATAATTCACAGATACATCCGTTCGGATATAATTGGGCAATTGCGCATTGTTAAATTTATTATATTCTTTTACTGGATTATTGTTTATAAAATACCAAGAAGTTGGTATTGTAAAACGATTTCCTGAACTGAAAATTTGCGTTAGTCCAAAGCTCCATTTTCTATTTAAATCAAATGTACCCACAAAGGAAAGATTGTGTCTTCTGTCATATTTTGCATAATAAAGATTCCCATTATTGAGTTCGTCAAATTGACGATTAGACCAACTTAAAGTATAGCTGAGCCATCCTTTAAATTTTCCGCTATCTTTTTTTAACATCCATTCTAAACCATACGATTCGCCATCTCCAACTAGTATATCATTTTTAAAAGTGGTGATTTCATTAAATTGAGTTACTCCATAAGGATATTCTATCAAACTATTCATTTTTCGGTAATAACTACTTAGTGAAGAGTTAATTTTTTTTGTTAAACTTTGATTGTAACCAATAGAAAACTCATTGGAGGATTGAGAGGGAATTCCATCGGAACTTCCAATCCAAAAATCGGAAGGTATTCCAACGCTGGATGTGGTAATTAAATTCAAATATTGATTTTGGCGAGTATAGGAGGCAAAGAAAGAAAAATCCTTTTCAGGCAGATAGTTAAACAGTATTCGCGGCTCAAAATTTAAAAAAGAGTTGCTTTTAACTCCTGAACTAAAGTAGTTTAATCGCAATCCGAATTCGCCAAATAAATGATGTAGCAGTTTGGGTTTTGCATTGGCAAATACCGAAACAGTCTTAGCCCTTATTGCAGTGGCTTTTTTGTCTACATCCTCTATGCCTATATTAGAAACTGATATTTTTTGCGGTTGCAAATCATGCATAATAAAATCTAATCCCGTTTCAAAAGGGATTTTTTTGATATAGTAATGCATCAAATTTTTATATCCTAGGTCTTGAATATAAGAGGATATATCCATTTTTACAGCTCCTTGTAATAAAATCAATTCATTAGCATAATGTGAAAAGTAAAACGTATTTTTTATTGATTTATTTTCTGAAATTTTATAGGTCCAATCTGACGATATTGCAGTATTTCCCCATTTCAAATCGGCATTGAGATTAGTTTTTGGGTCATTAGCCCCTAGTTTATCGCCACTTATAAAAGCATTAACCGTAAACAAATGCTTTTCAGCAATCTTAGATATAAAAGTCAAATTGCAGTCAGAGAATTGATACTTAAGTTGTGGTTCTTCACTAGCAACATTTCTTTTTTTGGAATCCAAAATGGAGGAAACGATTTCATCAATATATGTTTTTCTTCCGGAAATGTACAATCCTGAATGGTCAGTTATAGGTACTGAAAATGTAATTTGGGAAGCCAACAAACCAACATTCCCATGAACAGCAAGTTTTTTCGGAACTTTTTTATTAGGAATTAACGAAATGGTTGAACTCAAACGACCTCCATATTTTGCATTAGAACTTGACTTGTCAAATTCAACTTCCTCTATATGGTCTACATTGTAAAAAGGGAAAATACCTGCTAGATGGGACATTCCGTATATAGGAGTTCCCGCATATATTATTGAATTGTGCCCAGGTTCGCCTCCTCTCACATAAAGATAACCATTAGCATCTCCTGAATTTTGAACACCAGGAGTCAATTGCAAAAGCTTGATGATATCAGTAGTCCCAAGAATGGTAGGTATCGAAATTGATTCTTTTAAATTAAAGGATAATTTACCTCCAGAGAGAAAACGTACAGCATTTTTCTTTTTATTAACAACAACCTCATCTAATACAGAAACATCTTTTTCTAATATAATCGAAAACAGGGTGTCCTTTTTTAGATAAAAATCAAACTGTTTTTTTAGATAACTTGAATGATAAACCGTTGCTTTAATTAATCCTAATTTAAGATTTGCCGAAAAATTTCCTAGTGTGTCCGTTACAAAATAAAAGCTATTATTGTCCTGGTTAAGTACTATTCTTGCACCTGTTAAATTAATGTTTTCATCAGATTTTACATTCCCCAAAATCGCAATCTTTGATTGTGCCAACAAACCAGAAAAACAAAATAAAAAGAAAATAACTACTGATTTCAAATGATAATTTTATATATAAGAATGCTAAGGTAACAATTATAACCAATAAGTATTAAGCACTACTCAATTAAATCCACCATGCAAAAAAGCTTAGTATTTAAAAATATATTATCGATTCTATTTCAATTTTTGCAAATACATATTCACCACATTTTCTAATCCGAAATAAATGGATTCGGAAATAAGTGCATGACCAATGGAGACTTCAAGTAAGCCGGGAATATTTTGCTTAAAAAACTTTATATTATCTAGACTCAAGTCATGACCCGCATTGATTCCCAATCCCAGTTCATTGGCTAAAATAGCAGATTTTATATAGGGTTCAATCCCGTTTTTGTTGCCCAAATGATATTCGTGCGCAAACACTTCGGTATATAATTCAATCCTCTCTGTTCCTATTTTTTTTGCTCCTTCAATCATTTTTAGGACTGGATCTACAAAAATGGAAGTCCTGATTCCGTTTCGTTGAAATTCCTGAACAATTTCAGTCAAATAAGCCTCATGCTTTAACGTATCCCAACCCGCATTAGACGTTATGGCATCAACAGCGTCAGGGACTAAAGTAACTTGTGTTGGTTTTATCTCCATAACAAGATCAATAAAAGTTTTTTCGGGATTTCCTTCGATGTTATATTCGGTGTAGACAATTGATTGTAAATCTCGAGCATCTTGATATCGAATATGTCTTTCGTCTGGTCTTGGATGAATGGTGATTCCGTGCCCCCCAAATTTCTGAATATCGGAAGCTACTTTCAGCAAATCAGGAACATTTCCTCCACGAGCATTTCGCAAAGTGGCGATTTTGTTAATATTTACACTTAACTTTGTCATTGAAATAGTTTTTTCCGATTTTTATTTTATTTTTTTAATGCAAAAATACAAAGTAAACGTGCCGTTATTGCATAATTTTGATTATTTTGCATCAAATATACTAGATTAATTTATGACAGATATTACGAACTATATTACCAATGATTATAAAGCAATTGACAGCCAAGAAACTATTGCGGATGTTCAGGACTTTTTAATTGATTTAGCCTTTTCTCATTTTCCGGTGGTAGAAGAGCAAATTTACATTGGCAGTATTGCGTCTGAAGATATCGAAACTTTTAATAGTGATAAAAAAATAATTGATTACAGGTATTCTTTTGAGAAATTTTTCGTCAGAACCAATATGGTTTGGCTAGACGTCTTGGAGGTTTTTGCGCAAAATCACACTAACCTAGTGCCGGTTTTGGATGAAGAAAACAAATATGTAGGCTATTATGAGATTAGCGAAATTATTAGTTTTTTTAACGAAACCCCATTTATAAAAGAGCCTGGTGGAATTATTGTTGTAAAAAAAGCAGTATTGGATTACTCATTAAGTCAAATCACACAAATCGTAGAAAGCAACAATGGAAAACTTTTGGGATTATTTATTTCCGAGGCAGACCCAGTAAATGTACAAGTGACTTTAAAAATAAATTTAGGTCCCATGAATGAAATCCTTCAAACTTTCAGGAGGTATAATTATGAAATCATTTCAGAACACCAAGAAGACAATTTTCTAAATACATTAAAAGAACGCTCCGATTATTTGGACAAATATCTTAATATCTAATACCCAAACTTGATGAAAGTAGCCATTTACGGGAAATACTATTTAAATAGCACTGAACCCATCATAAATGACATTTTTGTGTTTTTTAACAACAATGGTGTAGAAATGATTATCGAATCTGCTTTTTTGAAGATACTGCACAACAAAAAAATTATCCAAAAAGAATATAAGACTTTTACTTCACATAAAGAGTTAGACAGCAGTTTTGATATGTTAATAAGCATCGGTGGAGATGGAACCATTTTAAGAGCTGCCGCACTAGTCAGAAATTCAGGCGTTCCCATTTTAGGAATTAACGCAGGTCGATTGGGATTTTTGGCCACCGTTCAAAAAGAAAATATTTCTGAGTTCATGCAGTTTATTATAGATGAAAAATACACCATTTCTAAAAGAACTTTGTTGAGTCTATCCTGTACCCCCACCAACGAAGCAGTTGAGGAAATCAATTTTGCCATGAATGAAATTTCCGTGAGCCGGAAAGACACCACTTCTATGATTACAATTGAAACGTATTTAAACAATGAGTTTTTAAATTCCTACTGGGCCGATGGTTTGATTATTGCCACTCCAACGGGTTCGACGGGATATTCCATGAGTTGCGGAGGTCCTATATTGACTCCGGACGTAAAGGGCTTAGTGATTACCCCAATTGCACCACACAATCTAAACGCACGTCCACTTGTGGTTCCAGACGAAACTGAAATTCGACTAAAAGTTTCAGGCAGGGAAGAGCATTACCTAGTTTCCTTGGATTCCAGAATTACTTCCGTTAAAAACGAAACCATCTTGGTTATTAAGAAAACCCCTTTTCAGATAAATATGGTCGAAATCCCTGAAGAAACGTTTTTGAAAACGCTTCGAACCAAGCTGTTTTGGGGTGAAGACCGAAGAAACTAAATTATTATTTAGCTGTCTACTATACGAATACCCCCTATCTTATCGTTTGTCTAGTACTAAACCCGTGAATGGCAATCGGTTTTCGTGTCTTTTTATCGTTAAAGCACACATTAAAAGCCTCACGCGTTGATTCGAGTTGATAATTATTATATTTGCACGCAATTTTTATTTTAAGAATGTATAAACTTTTCCATATTTTATTTTTATTTCCAATTATGGTAATGAATGCGCAAATCCACGAAGTGGGTGTTTTTGTAGGAGGCAGTAATTACATTGGAGATATGGGACTTACGAATTATGTATACCCGAACAAACCTGCATTTGGACTGTTATATAAATGGAATAAAAGTCCAAGACATGCCTATCGCTTTTCCTATAATCAATCCAAAATCACAGCTAATGACCTTGACTCAAACGAACCTAGCAGATATGCAAGAAAATATCATTTTGATAACAGCATAAAAGAAGTATCTTTAGGCCTTGAATTTAATTTTTTTGATTTTGATTTACATAAATCAGAAACAAAGATAACACCTTATTTGTTTTCAGGGATTAGTTATTTTAAGTACGATGAGTTGTATGTGTTTAATGGCGAAACTATAAAAGACAAAAGTGAAAGCTCATTTGCTATTCCTTTAAATTTAGGAATAAAATCAAACATTAGTCGTTATTTTGTCTTGGGATTAGAAGTTGGAGCAAGATTTACATTTACAGACAATTTAGATGGAAACAATCCTAAAAATGAAAATTATAAAACGCTTAGATTTGGCAATATAAATAATAATGATGTGTATTTATTCTCAGGAGTAACACTTACTTACACCTTTGGGGAAAAACCTTGTTATTGTGCAGAATAAAATGGATTTATTAAATAAAATAGACACTACAAATTTACCCAAACATTTGTCCATCATTATGGATGGCAATGGGCGTTGGGCAAAACAAAAGGGACTTCTAAGAGCCATGGGTCACGAAAACGGAACAAAATCTGTTAAAGCAACCATTGAAGCTTGTGCCAAGTTAGGAATAGAATTTCTTACATTATACGCATTTTCGACCGAAAATTGGAACCGCCCAAAACTAGAAGTTGAAACTTTGATGAAGTTATTGGTCAACTCTTTAAAAAAAGAACTTAAAACATTAGAAGATAACAACATTAAGTTGAATGCTATCGGGAATTTGGAAAAATTACCAAAATCAGCCCAGAAAGAGCTTTTGGACGTAATTGAAGCCACCAAAGGCAATACCCGCATGACATTAACCCTAGCCTTAAGTTATGGTTCGAGAGAGGAAATAATAAATGCTGTAAGAAACATCAGTCATAAAGTTAAAAATAATATAATTTCAATAGACACTATTGACGATTCAATTATTAATGAGCATCTTTACACGCAAAATTTACCGGATGTAGATTTATTAATACGAACAAGCGGTGAACATAGAATAAGTAATTTTTTGTTATGGCAAATTGCTTATGCAGAATTGTATTTTACTGATGTATTGTGGCCTGACTTTAAAGAACACCATTTATATGAGGCTATCATTAGTTTTCAAAAAAGAGAACGTAGATTTGGAAAAACAAGTGAACAAATTAAATAATTTTTTAGTGTTACAAAAAAAAATAAAACTAGTACTTACTTTATTGATTTTTGGAAGTTTTTCTCAAATTAAAGCACAAGAAAGAGTTCCTTTTGACCAAGGAAAAAAATATATTTTAGCCGATGTAGCCATAGTTGGCAAACTAAGTTTCAATACTCAAACCGTAGTAACTTTTGCTGGCCTTGAAAAAGGACAGGAAGTCACCATTCCTGGAGAAGAAATAAGCAACGCTATAAAAAAACTAGGTAAATTAGGCTTATTTGATGAAATTTCATTTTATGTTAATAAAATTCAAAATGACAGTCTTTATCTTGATTTGAATATAGAAGAATTACCCAAGCTAAATGAGATTAAATTTGTTGGGGTAAAGAAAAGCAAAACTGAAGGTTTGATAAAAGATACTGATTTAACCAAAGGCAAAGTGGTCAATGAAAATTTAATAACCACCACGAAAAATTACATCGAAAATAAATACAAAAAGGACGGTTATTTCAACACCAAGGTTAGCATAAATACTGTAAAAGACACCTCAGCAGTAAACCAAGTTCAAATGGTTGTGAGCATTGATAAAGGCGAAAAAGTTAAAATTCAAAACATTGATTTTGAAGGAAACACAAAATTATCAGACAAAATCTTGCGAAAAGCGATGAAAGATACCAAACAAAAAAATCCAATTCGCCTCCTAAAATCCTCTAAATTTATCAAGGAAAAATACAAAAGTGATTTAGAAAAAGTGATTGCTTCCTACAAAGAAAAAGGATATCGGGATACAAGAATTATTGATGATTCAGTTGTTTACAATAAATCTAAAAATGCATTATCCGTTAAAATAAATGTAGAAGAGGGAAACAAATACTATTTTGGAAACATCAAGTTTTTAGGCAATACGGTTTATTCTGACCAAGGACTTAACAGTATGTTAGGCATAAAAAAAGGAGAAATATATAACGGTGTTCTTCTCGAAAAAAGAATTGCAGACAAATCGAAGCCAGACGGCGATGATATTACCAATTTGTACCAAAATAATGGTTATTTATTTTCGAACATCAATGCCGTGGAAGTAAAAACAGCAAATGATAGCATCGATTTTGAAGTAAGAATAACCGAAGGTCCCATCGCTTATTTCAACAAAATTACGGTAACAGGAAACGACAAAACAAACGATCGCGTTATCTACAGAGAATTAAAAACAAAGCCTGGAGAAAAATACAACAAAGAATTACTAATCAGAACCATTCGTGAAATTGGACAATTAGGATTTTTTGATCCAGAAGCTATCGAACCAAAATTCAAAAATGTGGATGCTTCAGCCGGAACTGTTGATATCGAATACCCGCTTACAGAAAAAGGCGCTAGCCAAATAGAACTTCAAGGAGGTTATGGAGGTGGTGGTTTTATAGGAACTTTAGGATTATCATTTAATAACTTTTCAGCTAAAAACCTCTTTAAAAAAGAAGCATACAAACCACTTCCTATGGGTGATGGTCAAAAAGTATCACTACGATTACAAGGAAGCACTTATTTTCAAACTTACAGTGTATCGTTTTCAGAGCCTTGGTTTGGAGGAAAAAAACCAGTGCAATTTAGTACATCACTGTCTTATAGCAAGCAATTTTTAAACGATTTCCAAACCCAGACCGCTGATAAATCAAAGAGTTTTAATATTCTAACTTTATCTGTTGGTCTAGCCAAAAGATTGACGGTTCCTGACGACTTCTTCGTACTGTCTCAATCGGTAAGCTACCAACATTATGACTTAAATAATTACAACACTGGATTGTTTACCTTTGGAGATGGATCTTCAAGAAATTTAGCCTATACCATTGGTTTATCACGAAACAGTAAAGGGGTGAACCCTATATTCCCGACTTATGGTTCAGAGATTAGTCTTTCCGGAAAATTTACAATTCCTTATTCTTTACTAAATGGAATTGATTATGCAACATTAGGTGAAAACGAACAATATAAATATAAACATACAGGCATATCTTATATAGGAACAAATGGCATAGTGGTAAATGCAGGCGATTATGTAGAGGCAATTCCTAGTGCAACTAACCAAACCCCAAATAAAGTGGATACTTTTCAGGAAGCAGTTTCAGACCCCTCAAAAGTGGACCAAAAGAAATTTAATTGGCTAGAATATTATAAAATTAAATTTAAAGCCGATTGGTATACCAAAATTTATGGTAAATTAGTACTTCGAACACTCAGTGAATTTGGATTCTTGGGAGCTTACAATCAAGACAGGGGAATAGTTCCTTTTGAGCGATTTTATTTGGGCGGTGACGGAATGGCAAATTTTTCAATGGACGGCAGAGAAACAGTTCAGTTAAGGGGATATCCTAATAACTCGTTGACACCAATTATCTCGGATCAAAACGACTCTCGTTATGGACAACAAATAGGTGCTTCGGTGTATAACAAGTTTTCGATGGAGATGCGATATCCTATAACGTTGAAATCCTCAGCCTCAATTTATGCACTTGCTTTCATGGAAGCAGGTTCGTCATTTGAAAATTTCAGAGGGTATAACCCTTTTGATTTAAACCGTTCTGCAGGATTTGGTTTAAGGGTATTTATGCCTGCTTTTGGATTATTAGGAATAGATTTTGGAAATGGATTCGACGCTTTACCGGGACAAACCAAAGCAAACGGATGGGAAACACACTTTATCATTGGGCAGCAATTTTAAAATAAATTTGATTTAAGCTTCTAAAAAAATACAGTTATGAAAAAACAGTTTTTTATTTTATTTATAGGTCTTGTGATAGGAAATACAATTCAAGCACAAACCCGAGGAATTAAAATAGGCTATATTGACATGGAGTACATTTTACAAAATGTGCCTAACTATACTGAGGCCCAAAACCAACTAGAGCAAAAAGCTCAGGAATGGAAGCAACAAGTTGAAGTAAAAAAAAACTCAATAAGCAAATTAAAAGATGGCCTTAAAGCAGAGCAGGCGCTATTGACGAAAGAGCTTATTGACGAGAGACAGGCCGAAATCAATTATCTTGAAAACGAAAACTTAGACTACCAACAAAAAAGGTTTGGTCCAAATGGGGATTTAGTGCTCCAAAAATCGGTTTTGACAAAGCCCATTCAGGATCAAGTCTTTACAGCCATACAAGATATTGCCGAAACAAAAAAATATGATTTCATATTTGATAAAACTTCCGATTTAACAATGCTTTTTGCTGCAAAAAGATTTGACATAAGCGACCAGGTTTTACGGGTATTAAATAGAAGCGAAAAAAGAGAACAACTCACTAAAAAGGAACTTGCTGCAGAAGAAGCAAAAGAAATAAAAGAAGACGCTATTGATGAAAATCCAGCTCTTGCTGAAAGAAAGAAAGCTTTAGACGAGAAAAAAGCGGCAAGAGATAAAGCTCTCGAAGATAGAAAATTATTGCAAGAGCAAAAGAAACAAGAAATAGAAGACAGAAAAAAACAGCTTATAATCGATCGGGAAGCCAAAAAAAGTGGCGGGACTCCCGCTGATTCAAAAACATCCGAAACTATTGCCGAAACTGATAAAGAAACGGCAAAAACAGCAGCAGTAGAGGCAAAACAAAAACAGGAAGATGAAAAAGCAAAAATTTTAGAAGATCGTAAAAAAGCAGTGGAGGATCGTAAAAAAGCGGTAGAGGAAAAAAGAAAAAAAATACTTGAGGAGAGAGAAGCCAAAAAGAGTGTAGTAACTCCTGTGGAATCAAAAACAGCTGCAATTGTGTCCGAAAAAAGCGTAGACGTTTCAAAAACAACTGCTGCAGCAGAGGCAAAACAAAAACAGGCAGAGGAGAAAGCAAAAATTTTGGAAGATCGTAAAAAAGCGGTTGAAGATCAAAAAAAGGCTTTAGAAGAAAAAAGGAAACAAATATTATTAGAAAGAGAAGCTAAAAAAACTGGCACGGTTTCTGAACCAAAAATTATAGAGGATATAAAAGCGCCCACTACAATTATTGACACCACTAAAACCGAAGTGTCCGAAAAAATAGCTGTAGAAGATACCAAGAAAAAGCAAATGGAAGCTAGAGCAAAAATATTGGAAGATCGCAAAAAAACGATTGAAGACAATAAAAAAGCTCTGGAAGAAAAGAAGAAAAAAGTGCTCGAAGATAGAGAAGCCGCTAAAAAAGCAAACGAGGAAAAATTAAAAGCAACAAAATAGATTACAAACAATAATTAATTAATAAATATTTTAAAAACGATGAAACAAATCAAAACTTTACTAATTGCTTCAATACTAATATTAGGAGCCAGCCAAACAATTAATGCACAAGCAAAAACTGCCCATGTTGATGTGAGCGAAATCATGTCCAAAATGCCAGCAATGTTAGATGCTCAAAAACAACTTGAAAAACTAAGTACTACTTACGATGCCGACTACAAAAAAATGGCAGAAGAATTTCAGGCAAAATTAAAAAAATATGACGCCGAAGCTTCAACTGTTAGCGAAGCAATAAATGGAGAACGTCAAAAAGAGGTTTCTGATATGCAAAAAAGAATCCAAGAATTTGGTCAAAATGCCCAAAAAGAATTGCAACAAAAACAAGAGGACATCACCAAACCTATCTATGAAAAAGTGAAAGCTTCGATCCAAAAAGTGGGCAAGGCAAAAGGCTTCCAGTACATCCTAGATGGTGCAACACTTTTACTTGCGGATGGTACAAACTTGACTGCCGACGTTAAAAAAGATTTAGGTTTCTAATATAAAAGATTTGCTTTTAAAAAACTGCTCACCAATTATTGGACCGAGCAGTTTTTTTTGTTACAATATAAATTTATAGTACATTTAATCCGTCGCAATAAATGTGTTTTTATGCATAACAATCAACCTATCGGAATCTTTGACTCGGGCATTGGAGGAACTTCCATTTGGGCGGCAATTCACCATTTGCTTCCCTACGAGAAAACCATATACCTAGCCGATAGCAAAAATGCCCCTTACGGCCAAAAATCGAAAGCTGAGATTATAGCGTTAAGCATAAAAAACACGGAGTTATTGCTTAGTATGGGTTGCAAATTAATTGTGGTAGCTTGTAATACGGCAACCACCAATGCTATTCAGGAATTAAGAGCAAAATATTCGGTTCCGTTTATTGGCATAGAACCAGCCATAAAACCAGCTGCAACGCATTCGAAAACCCAAACCATAGGAATATTGGCGACACAGGGCACGTTAAACAGTGAGCTTTTTAACAAAACCACCGAGAAGTTTCAAGATACAAAAATCATTGAACAGGTGGGTCATGGCATCGTCCAACTCATCGAAAGTGGAAAAATAGATTCGTTAGAAATGACACAACTGCTCCAATCCTATTTATCCCCAATGGTTGAAGCCAACATTGATTATCTTGTTTTAGGTTGCAGCCATTATCCTTATTTGATTCCCCAAATAAAAAAGATAATTCCAGAAACCATTCAAATTATCGATTCGGGCGAAGCGGTGGCCAAACAAACCGAAAACATATTACGAGAAAAAGTGGGGTTTTCATTGGCTAAAAAAAACGAACCCATTTTCTATACCAATACCAACGCTAAGGTGCTTACTGATATTTTAGAAGATAAATATGAAGTGATTGAAAAAGATTTTTAGTCCAATATTATTCTTTGTACCAACCTGAATACATCACATAATTATTGGCAATGCGTTCGATTTCACCAGCAAAATCGGACTGGTCGATATCCTTTACCTTTTTGGCAGGAACCCCAGCATAAATACTTCCAGACTTCACTACTGTGTTTTGAGTAACAACGGCACCTGCGGCAATAATGGAATTGCTTTCTATAACACAATTGTCCATCACTATGGCGCCCATTCCTATTAAAACATTATCGTGAACCGTGCAGCCGTGAACTATCGCATTGTGCCCAATAGAGACATTATTTCCTATAATTGTGGGGTGTTTTTGATAAGTACAGTGAATAATGGCGCCATCTTGAATATTCACTTTATTACCAATGGTAATAAAATGAACATCACCTCTTACAATGGCATTAAACCAAACGCTGCACAAATCACCAAAGGTTACATCACCAACTATAGTAGCGTTCTCCGCAACATAGCAATCTTCTGGTATAGATGGGGTTTTTCCGTTTACAGATACTATTGACATTCAGATAGATTAAGTATGTGATAATTAAAAAAAATTAATTAATGGCGGGGCAATTGCATTCATATCGCTCTCTTTTACAAAATAAATTGATTCCTAGAGTGATTTGGTGATAACCACCATTGTCAAATTTTATGTCCCCTGAAACATGAGAATACGTATAGGCAAACATATAATTTTTAAAATTAATCCCAACAATTGGTGTCATATATTGTAGCTTTTGTGAAGAAATCGCGTTTCCACTAAGGTATTCGGCACCATCGAAACTTCTTCGATACGACAAACCTCCCCAAAGTTTTCCAAAATCGAAATTTTTGTATGCTTTCATATTAATGTCAATCGTTTTTTCTTTGGTTTTATCCACAAGCTGGAATAAAATGGAGGGCTCCCATAATATTCTATCCTTATCTCCAAATACATAACCGGCACTTAATAAATATTTCCTTAGATTATCACTTTCATATTCCGTATAAATTCCTCTTCTCGTTTCAATGGCATTCTTTACTGTTCCATGAACATAAAAATCTAAATAATTGTAGGACGCCCCTATATCAATATTAAAATAAGAGTCTTTTTGAACAATGGTCCCGTCAATAATTGGATCAAAATCGCCGGATTGCAAAAACTCAGTTTCATCTAATTGACTCTGAATCAATCCTACACTCGTGCCAAAAGACAGTTGATTTAAATCAATCTCGTCTCGGGAAAACATAATGTGATGCGCATAACTAAACTTAACTCCTTTCTGTGAATGATAGCCGTTTTTATCGCTAAAAAGTATAATTCCTATTCCAGATTTTTCTCCCACTCTTCCGTTAAAACTCAGGGTTTGTAGTGCTGGCGCATCGGCCTGATCAAACCATTGTTTTCGAGCGGTAAGCCTAATTTTGGCACAGTTTGCTGCTCCTGCCATTGAGGGGTGAATCAAATAATAATTATCTGATAAATAATCAGAATAGACCGCAATTCCCTCCTGTGAAAAAGAGTTCTGGCTAAACAGAATAAGTGTTAATAAAATCTTGATTTTATGAACCATTTCAAAAGTGTTATATTATAAAGCTTTGGAACGAATTAAAATAACGTAAAAAAAGAATAAATATTCGATTGAAACGGCATTAAAGTTAATTTATTCATTAAAATATCAAATATAGTTATTAGTAGAAAATAACTTCGCTAAATTTGTAGAAAATTAAAAAAATCATGCCAAAAATAACTACAAAAGATACACAAAACCCAAGTATATTAAAATTTGAATTCGAAGATTTTATCACTCAAAATGAGAGTTTTGAATTCAAAAATATTGATGAGGCCAAAAATTCTCCTTTGGCACAACAACTGTTTTATTTGCCTTTCGTAAAAACAGTCTATATCTCGGGAAATTTCATCGCAATCGAAAAATTTAGCATTGTGGAATGGGAAGACGTAAAGGATGCCGTGGCGGAACAAATAGAATCATTTGTAACCAATGGCGGTTCAATTATTACCCACCAAGAAAATAAGACACAAAAACAACCTATAACAGTTTATGGAGAAACAACTCCAAATCCGGCAGCCTTGAAATTTGTGGTAAGCAGAATATTGACAAAAACCGCTATTGAATTTAAAAACATCGACGAAACGGCTGCTTCTCCATTGGCAAAAGAATTATTCAAATTTGCTTGTGTTAAAGAAGTTTTTATTGATGAAAATTACATTTCGGTAACCAAATATGAAATCAACGATTGGCAAGATATCACCTTGGAAATCAGAACTTTTATCAAACAATATATCGAAAACGGAGGAATTGTACTTGATGAAAACTTGATTGCTACAAGCGTTGAACAAGAGGCAATAAAAACGGAGAACTTTGATAAGCTAGACCTCACTTCACAACAAATCATCAATATATTGGAAGAATACGTAAAACCCGCGGTTCAAGCCGATGGCGGAAATATTGCATTTGAATCGTATGACGAATCAACAAAAACAGCAAAAGTTATCCTTCAAGGGGCCTGCAGCGGATGTCCTTCCTCTACTTTTACTTTGAAAAGCGGGATAGAAAACATGCTTAAAAGTATGCTTAACGACGAAAGCATTACCGTAGAAGCGGTAAACGCATAATTAGCTTTAAAAATGAACCAACTTTCGCAAGAAACCAGTCCGTATTTATTACAACACGCCAATAATCCCGTAAATTGGAAAGCTTGGAATCCAAATTCATTATCGGAAGCTAAAGAAAAAAACAAGCTCATTATTTTAAGCATAGGTTATTCCGCTTGCCACTGGTGCCACGTCATGGAACACGAAAGCTTCGAAGACCAGGAAGTTGCTGATGTCATGAATGCTCATTTTATTTCCATCAAAGTAGACCGAGAAGAACGCCCTGATGTGGATGCGGTTTATATGAAAGCCATTCAAATTATGACTGGCCGCGGTGGATGGCCACTAAATGTGGTTACGCTTCCGGATGGAAGACCGGTTTGGGGCGGAACTTATTTTAGAAAGCAGGATTGGATGCAGACCCTTAGTCAATTACAGGAAATATACCTTTCCGCTCCCGAGAAAATGATTGATTATGCCGAAAAACTGCATCTAGGAATTCAATCCATAGGAATCATCCAAAATGAAAAACCAAATGTCATACCGAGCGCAGTTGAAGAACAAGAACAAATTGCAGCTTTAGTAGAAAAGTGGAAAAAGAGTTTTGATTGGGAATTTGGAGGAATGACCAGTTCTCCCAAGTTTATGATGCCCAATAATTATCATTTCTTGTTGCGTTTCGCACACCAAAAAAACGACAATGAATTACTTGAATTTGTAAATCTCACCTTGACCAGAATGGCGTTTGGGGGAGTTTTTGACACTATTGACGGCGGATTTTCTCGCTATTCAGTTGATAATAAATGGCACGTTCCCCATTTCGAAAAAATGCTTTATGACAATGGACAATTGGTTTCCTTATACAGCGATGCCTACAAACTGACGTCGAATCCTTTGTACAAAGAAGTCATCGAAAAGACACTTTCTTTCGTCGAAAGGGAATTAATGAATGAAGATGGAGGGTTTTATTGCGCTCTCGATGCCGATAGTTTGAATGCAGAAAATCATCTGGAAGAGGGTGCTTTTTATGTTTGGAAAATACCTGAATTGAAGACCATTATTGGGGAAGATTTTGATTTGTTCAGTCAAGTTTTCAATATCAACACCTTTGGATTATGGGAAGACGGTAATTATGTCTTGATTCAAAATCAAAGTTTGGAAGACATTGCAAAAGACAATGAAATATCCCTTTCTGAACTTGAAAGTAAGAAGAAAATCTGGGGACAAAAACTCTTTGTCGAAAGAGAAAAACGCTCTAAACCCAGATTGGATGACAAATGTTTGACTTCCTGGAACGCGATTATGCTCAAAGGATGTGTTGACGCATACAAAGCCCTGGAAGACGGCAACTATTTAGAATTGGCTTTGCAGAATGCCACCTTTATCATCAAAAACCTATGGTCAAGCGAAGGAAACTTGTTACACAATTATAAAAATCAGAAAAGCACCATCAACGGCTATTTAGAGGATTATTGCTTGGTTATTGCTGCGTTTATTAGTTTATACGAAGTGACTTTTGATGAAAAGTGGCTGCTAAATGCCAAACAATTGACTGATTACAGTTTAAAACATTTTTTTGACGAGAAAACGGGTTTTTTTGCCTTTACTTCCAATCTAGACGAAGCTTTGATAACAACACATTTTGAAACCAAAGACAACGTAATTCCAGCATCGAATTCGGTAATGGGTAAAAACTTATTTCAGTTGGGTATTTATTTTGATAATTCTCCTTACGAAAAAATAAGCCAACGAATGTTACAAAATATCATGCCTAGCGTTGACTATCCCTCGGCGTATTCCAATTGGATGGATTTGGCACTGAATTATTCGGAAGAACACAAGGAATTGGGAATTTGTGGTGATTTAGCATTGAAATATTGCACCAAAATAAACAGCTTCTATTTTCCAAATGTGATTTTGGCCGGAACTGAAAAAGCCTCTTACCTGCCCTTTTTAAAAGACCGTTTCATTGATGACCAAACCTTATTTTATGTTTGTCAAAACAAAACATGTTTGTTGCCGACAGAAGATTTCAAAAAAGTTATTGCTGATTTGAATTAACCATTAATTAAAAATCATCTCATTTTTTAGAAGTAGTAACCATAAAATCCTTCAAATAATAAGGTTCAAAATAAGCAACGTCCACGGTTTCGTGTTTTTGGTGTTTTTCGAAACTCAGTCCACTCATTTCCTGTGCCGATGGATATTTGATTTCATCTAAGAAAATAAAATTTTCTTTGGTCAAAACAGACTTGCATTTCTCGACACAATCGCCCACGAAATAAAGGGTCTCCCGCAGATCTTCAAAAGAGTTTTCAGTGATGATTTCGGCTTGAACGGCTCTTATTTTTTCAAAATTTGGATTAAAAATAGCACTATATACTTCCATTCTTCGGGCATCAATCATTGGGATAATCAAACCGTTCGCACTCTTGACTTGCATCGCCAAAACCTGTAAAGTATCAATTGCAATTAAAGGAATATCTAATGCGTAACACAAGCCTTTTGCCGCCGAAACGCCAATTCTCAAACCAGTATACGACCCTGGCCCTTGACTGACTGCAATGGCGTTTAATTCTTTAAAATTTAATCCTGCTTCTTGTATGATTTCTTCTATAAAAACATGAAGTCTCTCTGAATGTGAATAGCCTTCTTCGGCTATTTCTTTGCATAAAATTGTTTTTCCTTCTTTAGCTAATGCCACAGAACAATTCTTAGTGGCGGTTTCGATGTTGATAATGTAGGACAAAATGGGGATTGGGTTTTGGGTTTTAGGTATAAAGTAAAACCGTGATTACTTAAAACTTAGACTGAATACTGATTACTTATTTTTTTCGTCTTTTACCGTGGTGACTTTATCTCCTGAATTCAATTCTTTTGAAACTGTGGTGTAAGGTCCAGTGATGACAACATCCCCTGTTTTTAGACCTGAAATGATTTCAATATTGGTATCATCTTGAATACCTGTTTTTATGATTCGGATTTTAGCTTTCTCCCCTACTTTTACAAAAACACATTCTAGTTTTTTGTCGTTATTTGGCATGTTAGCCTCCTCTTCCTCTAGCTCTTTATCGTCAAGTTTGGTTTTTTTTACTGGTAAAGTGTCCGACTTTACAACCACCGAACTAATAGGCACAGCCAAAATATTGGTTTTTGTTTTAGTTATAATATCAACTGTTGCGGTCATTCCCGGTCTGAATGGGGAATAGCTTGTCGGTTTTCCTTCCAATAAATCTAGATACGATTCTTTAAGAATTCTAACTTTCACTTTAAAATTAGTAACTTGATCTGCAGTCAGTTCGGTACTCGCGGAATTAGAAATACTAGTTACCATTCCTTTAAACTGCTTTTTTAAATAGGCATCGACCTCAACTTTAACTAAATCACCCACTTTTATTTTTACAATATCATTTTCGTTTACATCGACTTCCACCTCCATATTATTAAGGTTAGCGACGCGAAGAATTTCGGTTCCGGCCATTTGTTGGGTTCCTAAAACACGCTCTCCTAATTCCACATTGAGCACTGAAATAGTTCCATCAGCAGGGGCGTAAATTATTGTGCGACCCAAATTATCTTTAGCTTCATTTACCGTCGCAGAAGCACTCTGTACCGCATAATACGCATTTTGTTTACTGGCTTTAGCTACTTCAAAAGTGGCGACGGCTTTATCCCAATCCGACTTTGAAATAATGCCTTTCTCGAATAAGGTTTTGCTTCTATCAAAATTCGCTTTTGCTTCTTTGAATGTAGCCTCAGCTTGGCTCAAACCTGCTTTAGAGCCTGATAAGTTAGAAACCGAGCGATTGTATCCGGAGGTATATAAATCAGGGTTGATTT
>CAZHVE010000034.1:0-23643 GCA_964535705.1 uncultured Flavobacterium sp.
GTGCAAATGTTTACATCAGTAAAGATCACACCCTACACGCAAGAGTAGATGGAGTGGTTTTCTTCCAAAAGAAAAGAGATAATAAATCATATGTTTCTATACTTCCGTTCGAAGTTGAAGCATAATTGATTTTCTGACTATTCCTAAATAATCGATACAGATTATTAGACAAAAATAGACAAATTAAACAGCATCAAAAACGTTTTTGATGCTGTTTTTTTAGTTTTTGAGGGATATACCTCTAATATATTCCCATAATTTTTACACTTTTGTGTAAACCTATTTCAGGACAAGACATGAGAGATTTATTGCCTATCTGATCTTACACAAGCGAAACGTTGACGTGAACTGAAGCGAGACATTGTTTAGGAACTAAATTTTGTGCGTTATTGAGTTTAAGGAATAAAAAAATTAGGGTGGGAAAGGGTATCGTATAATGAAATAGAAAAAGAAATGATGCCCAAAATAGTCATGCCACCTAGAAGGATTCCAATGGTACCCCACAAGGAAGTGGCTTGATCCAGCATGCGTATGGTTTTGATGTCGCTCTCCACTATAGGGATCTTTAAGATTTGCCCGTTTTCTTTGAGCATTCCATAATAGTTGCTTCCTTGCAATACAATTTTTTCGAAGGTGTGTCGGGTGTCGTCTTTTCTAATAAGTAGCACCGGTTTCTTGGAAGCCGAAGCATCCTGGATGGAAACTGATTTTTTTTGGTACTCCGTACAGCTTTGCAAAAAAAGCAGCACAAACAAACACAGGGAAACGCAAATGCTTTTAAAATACTTCAGGCTCATCATTTTTAGTTTTAGATTAATAATCAGTAAAACCAAGAGTAGCTGTGTATTGCAGAATTTGGGGGATACAGCGAAAAGCAATTGCAAAAAAATTACATTCGGCTTAAGTGCTGTTGTATAAATATATAAAAAATAATGGAAGTAAAAAAATAAATTTTAGCTCTAGAACAAGCCGTTCAATTCCGCGTTAATGCGATTGATAATAATCCCCAAATCTTCTGGATTGTCTACAAAATTCATGTTGTCGACATCTATAATGAGCAATTTGCCTTTGTTGTACGTTTGAATCCAGGCTTCATAGCGTTCGTTCAATCGATTGAGGTATTCTATGGAAATGGTGTTTTCATATTCGCGCCCTCGTTTGTGGATTTGTCCCACTAGATTAGGGATGGAACTTCTTAAATAAATGAGCATGTCAGGCGCTGCTACCTTGGACTCCATTAAATCAAATAGGGAAGAATAGTTTTGAAAATCACGTTGGGTCATCAAACCCATAGCGTGTAAATTGGGGGCGAATATATGGGCATCCTCATAAATCGTCCGGTCTTGGATGATTTTTTTGCCGCTTTCGCGAATTTGCAATACCTGGCGAAAACGACTGTTCAGGAAATAAATCTGTAAATTAAACGACCAACGCTCCATTTGGTGGTAGAAATCATCAAGATAAGGGTTGTCAACCACATCTTCATAATGAGGTTCCCATTTGAAATGTTTAGCCAATAATTCAGTCAATGTTGTTTTTCCGGCGCCTATGTTTCCTGCTACTGCTATGTGCATTATGGTATTGTAATTTGGTAGTTGGTAATCTCTTGGTTGGTAAAAATAGACAAAATTTGGTCTCTGTAATAGAAATTTTTAAATGTTTTTTCAATCCCTTCAATTGGATATCGAATATTCTTTTTAAAATTAAGGAGATGTAATTTTTTGTCTTTCAAATAGAGTATCTCGTTGTCTTTGGTGATTTGAACTTGATCAAAATCAGGAATTTTCCCTAGGAGGGTAATTTTTCCAAAGGGATTACAAGCATACCAATTTAATGCATCATCAATCCATTGAAACGTATTAAAATTGGACTCATACCATTTGATATTGCCCGTAATTGAAGGGGTTATCGCTTGGTAAGTGTTTTTTAAATAGTCGAAAAGACCCATCTGCTGGGTTAGGCTGTTGTACATCCAGAGCCTATTTTGCGAAGCGATTCCCGTTGCAGTAAGTTGTAGCGGTATGGGATTTTCAGAAAAATTGATTTTCAGGGTTTCATTCAATTGATTGTCCAGCAGGATAACCGTGTTGAAATTTTCATAAAAAAGAACCAGCTGTAACGGATTTTGTATGTCTATTTTTGTTATTTTTCCTAATGATAGGTTTTTATATTGCCAAGATTCATTTCCATATTTTTTTAATAAAACATTATCCTTGATATAATATAGGTTCACCATATTATCAAAACCCACAAATATATCGGCATCGATTTTTTGCACTGAAATAAGTTGTGCTTTCAGATTTTGTTCTTGTGCTAATACAATAGCAAATTGCAAAGTAATAAGGAGGATCATTATTTTTTTAATCATACAATCTTTAATTTATTTTCTTCCTAAGTTTTGCGGAAGTAGCCTTATGTTTAAAAGGAAGCTAATGTACAAAAAATAGAATTAAGGAGTTCGCGGTTATCAATATTCCTAAAACAAAAAACCTAACTAAAAGAATAGTCAGGTTTCTTTTAAAATCTTATGGGTTAAATTTTACAATCCAAATGCGGCTTTTACCTGATCTACAAAACTTAGATTCAATTGTTAATGCAAGTTTTTAATTCGTACCATTACTTTAATTTGATATTGATTTAAAGTTATTTTCTCCCCTTTTTTTTCTCCGCCAACAGTGAGATAGGTCAATAAAACTGTATATTTTGGTGATTCTATTTTTTGAAATATTTTTTCCTCTGAATTTTCATTTTGGACAAAAGCCGCAGTTGCATTTACAAAATCAACAATCTTCAACGCAATAATATCCTGGTTTATTTTTAAGTTTAGCCCGTACTCTTTTTTGGAAGCAACAATAGAGTAGTCTTTATTATTGATGTTTATACATTCGTTACAATCCAAATTATTATTGTTTTCAATGGAGAAAGCGATGTCATAACCTTGAATATTTTCTATCCTTTGTGGTTCATTTTTATATAAATTATAATAAAATTCAGCATCCTTTTTATTCCTTTCTTTTGTGTCGTATTGGTAACGATATCTGAATCCCAATGCCTTCATTATTTTAGTAGATTCCGGAGTTTTTTCTTTTTCTAGAAGTGCATCCAACTTGTTATTTGTATAGGGAAGCAGAACTGCTACTCCATAATTTTTCCCTAGAAAATCTACAATACTGCTTAAATCCTGTTCTTGATCGAAAGTAAGTTTTACTTTTTCAGTCTTTTGCAAATAGGTTTCGAATCTGGAAAGTTGACTCTTTTTCGAAATGCTGTCTGCACTTTGCGGACCAACAATTGACAGTAATCCAGCGATACACATGCTCATGGGAATGAATTTTATTTTGGGTTGTTTTGCAATTATAAAATACGCTACCACGATAGTCAACCAAATGGATAACAGTAAAACATAATAACGTTCGTGGGTAAATCCATAAAGTTGGATTCGGTACAAAATTGCCCAAAACAGCAATCCTAATAAAGGTACCAACAAATAATAAAACCAACGGTTAAAGTTTCTCATCCAAAGATTTCCTTTTTCGTCAGCAATAGGATGTACTAACAGAAAAGAAAGAATTCCGAAAACAGCAAACACCAAAACAAGATAAGAAACCCAGCCAACAGGCAAGGAAAGGGTGACTATGATTTTTGTTTCATAACAAATTAGAATAACCAAATAAAGACTAATTAACGGTAACAGAACATACTGGGTGAAATTTTTAAGCCCATTTGGATATCTTAACTTTAGCGGATTTTTATTATTGCTGGTTTCAGGAACACCGTTTAGAAAGAAAATAGTGTTGAAAGTCCCGGCAATAGTGAAAAATAAATAGCCATAAATTTTATCGTTAATTTCAAAATCAAATAAATTTTTAACAGCCGTAATTGCCAAAGCCAAGCCGATATATAGTACTGCACTATAAAGGCCGGAAGTTAAAATATGCAGAAAAAGCTGTTTGTTGAATTCCCAGAACTCATCCTGATGGTACTTTTTTGGCAAAAAACCAGCAAAAGAGACTAACAAATGTAAGGCTATGTTGAGTGCCAAAAACTGTTGTATTTCGACTTCTGTAATATCCTTCTTATAACTAAAAACTAAAGCAATGAGGATGCTTCCAAGCACCATACTTGTCAAAAAACGAAAGAGGTTGTTTTTTTTAGAAGCTTGAAAAAACAAACTAATCGAGAGGAATAAAACCAAGCATAGCAAGTTGCTCAGTATAACTTTCATCAATAATTCTTTAGAATCGCTGTTTTCATCCGCAACAAGTAATATGGCACAAATGGTTCCACAAACGGTTGTTATTGTCTCTAATGGAAATCTCAAAATGGTTTTTTGAGCAGCATGAATCATATTTTGCAAAGAAGGAAATTTAGACATAATTTTCTGGATTATTTTCAACTAAGTAACGTAAATTATGTCATTTAACCAAATAAAAAACCTTGACTATTTGCTTAGTCAAGGTTCTATTTGCATCCCTACGCTTCGGGATTCGCATATAACTTTGTGTGCTTTGCGATTAAACTTTACAGCCCAAAAGCAGCTTTTACCTGATCTACAAAGTCTAATTTTTCCCAAGTGAACAATTCTACAATCACCGTTTTTTCAACCCCACCTGGCGCTTTAAACGTTTTGGTCACTGTTTCTGATTTACGACCCATGTGTCCGTAAGCCGCAGTTTCGCTGTATATTGGATTTCTTAATTTCAAACGTTGCTCGATAAAATAAGGACGCATGTCAAAAATAGATTCCACTTTTTGGGCGATTTCACCGTTAGTCAAATTCACTTTTGAGGTGCCATAGGTTTCCACAAAAATTCCCATTGGTTTTGCCACACCAATTGCGTAAGATACCTGAACCAAAATCTCGTCGGCAACACCCGCTGCAACAAGGTTCTTGGCAATGTGACGCGTAGCATAAGCGGCACTTCTATCTACTTTACTTGGATCTTTTCCAGAGAATGCACCACCACCGTGAGCGCCTTTTCCACCGTAAGTGTCCACAATAATTTTTCTTCCTGTTAGTCCAGTATCGCCGTGTGGTCCACCAATCACAAATTTACCAGTTGGGTTGATGTGGTATTGAATTTTATCGTTAAACAGGTGTGCATATTGTGGATTGTTTTTGATGATTCTTGGAATTAGAATTCCAACCAAATCACTTTTTATTTTCGCTAACATATTAGCTTCTTCGTCAAAATCGTCGTGTTGGGTAGAGATCACAATGGCATCAATTCGGGATGGTTTATTGTCATCGTCATATTCTAAAGTCACTTGTGATTTTGCATCAGGACGCAAATAGGTGATTTCGTTATTTTCACGACGTAAAACGGCCAATTCTTGCAATAATTTATGGGATAAATCCAAGGCCAAAGGCATAAAATCAATAGTTTCATTGGTAGCGTAGCCAAACATCATACCTTGGTCGCCGGCACCTTGATCTTCTGGATTAGCTCTTTCTACCCCTTGGTTGATATCGCCTGATTGTTCGTGAATCGCTGAAAGAACGCCACAAGAATTGGCTTCAAACATATATTCGCTCTTTGTGTACCCAATTTTTTTGATGACATCGCGCGCAATTTGTTGCACATCCAAATACGTTTCTGATTTCACTTCACCAGCAAGAATTACCTGTCCAGTAGTAACCAATGTTTCACAAGCTACCTTGGAATCTGGATCAAAAGCCAAGAAATTATCAATTAATGCATCCGAAATTTGATCAGCCACTTTGTCCGGATGTCCTTCACTCACTGATTCTGACGTAAATAAATAAGCCATAATAATATAGATTTTTAAATTAAGCGAGAAAAAATAATTGCGGGGAAATGCTATAAGGAAGGTTCCTGCTTTAGCATTTTTTTAACGAGGTTGCAATCAGTTCAAATTTTTCCTCTAATATTTCGTTTGCAAATGTATGAAACCAAATTGAATTGCAAATTAAACTCCCTTTTTTTTTGAAAAGTTTTTTGAAATTCTAGCTTTCATCAAAATTCATTTTTCGAAAAAATTTGAAAACAGAATTAGTATAAAATTTGGTTGTTTAAAAAATTTGTGGTTAATTTGTCCCTTTAAGTTCATAACTGTACTGAAATGTTATAAAGAAAGCTCGAGGGAATAGACCCTATGAAAGCTTAGCAACCTACGCCAAAATCGAAAGGTGCTACATTCTATCCCGATTATGGGAAAAGATAACAACAAGAATTCTTCTAGTTTATTTCTAGCTTTTCTTTCTAATATTTCCAGACACAAATCAAAAATCATAAAAGATTTGAAATTGGAAAATAAACCAACAACTAGTATTATACAAAATTTCACCACCGAAAGTGGCGTAACTTATCCATCCCTAAACTTAAGTTTTCAGGTTTTTGGACCTGCTTTGCATACCGCTCCTATTGTTCTGGTGAATCATGCCCTTACGGGAAATTCTCAAGTAATCGGTGCAAACGGTTGGTGGAACAATCTAATAGGCGAAAACAAAACCATCGACACCAATAAATACACGATATTAGCCTTCAACGTTCCCGGAAATGGGTACGACGCGACCTTCATCACAAAGTACCAGGATTTTAATGCAAGGGACATAGCTAGACTTTTTCTGGAAGGAATTAAAATGCTAAAAATACCGCAATTATACGCTATTATCGGAGGTTCTGTAGGAGGAGGAATTGCTTGGGAAATGGTCACCTTAGAACCTAAAATCACCAAAAATTTAATTCCAATTGCCTCTGACTGGAAAGCAACAGATTGGCTCATTGCGAATTGTTATCTACAAGAACAAATATTAAATAATTCTCGGAAGCCCATCGAAGATGCCCGAATTCACGCCATGCTGTGTTACCGAACACCAGAATCGTTCAAAGAGAAGTTCAAAAGAACGACTAACGAAGAAATGGCTATTTTTAACGTAGAAAGTTGGCTGGCCCATCACGGCAAGAAATTACAAAATCGCTTTCAGTTGTCGGCCTATAAAACGATGAACCAATTGTTAAAGACAATAGACATAACCAGAAATAGAGGCTCATTCGATGCAATAGCATCTAAAATGGAGGCCAGTATCCACATTATTGGTATCAATTCGGATTTGTTTTTTACGGCAACTGAAAACAAGGAAACATACAATGAATTAAAAAGACAAAATAAAAAGGTGTTTTACAAGGAAATTCAATCCATTCACGGACACGACGCCTTTTTGATAGAATTTGAACAATTAGACCATTTGCTTAAGGATATTTTTTAAGCGTTATACATACAAAACAGATGAAAATATTAAAATTTGGTGGAAAATCGTTGTCCAATGGAGACGGAATAAACAAGGTAGTTGCTATTATTGCCAATAAAATCAACCATGGCGAAAAAATAGCTGTCGTAGTATCGGCGCGCGGAAATGCCACGGATGAATTGGAAGAAATTTTAGGGGTTGCCGCTAAAAACGGAAACTATAAAGCCCTTCTTGAAACGTTCAAAACGGAACAAAAAGGGGATTATCCCGACGTGGATTTATCGGAGGAATTTGAAGCATTGGACAAACTTTTTGAGGGAGTTAGTTTAATTGGTGATTACAGCAACAAAATTAAAGACCAAATTCTTTCTAAAGGAGAATTGCTTTCGGCAAAATTGCTGACTGCCATTCTGATTAAAAACAGTATAAACGCTCGTTTCACCGATTCTAGGGAATTGATAAAAACGGATTCTAAATTTGGAGATGCCCAACCATTGGAACAAGTTTCCAAGAAAAATGTGGTTCAATATTTCAAACTACACAGCGATACGGTCAATATTATTACGGGTTTTATTGGATCAAATAACAACAACGACGCCACAACTTTGGGAAGAAATGGCAGCAATTATACCGCTTCGCTGATTGCTAATTATCTTGATGCCGAAGAACTGCAAAACTATACCCACGTTGACGGAATTTACACGGCGAATCCTGAATTAGTTCCCGATGCCAAGAAAATTGACCGTTTGTCTTTTAACGAAGCCAATGAAATTGCTAATTTCGGAGCGACCATTTTGCACGCCAAAACAATTATTCCTTTGTTGGAAAAAAACATACCGTTGCGAATTTTAAACACGTTCAACCATGAAAATCAGGGAACATTAATCACTTCGAAATCCAATAAAGAAGGGATTAAAACGCTTTCGGTTTTGGAGAATGTGGCCTTGGTGAACCTAGAAGGAAGAGGGTTGTTAGGAAAAACAGGAGTTGACGCCCGTATTTTTAGGGTGATGGGCGACAATGAGATTAGCGTGAGCATCATCTCGCAAGGTTCCTCGGAGCGTGGGATTGGACTTGTGGTTGCCGCAGACCAAGCTTCAAAAGCGATGATTGAACTCGAAAAAGAATTCGAAAATGATTTCTATTCGAAAGACGTCAACAAAATCTCGATTACCGATGATGTTTCGGTGATTTCGATTATTGGGCAGGATTTAAGCACTTTTCACAAACCCTATACGGCTTTGATTAAAAATAAAGTGGTGCCGATTCTTTTCAACAATACGGTAACGGGGAAAAACGTGAGTTTGGTGGTTAAAAAATCCCAACTTCACAAGGCTTTGAATGTGATTCACGGCGAAATCTTTGGGGTTTCCAAGAAAATAAACATTGCCATTTTCGGCCACGGACTAGTTGGTGGCACTTTGATTAATCAAATATTGGAGTCGGCTACGGCTATCGAAAAACGAAAAGACATTAAACTGAATGTTTTTGCGATTGCCAATTCAAAAAATGTCCTTTTGAACAAAAATGGTGTGACACCCAATTGGAAAAACGAGATTCAAAATAATGGTTTTTCATATACGATTGACGATATTATCGCTTACGCCAATGAAAATCATCTGGAGAATTTGATTGCTATTGACAACACGGCAAGTTCAGCATTTGTGGAAAATTACATTCCATTGGCAGAAAGCAGTTTTGACTTGATTTCTTCCAACAAAGTGGCGAATACCATGAGTTATAAATTTTACAAGGACTTGCGAAAAGTATTGGCAGAAAATCAGAAAACGTATTTGTATGAAACTAATGTGGGTGCAGGATTACCGTTAATAGACACTATCAAATTACTACACCTTTCAGGGGAAAATATCACCAAAATCAAAGGCGTTTTCTCGGGAACCTTGAGTTATTTATTCAACAATTTCTCGGCAAAAGACGTTCCGTTCAGCGAAGTTTTGAAAGAAGCTATTGATAATGGGTACACAGAACCAGATCCAAGAGAAGATTTATGTGGTAACGATGTGGGTAGAAAATTGCTAATTTTGGCAAGAGAATTGGATTTGCAAAATGAATTCGAAGAAATCCGCATTCAAAACTTGATTCCAGAACATTTGCGCGAAGGAAATGTGTCTGATTTCTTGAACAAATTAAAGGAATTTGACCCCATTTATAATAAAATAAAAGCCGAACAAGAACCGAATCACGTTTTGCGGTACATTGGGGAATTGTCGGGAGATTTACAAAACGACAAAGGAAACTTGGAGGTGAAATTAGTTTCCGTACCTTCGGATACCGCATTGGGAGGATTAAAAGGTTCTGACTCGTTCTTCGAAATTTACACCGAGTCGTATGGCGACAGACCCATCGTGATTCAAGGTGCCGGCGCTGGATCGGCAGTGACGGCGAGAGGCGTTTTTGGGGATATTTTGAGATTGTCAGAAAAAGGGTAGAATAAGTATTCAGTTTTTAGTATTCAGTAAAAAAACAAAAACAACAACTCACCAATTTCGGCTCCCTCTCCTTTGGAGAGGGCTGTGGTGAGGAAAATAAATAAAACAATGAAAATAACATTATACAGAGTAAACGAAAATTTCCACTTTCAACTTAAAAACGATCGTGGACACATAGTAAATGTAGATGCAAGACCTGATTTTGGGGGCAATGACATGGGGCCAAGCCCAATGGAATTAATACTTATGGGCGTGGCAGGTTGCAGTGGAATCGATATGATTTCGATTTTAAAAAAGCAACGTCAGGAAATCACTTCTTTCAAAGCCGATGTTGAAGGTGTTAGAGAAGAAGTAGGCGATGCCAAACCCTTTAAAAATATTTATGTGATTTTTTATTTAGAAGGAAAAATCAACGAAGATAAAGCGCTCAAAGCAGCTCAATTATCTTTTGAAAAATATTGCTCGGTGGCTAAAACTTTAGAGCCAACAGCAACCATTCATTATAAAGTAGTTTTGAACGGAGTTGAATTAGCGAAAATATAATCAGACAAAATTATTCGTTTAAAGATGGAGTTTTGTAATACTATTATTCCAACAACTTTAAACTTTAAATTTTAAACAAAAATAGAATGAACAATCAAGAATACGGCTTCGAAACCCAAGCCATCCGCACTCAATTAGAGCGCACCCAATATCTAGAGCATTCAGTGCCTTTGTACTTAACTTCGAGTTTTGTATTCGAAGATGCCGAAGACATGCGTGCTTCCTTTGCCGATGAAAAAGATAGAAATATTTATAGTCGTTACAGCAATCCGAATACCAACGAGTTTATCGATAAAGTGTGTCAAATGGAAGGCGCCGAGTCGGGATTTGCTTTCGCATCTGGAATGGCAGCAGTCTATTCCACCTTGGCGGCATTGTTGAATTCTGGCGATCATATAGTTTCGGCAAGTAGTGTATTTGGAGCAACGCACTCCTTATTTATTAATTATTTTCCTAAATGGGGAATAGAGACTACGTATTTTGATATCAATAAACCCGAAACTATTGAAAGTTGTATCAAACCAAACACCAAAATTATTTTTGCTGAATCGCCTACCAATCCAGCGGTCGATATAATTGACTTAGAATTGCTTGGAGCAATTGCTAAAAAGCACAATTTGATTTTGATCATTGACAATTGTTTTGCAACACCTTATTTGCAACAACCCATAAAATTTGGTGCGGATTTGGTGATCCATTCAGCAACAAAATTGATGGACGGACAAGGACGTGTTTTGGGAGGAATAACAGTTGGCGAAACAGAATTGATTCAAAAAATCTATTTATTTTCTCGATTGACAGGGCCCTCTTTATCCCCGTTTAATGCTTGGGTTTTGTCCAAAAGTTTAGAAACTTTATCGATCCGTTTGGATAGACATTGTGAAAACGCATTGAAAATAGCCGAGTTTTTAGAACAGCACCCTAGTGTAAGTCTGGTAAAATATCCGTTTTTGAAATCACACCCTCAATATGAAATTGCTAAAAAACAAATGAAATTAGGGGGTAATATAGTTGCTTTCGAAATTAAAGGGGGTCTCGAAGCGGGAAGGGCTTTTTTGGATAAAATACAATTGTGTTCGTTGTCGCCAAATTTGGGAGATACCAGAACCATCGTGACACATCCAGCTTCTACAACGCACAGTAAATTGTCAGTCGAAGAGCGTTTGGCAGTGAGTATAACAGATGGTTTGGTGCGCATTTCCGTAGGATTGGAAACCGTGAAAGATATTATCGCTGATTTGGAACAGGCTTTGAAATAAGATTTTAGATTGATGATTAACGATTTTAGATTGCATATTACCAATGCAATAACGATCGTTAATCATCATAATTTTTTCAGTGCAAAAACATACTTTTGTAATTATTAAAACAGATGTTGGTTTTGTGACTTTTAAAATCAGCTATCGTTAATCTTAAATCAAAAATAAATCATGCTTTCTAAAAAAACAAAATACGGAATAAAAGCTTTGACTTTTTTGGCGCGCCAAGAGGATCAAACACCTGTGGCTATTGCTGAAATTGCAAAAGCAGAGCATATTTCAATTAAGTTTCTCGAAAGTATTTTGTTGCTCTTGCGTCATTCCGGTTTTCTGGGAGCCAAGAAAGGAAAAGGTGGGGGATATTATCTAATCAAAGAGCCTAAAGACATCAATATGGCAAAAGTGTACCGCATTCTGGAGGGACCCATTGCTTTGTTGCCTTGTGCCAGTCACAATTTTTACGAGAAATGTGAGGATTGTACTGATGAAGCAGCTTGTGCTGTTCGCAAACTCATGATGGAAGTTCGGGACAATACCCTGATGATATTAGAAAATAATACCTTGGCTGATATCGCTTTTTAAAAAAATCACAAAACCGCAAGTTTCCAAAAAGATTAATTGAAATTTTAAATTGCGTATTTGCAGTTTATTTTTTTGCTAAATATGTTGAAGGGACTAAAACACATAATTATACCCCACGAAAAACAACATGATAGCAATAGCATTTCTTAGCAATAAATCAGGGACTTTGCCACTCAGTAGACTTCCGAAATAGATGCCTGGAAGGGAGCCGATTAAAAGCTGACCTAATAGAGTAAAATCCATATTTCCCATCGATGCATGTCCTACTCCTGCCACCAGTGTCAATGGAATTGCATGAGCAATCTCAGTTCCAACTAATTTAGGAGTTGGTAAAAGTGGATATAAGAAAAATAAAGTAACAGTACCTAAGGCTCCAGCTCCAATGGAAGTTAGCGTTACAATGGCACCTAGCATTATGCCAATTAATAGGGTTAATCCGTTTTGAGTTTTACTTTCTTTATGAAATTTATCTCCTGAATGTTTTTGAGAAAAAGCTAATATTTTATTTTTGAAAATAATAGCAACCGATGTAAACAACAACGCCCAACCTAAACTATGTTTTATGGTAGCATTCATGGCATCAACATCAGTTTTAATTGTATGAAGAACCCATAAAGTAATTAAAGAAGTGGGAATACTCCCCAATACCAACCAGCCAGTAATAGTCCAGTCAATATTTTTCTTTTTATTATGAACAACAACGCCTCCTGTTTTGGTAACTGCAGCATATAATAAATCTACAGCAACAGCCTTTGTTGGCGGTATGCCAAACCATAATAGAATTGGTGTCATCAAAGAACCCCCACCTATGCCTGTTAATCCTACAATAAAACCAACTGTTAATCCGGCAACGATTAGTCCATATTGAAAATCCATAATTGTATTTTTTTGTCAAAAGTAAAAATTATTTTCTTATATCCTATAGGAATGGTAGGCTTTATTTTTTTTGATGCTAAAAAAACTAATTTTTATTTTGTTATTTATAAATAAGTAGTATTTTTGCAGAATAATCTACAAAACCGATAGGGCAATAGATTTATTAATAAAAAAACATGAGTGCAATTGCAGTAAAGACTTTATCAGAAAAAACAGCCGATTTCTCGATTGAGGAGACTTTAGCTTTTTTGGCTAGTGAATATAAAAATCAAGTGGTTTTTTCTACTTCTTTTGGTCAGGAGGATCAGGTGATTACGGATTTAATTGCCAAAAATGATTTGCCAATCACTATATTTACGCTAGACACAGGGCGTTTGTTTCAGGAAACCTATGATGTTTTTCATAGAACGATCAAAAAATACAAAGTAGCAATTCAAACCTATTTTCCTGAGGCTGCCGCGGTAGAAAAATTATTGGAAACAAAAGGTCCAAATAGTTTTTATGAATCGGTAGAGAATAGAAAAGAATGTTGTTTCATTCGAAAAGTAGCACCATTGACTAAGGCTTTAAAAGGAAATGCCATTTGGATTACGGGATTAAGAGCCGAGCAATCGGAAAATAGAAACGATTTAGCTGCTTTTGAATATGATGCCCATTTTGATATTATCAAATTTAATCCACTATTAAAATGGACATTGGCAGAAGTTCAAAAATACATAGATGACAATAATGTACCCCAAAATGCTTTACACAAACAAGGCTTTGTAAGTATTGGTTGTGCGCCTTGTACGAGAGCCATTGCCAAAGGGGAAGACATTAGAGCCGGAAGATGGTGGTGGGAATCCAGTCATAAGGAATGCGGTTTGCACCAGAAATAAGATTTCAGATGGCAGATTTTAGAATAAAGAGAATAGAAAAAATAATAATAGTTTTATGAGATTTTAGTTTAGGTTACAACAACCTTAAAACTTTTAAACTCTTAAACTTTAAACTAAAAATAATGAGTTCCATATTAAAAACAAATGCTTTAGAAAGCGAGGCGATATACATTTTTAGAGAAGTAATTTCTCAGTTTGACAAGCCTGTATTGCTGTTCTCCGGAGGAAAAGATTCGATTACATTGGTGCGTTTGGCACAAAAAGCATTCTTTCCAGCCAAAATCCCTTTCCCATTATTGCACGTCGATACTGGGCACAACTTTCCGGAAACAATCGAATTTAGAGATCGATTGGTTGCCGAGTTAGGATTGGAATTGATCGTTCGAAATGTTCAAGATGCTATCGACGAGGGAAAAGTTGTGGAAGAATCCGGTAAATATTCCAGTAGAAATAGCTTGCAAACGACTACGCTTTTAGATGCAATCGAAGAATTCAAATTTGATGCTTGTATTGGCGGTGCCCGTCGTGACGAAGAAAAAGCCAGAGCTAAGGAGCGTATTTTCTCAGTTCGGGATGATTTTGGTCAATGGGATGAAAAAAATCAACGCCCAGAATTATTCGATTTGTTAAACGGAAAAATCGAAAATGGACAAAACGTTCGTGTTTTTCCAATTTCGAATTGGACAGAATTAGACGTTTGGAGTTATATCGAACAAGAACAAATCGAGATTCCATCCATTTACTTTTCACACAAGCGTAAGGTATTCTTGAGAGACGGAATGATTTGGTCGCATTCGCCTTTTGTATACCAAGAAGAAGATGAGGTTGTAGAAGAAAGAATTGTTCGTTTTAGAACCGTTGGAGATATGAGTTGTACCGCAGCTGTTGATTCTTACGCAGTAACCATTGCTGAAGTTGTTGGCGAAATTAGAACTTCTACTATTTCTGAAAGAGGAGCCAGAATAGATGATAAACGTTCCGAGGCAGCGATGGAAAAAAGAAAACAACAAGGGTACTTTTAGTTGATGGTTGATGGTTTTTTGGTTGATAGTTTCGATTTCGTCAATAACCATCTTTAAAATTCAACAACTAAATCTAATAATTAATTGTTGTTGGGTGATGGATTAAATGGAGCAGTTTATCTCCAACAACCATCAACTAACAACCATCAACAAAAATAAAAAAAATGGAAGTTTTAAAAATAGCAACAGCAGGAAGTGTAGATGACGGAAAGAGTACCTTAATCGGGAGATTATTATACGACACACAGTCTTTAACTGTCGATAAGTTGGAAGCAATCGAAAAAAGCAGCAAGCAAAAGGGATACGACTATCTTGATTTTTCTTTGGCTACGGACGGTTTGGTTGCCGAGAGAGAGCAAGGAATCACGATTGACGTAGCGCATATTTATTTTTCGACTGCCAAAAAAAGTTACATCATCGCTGATACACCGGGTCACGTAGAATACACCCGTAATATGGTTACAGGAGCGTCGACTTCACAAGTTTCCATCATTTTGATTGATGCACGTAAAGGAGTTATTGAGCAAACGTACCGACACTTTTTTATCAATAATTTATTGAGAGTAAAGGAAGTTATTGTTGCGGTGAACAAAATGGATTTGGTTTACTATTCCGAGGAAGTCTACAACAAAATTAAAGCCGATTTTCAAGCCTTGAATGCAAAAAGCACCTTCAAAGAACAAAATGTGAGCTATATTCCGTTGAGCGCTTTGACTGGGGATAATGTAGTAGAATCATTGGGCGGAATGCCTTGGTACACCGGACAAACTATCTTGCAACATTTGGAAGCTTTAGAGCCAAAAGATGTGTATGAAAAAGGCAAAGCACGTTTCCCTGTTCAAACCGTAATTCGACCAAAAACAGAGCAATACCACGATTTTAGAGGCTATGCTGGAAAATTATACGGAAACAATATTAAAGTGGGCGATGCGGTAACGGTTCTACCTTCATTAACAGAATCCGTGGTGACCAACATTCACTTTTTTGACCAACAATTTGATGAAGCAACCGCTGGTTCTTCTATAACATTGGAATTAGAAAATGATATCAACGTGACTAGAGGAGATATGATTGTAAAATCGAGCGAACTTCCTAAAATCGAAAAAGATATCAATACAACGATTTGTTGGATGGATAGTAAAAAATTGGTTCCAGGAGCAAAATATTTCGTGCAACACAACACTAATAGAGTTTTGGCGAAAATCGATAGCGTGAAAAATAGTATTTCAACTGACTTTTCAGGAACAAAAGAAGCTTCACAATTAGCCATAAACGAAATAGGGGAAGTGAATATTAAATTAAGCAAAGCCATTTATTTTGACGCATATAATGACAACAAATCAAATGGGGCTTTTATTTTAATAGACGCTGCAACGAACACAACTGCAGGAGTAGGTTTTATAAAATAGTTGTATGACTATTAAAAAAAGGGTTCAATTAGGAATGAAAAGAGCGATTGGAGTACTATTTTTGTTAGTTGCAACAAATTCAGTTTTTGCTCAAAAAGAAATTACAAAACAAAGTCTAGTTTGGTACAATTTATATACCACTTTAGAATTTAACGAAAAGTGGTACTTTGAAAACGAAATTCAAGAAAGGCATTTTATTAATCCAACAGCTCAACATCAGTTCATTGTGAGAAGTCATATACATCGATTACTAGGAAAAACGGGATGGGAAGCTTCAATTGGTGGATGTGTTTTTTTTCAAAACCCAAATGATGCTAATGCAGTAGTAAAATTAACGGTGCCTGAAGTTCGACCGCATTTGGAATTTGCGTACGAGCAAAAACTAGATAAAATTACTTTTGATCATCGATTTAGAGGTGAAGCTCGGTTTTTTCATAATGTCAACGAATCTAGAACCGGATTAGAAGACGGATTTGAATACAGGAATTATCGTTTTAGGTATAAATTGCAAGCGACAATTCCACTGATTAAAATGGATGAAAATCGAGCATTAAAATTTAAAATTTATGACGAATTATTTATAAACGCTGGAAACAATATTTTAACTAATGTGTTTGACCAAAATAGAGTTTACGCAGGTTTAAATTATGATATTTTAAATAACCTGAGCTTTGAAGTAGGTTATTTAAATTGGTTTCAGCAAAAACCAGACGGACACTTTTTTGATAGAGACATTTTACGATTCACCGTTTTTCATAAATTAAATTTGAAAAATAAAAAATAATTGATATAATAATACTAAACAACCCAATTACCTAAAAAAGATGGAAAGTTTTAGAACAGAAATAGAAAATCCGATTGTCCAAAGAGACATTATCGATTTAGAAAGAAAAATTGCTTTATTCCGTGACGGAAAAATTGACGATGAGCGTTTTCGTAGTCTTCGTTTAGCAAGAGGTGTTTACGGGCAGCGTCAGGAAGGCGTGCAAATGATACGTATCAAATTGCCTTTCGGCAAAGTAAGTGGAGAGCAATTGCAACGTATTTGTATCGTATCAGATGAATATTCTACAGGACGTTTGCACATTACGACGCGTCAGGACATCCAAATTCACTATGTGAGTTTAGATAGGACTCCTCAGCTTTGGGCTGAATTAGAAAAAGATGATGTTACACTTCGGGAGGCATGTGGAAACACGGTAAGAAATATTACCGCAAGTGAAACTGCAGGAATCGATACAGAAGAACCTTTTGATGTTTCGCCTTATGCTGATGCATTGTTTCGATTTCTTTTGAGAAATCCAGTGAATCAAGAAATGGGACGTAAAGTAAAAATTTCATTTTCCTCTTCAGACAAAGATACCGCGTTGAGTTATTTGCACGATTTGGGATTTATTCCAAAAATTGTAAATGGCGAAAGAGGATTCAAAGTAATGTTGGGTGGCGGGCTAGGTTCACAACCACACCACGCCGAATTACTTTCGGAATTTATTCCGGTAAACCAAATTATCTCAACAACCGAAGGAGTTTTGAGAATATTTGACCGTTATGGCGAAAGAGCCAAACGTTTAAAAGCCCGTATGAAATTCTTAATCAAAGATTTAGGAAGAGACGAGTTCTTGCGATTAGTCCAAGAAGAGAAAAAAGCTTTTGCTTATCAAACGGTTGAAATCGAAACTACCGCTTTTGACGGCGAAATTCCCGCCCCTTTATTGGTGGCTCCAAAAGTGGAAATAGAAGATATTGCCGCATTCGAAGCTTGGAAAAAATCGAATGTGATTTCCCAAAAACAGCCTGGCTATGTGGCGATTGGAATCAAAGTAGCTTTAGGGGATTTTTATACCGACAAAGCAAGGTTATTGGCGGAACTAATAAAAAATTATGCGGCTAATGAATTGCGTTTTTCTCTAAGACAAGATATTTTGATTCGTCACGTAAAGGAAGAAAATCTGCCATTTTTCTACCAAGAATTGGCTAAATTGGATTTTGTGACTTTAGGATACAATACCATTGGAGACATTACCGCTTGTCCAGGAACGGATACCTGTAATTTAGGAATTGCCAGCAGCACAGGGATTGCTACGGAACTAGAGCGTGTTTTAGCAACTGAATACCCACAATACAACAACAATCAGGAAATAGCCATAAAAATCAGTGGGTGTATGAATGCCTGTGGGCAACACAATATGGCAGAAATTGGTTTTCAAGGAATGTCTATCAATTCAGGAAAATTAGTTGCGCCAGCTCTTCAAGTATTATTAGGGGGTGGAAATTTAGGTAATGGAACTGGTCGATTTTCTGATAAAGTGATAAAAATTCCAAGTCGTCGAGGACCAGATGCGTTGCGTTTTATATTAAATGATTTCGAATCCAATGCAAATGGACTTTCTTTTTTGAATTATTATGATGCCAAAGGAGAGAAATATTTCTATGAATTTCTAAAACCATTAGCCGATATAACCAACCTTACCGAAGCGGACTTTGTAGATTGGGGAAATGCCGATAACTACGTAAAAGCAGTTGGTATTGGGGAATGCGCAGGTGTGGTTATTGATTTGGTTGCGACTTTGATATTTGAAGCCAAGGATAAAATGACTTTTGCCCAGGAAGCCTTCGAAGATCAAAAATGGGCAGATGCCATTTATTTGGCTTATGCTGGATTTGTAAATGGTGCAAAAGCTTTATTGCTTGCCGAAGACCAAAAAACCAATCACCATGCAGGGATAATTGATCTATTTGACACGGTTTTTATCGAAAGTAAAAAAATCGATTTGGATTCGTCTTTCAAAGAATTAGTTTACCAAATCAACAAAAACGAACCTTCTGCTGAATTTGCCAAAAAATACATTCAAGAAGGGGTTGCTTTTTTTGAAAACATCGAAAATTATAGAGCCAAAGATTTAGCAAATGAATAAACATATTCAACCCAAAGTAACTTTAGTGGGCGCTGGCCCTGGAGATCCGGATTTGCTTACTCTGAAAGGAGTAAAAGCACTCGCTGAAGCGAATGTGGTGTTGTATGATGCCTTGTCTAATGAGGAATTATTGGTGCATGCCCCGAAGAAATCCATAAAAATATTTGTGGGAAAAAGGATTGGCTTCCACGAATATTCCCAAGACCAGATCAATCAATTGATAGTTGACAATGCACTTACTTATGGAAATGTAGTGCGGCTAAAAGGAGGCGATTCCTTTATTTTTGGACGAGGAAGTGAAGAAATTGAATATATTGAAAGTTTTGGAATTCCCACTTTTGTTGTGCCTGGTCTTTCCTCATCAATTGCGGTGCCTGCAAATCAAGGAATCTCTTTGACTAAAAGAGGGGTTTCCGAAAGTTTTTGGGTCATCACAGGAACTACTTCCGACAGGAATTTGTCCAATGACGTGGCTTTGGCTGCAAAATCATCGGCAACAGTAGTGATTTTGATGGGAATGAGTAAATTGGCACAAATTGTTTCTTTATTCCAAAAAGAATCCAAAGGAGAAACTCCAGTGGCGATTATTCAAAACGGCACAATGCCCAACGAAAAAGTAGGCATCGGAACCATAAATTCTATTTTGCAAGTAGTAAAGGAACATCAACTAAGTTCTCCTGCTATTATTGTAATAGGAGAGGTGGTAAGCGAAAGAAATAGGTTAAAAGGTTATTACGAAGAATTTGCATTCAATAAAGTTTGTGCCAGAGAATAATGGAACAAAGCAAATCTTTTTCCAATAATCAGGATTTGATTCCCTACTCTCCATTGGAGAGAAACGAACTATATCCTGTTTTTTTAAAGCTGCATAATCTCAAGGTGCTCATTGTGGGCGGAGGAAATGTAGGATTGGAAAAATTATCGTTCTTATTGAAATCCAGTCCGAACGCAGATGTTGAGGTGGTTGCGCCAAGGTTTCTTCCGGAATTGGAAGTTTTGGCTCAAAAACATCCTTCGGTTCAATTGACGTACAAAAAATTCAATCGCTGGATGCTTCGCAAAAGGCACATGGTGATAGCTTGTACCGATGATTTGAAAGTTAACAAACGAGTGTATGATTTGTCAAGAAAAAGATATTTGATTTGCAATATTGCCGATACGCCGCCATTATGCGATTATTATTTGGGTGGAATTGTGACCAAAGGAAATGTAAAAATTGCCATTTCCACTAATGGAAAATCACCCACAACAGCCAAAAGATTAAGGGAGTTTTTCGAAGAAATAATTCCAGATGATATTAACAAAATGGTAGAAAACCTAAACGAATATCGTAAAACATTAAAAGGTGATTTTGAAGAGAAAGTCCAAAAAATGAATGAAATTACAGAAGCATTAAAAAATAAAGAATAAAAAAATGGTTAAAACAGACATACTTATAATAGGGGCGGGACCAACAGGATTATTTACCGTTTTCGAAGCAGGATTATTAAAATTAAAATGTCACATTCTTGACGCTTTGCCACAACCAGGAGGACAACTTTCGGAATTGTACCCTAAAAAACCCATCTATGATATTCCAGGTTTTCCAGAAGTTTTAGCAGGTGATTTGGTGGATAATTTAATGGAACAAATCAAACAATTCGAACCAGGATTTACTTTGGGTGAACGTGCCGAAACTATAGAGAAACAAGAAGACGGAAGTTTTATTGTAACCTCAAATAAAGGAAAAAAATTCCACGCCTCGGTTGTTGCCATTGCTGGTGGATTGGGAAGTTTTGAACCTAGAAAACCGTTAATCGAGGATATCGAATTCTACGAAGACAAAGGGATTAAATACTTCATCAAGAATCCAGAGAAATTCCGTGATAAAAGAGTCGTAATATCTGGTGGTGGAGATTCTGCTTTAGATTGGAGTATTTTCTTGGCCAATGTTGCTTCTGAAGTGACTTTGATTCATAGAAGAAATGAATTTAGAGGAGCTCTTGATTCTGTTGAGAAAGTACAAGAATTAAAAGATGCTGGTAAAATTAAAATGATAACACCAGGAGAAGTAATTGGTTTGAACGGAGCGGAGCATTTAGAATCGGTTGACGTAGATATTGATGGAGCTCATAGAAACATCCCAACAGATTATTTTATTCCGCTTTTTGGATTAACGCCAAAGTTAGGACCTATTGCCAACTGGGGATTGGAAATAGAAAAAAACGCTATTAAAGTCAATAATGCTTTGGATTATCAAACCAATATCCCGGGAATTTTTGCCATTGGAGATGTAAATACCTATCCAGGAAAACTAAAATTGATTTTATGTGGATTCCATGAAGCCACGATGATGTGTCAAGCGGCCTATCAAATTATCAATCCAGGCAAGAAACACGTAATGAAATACACCACCGTTTCTGGTATCGATGGATTCGACGGAACCCGAAAAGAGGCTCCGAAGGCAGTGGTAAAAGCAATAACGTAAATACTAATTTACAATCAGTATCAAAATAGCCTTACTACTTGCAAGTGGTAAGGCTATTGCTTTACTTTGCAATTCCAAATTTTCCAAATAAAGTGAAAATTTAAACCTGAAAAAATATTTAAAATTTGGATTTTATATAAAAGAACTATGTCTACAATTCAAGAAGCAATAAAAAAACGAATTCTCGTGCTCGACGGAGCCATGGGAACGATGTTGCAACGCTATAACTTTTCTGAAGAAGATTTCCGAGGGGAACAATTCAAAGATTTTCCACATTCCCTTAAGGGGAACAACGATTTATTGTCCTTGACCCAACCACAAGCGATTAAAGATGTCCACGCTTTGTATTTTGAGGCGGGTGCTGATATTGTGGAAACCAATACGTTCTCAGGAACCACAATAGGAATGGCCGATTATCATCTCGAAGAATATGCGTACCAACTCAACTACGAATCGGCTAAAATTGCCCGTGAAGTAGCCGATGAATTCACGGCACGAAATCCAGACAAACCTCGCTTTGTTGCCGGTTCTATTGGGCCAACAAATAGAACGGCAAGTATGTCGCCAGACGTGAACGATCCGGGTTACCGTGCCGTAACCTTTGATGATTTGCGCATTGCTTACAAACAACAAGTAGAAGCTTTATTGGATGGTGGTGTTGATTTGCTTTTGGTAGAAACTATTTTTGATACGTTAAATGCCAAAGCGGCACTTTTCGCCATTGAAGAAGTCAAAGAAGAACGCCATATTGATATTCCAATAATGGTTTCAGGAACTATTACTGATGCTTCTGGAAGGACGCTTTCGGGACAAACGGTAGAAGCATTTTTGGTTTCGGTTTCGCATATTCCGCTGTTGAGTGTAGGTTTCAATTGTGCTTTGGGAGCCGATTTATTGAAACCCTATTTGCAAACCTTGGCGCACAATACATCGTTCAATGTTTCGGCGCACCCTAATGCGGGATTGCCAAACGCCTTTGGAGAATACGATGAAACTCCGGAGCAAATGCAAGTTTTTATCAAAGAATATTTAGACGATAATTTAATAAACATCATAGGCGGTTGTTGCGGAACAACCCCAGCACACATAAAGTTGATTGCTGATATCGCCAAGGATTATAAACCGAGGGTTTCAACAGCAACAATGTAATTCGTAGAGACGTGATTTATAGCGTCAAAATTACAGTCACAAATTCACTGAAAAATTTGAGAAACTGTGGCAAAACAAAATAAAAAAATGGCAGAAGCAGAAAAGAGAAGAAACCTAGTATTATCGGGATTAGAACCCTTAATCATTACGCCCGAAAGCGTATTTGTAAATATTGGCGAACGAACGAACGTTACAGGTTCTCGAAAATTTCTTCGATTAATCAAGGAAGAAAAATACGACGAAGCATTGAGCATTGCCAAAGATCAGGTGGAGGGCGGTGCGCAAATCATCGATATTAATATGGATGAAGGAATGCTGGATGGTGAATATGCCATGAAAAAATTCCTAAATTTAATTGCTGCCGAACCCGATATATCGCGTGTGCCCATTATGATTGATAGCTCGAAATGGGATATTATCGAGGCCGGTTTGAAAGTGGTGCAAGGAAAAAGTATAGTAAACTCGATTTCATTAAAAGAAGGTGAAGAACAGTTTATAAAGTATGCCAAACTCATCAAACGCTATGGTGCTGCTGTAATTGTGATGGCTTTTGATGAGGTGGGACAAGCCGATAGTTACGAACGTAGAATTGAAATTTCCAAACGGTCGTATGATATTTTAGTCAACAAAGTAAACTTTGCTCCGCAGGATATTATTTTCGATTTGAATGTATTTCCTGTGGCAACCGGAATGGAGGAACACCGATTAAATGCTTTGGATTTCTTTAGAGGAACCAAATGGATTCGGGAGAATTTGCCACACGCACACATAAGCGGAGGTGTGAGTAATGTTTCGTTTTCGTTTCGAGGAAATGACACCGTTCGGGAAGCGATGCACTCGGTTTTCTTGTACCACGCTATCCAAAACGGAATGACGATGG
>CAZHVE010000035.1:0-21670 GCA_964535705.1 uncultured Flavobacterium sp.
ATACAAAAAAACCAATTATCATAATTGGTCTATGTTATATTTATGTTTGGTATTACACACTAATTTCAGGTTTTCTTGAGCGGTCATATAGGGATAAAAATTCGGGCGTTCTATAATGGCTCCCACCTTTTTCAAGGCTTCATGCGTTTGCATTGTTCCTCCGAACCAGCTGTACTGTCCAGAAGTTTTATTCACGACATTAAGAACTATGCTCAATGTGGTTGATTTCCCGCTTCCGTTTGGGCCTAATACACCATAGACATGGCCTTTCTTTATTTCGAAAGAAATGTTTTTTAAGGCTTGTATGCTGCCGTACCGTTTGTGGATATTGCTAATTGTGAGTAGTGTTTCCAATTTATTTAAGATTTTATTTTTATAGAACGGCCAAGCTTTCTTTTTGTTACTGTTGAATTATAATTTAACGTAAATTTGTACTAAATATAATCAAAATGAATGAGCCATTGCTGCTTTATAAAAAACCGACTTATCCTATAAATAATTTATTGTTAGATTATTTGGAACGGTATGATCGCATCTCTAAGGTTTGTGTTTGTTATGATGATTTGTTGCGCTTTTCAGGTTCTGTAAATGTATACGATAAAAATGAAATAGATACATTATGGATTAGAGTATATTATACTGAATTTGAAAGAAGCGAAATTGATTTGAATTTAAAGAAAATTTACTCCTACTTGCATTCGGATGGTAATCTGGATACCATAAAGTTTTTGAATATTGATGCAATCGACTACTGTACTTTTGGAAATTCTAAGCCTTTTCGAATTAAGGTCAGGAATATTTTGAATGACAATTATGTTTATTTTTATATCAAAAAAGCCGATGCATCAAGAGTTTATGGGCTCGAGTTAGAGCATATTCTTTCTCCGGATAAAATCCATTTTTTGGTTTATAAAGACACCTTAATCGAAGAGCATATTATTGGAATTCCTGGGGATGTGTTTATGAAAACACTATTGGTAAATTGTACCGAAAATGAAAAAGCACAAATTGCTAAAGAGTTTGTGAAGTTTAATGAACGGTGCATGATCCGACTCCTTGGAGATATGAGGGCTTATAATTATGTCATTATTCCGCATCATGATTTTGATCACGTGGTTTTCAAAATTCGTCCAATTGATTTTGATCAGCAATGTTACGAGGGGAATTTTAAGATATATAAACCACAGTTCTTCAAAGAAAATTATCCAATGGTGCAATTGGTTAAAGATAAACTACAGGAAAGTTCAATAGACCAATATAAAAATGAGGAACGGGCTATTTTGGCCAAAAGAATTCATTCTGCCGAGAATCGCGTTAAAAGATTGTTGAAAATCATGGATGACGATGTTATTGCGCCTGAAAATCATGTGAAACAACTGAAATTAGAATTGTATCAATACACTCGTGATTTGAACTTTAAAAAAGCGAAATCAATGGGAAATGTACTCAATGCAACTTTTGAATTCATTACCAGAAATTATAAAAATGTTACTATTTTTAATTCTGGATTTAAGCAATAATAATAATACGACTCATTAACCCTAGGAAATTTTCACAGCCTGTCTTTGATTCGATTTTTGGATTAAAAAGTGAATGGTTTTAATTATCAATAGTACTAACATCTTTTGTGTTTTAGGAATTATTAATTTTAAATTATTTTCTACAAACTCATCAAATTTTACTGGTTTATTTCTGCTTCATCGCAAGAAATGTTTGCCCTTTTGAGTGTGTTTGTAAATTCCAAATCACAAATGGCTTTGTAAATTCTTTGAAATGTTTTGTCACATTCCGAAAATTTATAAACTGATGTGCAAAAAGCGAGTACATAATATTTCTGGAAATTATTTGAATGTAATCGTAATTTGGTATTTTAGACTTGGGTTTATAAAATTACAATTAAATCAGTTTAAAAGCAAAATAAAATCGATTAAATACATTTTTTTTAATTTAAAATATATAAATTCTTACAAATATACATATTGAGTTCTAATAGATTTATTGTAAAAAAAATAATGCGCCTAGCTCATAACAGAAAAAATCCCCAATTATTTTATAATTGAGGATTATACGATTTTTGATTATAATAATACTGGACTAGTTTTTAACTTCTTTATTAAAATAGACTAGGTAGTAATACATTTGTTTTTCTTCGTCCCACCCTTTTTCCACAAATTTTTCGGCGCTTTCTGGATTGATAAAATCCATTTTGATTTGAATATGAGTGTCCAAATTAATTACGTTTTTGATTGATTTTCTAGCATCAGAAACGGCCGCATTGGCAATTGGAAATGTTGTTACGTCTTCAATGCTGTATTTTTCTCCCTTGTCAACCTTATAGCTTTTGAATTCAGGAATTAAATCGGGGTTATCCAAAACTTCATTCAGGAAATTACTTTCCTCGAACTGATCGTTTTTGGCAAAATAATTCACAGATCGGTTCATAAACATCACTTCTTCCTTTTTGTCTTCGGCAGGGAAAACTACATCTTTAGCAAAACCTTGGCAAAATTTCAAGTATTTTTTGGTGATGAAATTCTCATCCTCAAAGGCATCTACCGAAAGAAAATGTTCTAGCCAATAACGGGCGTCATACCGGTTGCTGTCAACGGTTAGGATTTTATATCCTTCTTCTTTTTTATAATTGAAAATAATACATCCTTTATCTAATTTGCTGAGGTTGATCCCCTGTTGTAAAATCATTTCCAGATTGGATTCTTTTTCTTCAAATTGCAAAAAATCGGATTGCAACTCGCTTTTGAAAATGCCAATAGCGTCCACAACATTATTGTCGATGTTCACATTGGTTAAATGGGTTACATAAACCTCTCCGTTTTTGATGTGAGGATGGTTTGATTGCTCAAATAAATGGGAAGTTATCTTTTTGGAAATTTCATGCAGACTACTTGGATTTTCGAATATTTGGGTAGCTAATTTGAACATGTCATTGTATTCCAAATCTACTTCATGTGCAAACTGAAAGTAATTTTCTTCTTTTTCTCTAAAAGGTCTGAAGAAATACTCTTTCATAAGCGGCACAACTTCATCATTCAAGTTAAATGGTTGCTCTGACAGGAATATAGCTTCGTTACGACTTTTGTTTCCTACTCTATGAATGGATAAGGTTTCAATGTGCGTATTAAATAAATTAATCATTTTTTATATTTTTAGGAAAAAGAACCAAGATAAAAGATATAGGAGAAGTCTTTCATCTTGGTTCTGATTGTTAATTTTGGATACTTTAATTCCAGTTTTCTTCAAATCCGTAGTCTTCAAAACTATCGTCTCCGCTAAACATATCGAGGTCTTCTTCGTCTAAATCGTCTTCGAATTCATTGTAATTTTCCTCATCCTCATCGGCAATAAAATGTTTTTCCATTGCTTCGTCAGGCATTTCACCGTGTGAAAAGATGGTTTCAGGATAAATTTTTCCAGCAGAAATATCTTCGATAGCGGCTAATTCAACAAGAAAAGTCCACATATTGATGAAATCATAAACATAAATAATTTTTGTGTTTTCTTTATCTAAAATATCCGAAAGCGAGTAATCGCTCATCGTTTTTTGTTTCCCCGGAATATCCCCCGCATCAAACATTGGAATTTCATCTTCTTGATTCCAAGTATCGTCGCAAGTATAAAAAGAAGCTACTTCCATGCCATCAAATCCAAAAGAATTGAAGATAGCATTGTGTAAATCTTCTAAAGTGTCTTCTGCAAGTATCGCAATGTCCCTAAAAATGTCCTCTTCGGCATCAAGAATCACCCTGAATTTATAAACCATAATCTTTGTTTTTATTGAAAGTCAAAGGTAAAATATAATTTTAGATTTTAGATTTCAGATTTCAGATTTGTTGATAATATTTTGTTTTTTTGATTATTTTAGGGATTAAGAATAAAAGAAGTCTATTCATTCAATTTCCGAATTACTTTCGCCGGATTTCCTACTGCCAATGAATTATCAGGGATATCCTTTGTCACTACAGAGCCAGCTCCAATAACACAGCCGTCTCCTATCGTTATTCCCGGGCAGATAACAGTATTGCCTCCAATCCAGCAATCGTTGCCAATGGTTATTGGTAATGCATTTTCGAGTGTTTTTCTGGATTCGGCTTCCAAAGGGTGGTTTGAGGTATATAATTGCACTCCGGGTGCAAAGAAGACAGTATTGCCTATGGTGATTTTTGCACTGTCTAAAACAACACAGTTTACATTAAAATAAACATTATCCCCACAAAAAATATTGTATCCATAATCACAAAAAAAAGGTGGTTCGATATAGAGATTGTCTCCAGTATTTGGAATCAATTCCTGGATTATTTCTCTTGCCTTTTTGGTTATTCTGTATTCTATGACGTTCAATCTATGGAGAAGATTTTTGGCTTTTCGGCGGTCTTTTACTAAAACAGAATCGCCTGCCAAATAATATTCTCCGGCTATCATTTTTTCTTTTTCGGTTTTCATAAAATTGGAATCTTGTTCTTGGTAAATGTAAAGGAAAATGGCCTGTAATACAAACCTTCTTCTTGTGCTTAAAAATGACCTCTCGGATTCTAAATTGAAAGTAATACTTTTTGTTTATGACAAAAAATACGTGTTTAAAAAAGGCTGTTTTGGAATTTTGAAATGAGAATTGAATTCGAAAATTTTCTTCTAACTAAGTGAAAAAATTACTATTTTTTCAATGCCAATAAAGGGGAAATAGTGAATTTTATAATTCAATAGGGAAAGTAATTTCGATAGCTTACATGGCTCGATAAGTAATTTTGAGCAGTAAAGAAGTCGGTACTTTTTGAATTTGAATGCGATTATATTATTTAAATTAATAGATTATGTATGTTGAATTAAAATAACTGGATATTAATTATTTAGCAATTCAATATAGATTATCTCTATGACAATTTTAAACCTTAAAAATGCTCTTCCGTATTCCAATTAAAACAAAAATCATTAAAGTGTAAACGATAAAAAATGGAATGATATATTCAATCCAATTCATGGGGAGCATTATGGCAATAATCAACAATTGAAAACCCAATCCGTAAATAGAAAGTAACGTCATGAACCAATTTGGAAATGTTTTTACTTTATAGGCATTGCTGTCTAGAGTATGAATTATTTTGTCAAAAACACCATAAACAATCGTGTAAATTTTAAACAAAATATCAACGGATTTTTGTGTTTCACCTGGCAAAGCTCGGGGTGATTTGTACTCGAAAATTTTACTTGTTTTGTCTCCGCCAACTGATTTATTTCTCAAAATCACATAGTAATAATTATACAAAGTTCCTTGTAATTGGATGCAGAAAAAAGCAATTAATGTTAGCCCAAATGATGTTTTAGATACATAACAAATCGTCATAAAAAACAAAAAATTCAAGATAATGTCAAATACACTGTCAAGATATCTTCCGGTGTATGAAGGTGTGTTTTTTATTCTAGCAAGTTCGCCATCAGCAGCATCGATAATTGATTTCAAAATGATAAAAAAACCAGCTAAAAAGTATTGATTTTTAATAATAAAATAAATGGCAATCAATCCAGAAACGCCAAAAAGTAGCGTAACGTGAATGGGTGTAAAACAGGTGGTTTTTAATTGATTGGCAAACCATTTTCCAACCGGTCTTCCGTAATCTGATAAATCTATAAATTTATCCTCGGCTGCAAGTTTGGACATTTTAAGGAGGTCAACAAAGTATTTGGACAATATAGTCAGAGATGCAAATATACGCTATAATAACGATTTTTTTTGGTTTGATTCTAAAATCAAATAAAATTGAATTCCAAATAGTATTGTGGCTATTACTAAGTGAATTGTTTGAGTGCCAAAAGGAAAAGTAAAGTAAAACATAAGTATTCCTGAAATGATTTCTAAGCACAATAATAAAATAACCCATTTAAATTTATTAAATCCAAGGCATAGTTTATTGTTTAATGAGAACAAATATACAGAAACTAATAGTACAATTATTGAAAACGATCTGTGAAAATAAAACGAAACTTCGGGATTTTGTAACCAAAATACTTTTGGAAGTCCAGTTTCTGAAATGGTATCAACATGCTCACGGACTTTGGTTCCTAATATAATTTGAACAATGGTTAGTGCCAAAGAAAATATTAAAATCCAATTGAATTTGGTATTGAAAAGAATTGGTTTTTTATTTTTTGAAATAGAAAATATTAAATACAGTTGAAGAGCAACAACAAGCAATGCCGCCAGCATGTGAGTTGTAATTTTTATAGGATTTAACACCGAATCTACAACTGTTTTACCTAACCATGCTTGAAAAGCCATTAGGATACAGATTAATAAAGAAGTCATTATAAGGATTTTATTTTCTTTCCAATAGCTAATCGATAGTATTAGTGTAATAAAGCAAGCAATACCTGCTAATGCACCAAATAAACGATTGATGTACTCGATCCATGTATGCCAAACATTAAAAATCGCATAATCGTGCATTGTATATTTTTCCCAATTGTAAGGTTCGAAGGTAGCTTTTGATAAAAAATCTTCTTTTGCAACTAGTAAAGATTCATTTAGTATAATTACTTGCCCTTTATCATACTCTTTCCAAGGGGTAAAAAATAATTCTTTTTCTTGTGTTGGAGGAATGTAATATCCAAAGCATTTTGGCCAATCTGGGCAGCCCATTCCTGAGCCGGTTAGTCGAACAAATGCACCTGCAAAAATGACTAGATAGACAAGAATTAAGGATGCTTGGGCAGATTTTAAGAAGTATTTTTTCAATGTAAAAGTAGTTTTTATAAAATTAAGATTTTTTAAATACACAATGACTGAACAAAACTTAAACTTTTGTCAAACCCAATTTCACACCTTTTTTTAATACAAAATCATAGGCTGCTTGGTAATCGTTTGGGATTTCACCTTCCAAAATAGCCTCTTTAACCGCCTCTTTTAGAATTCCAATTTCACGTGAGGGCTGTAAATTGAAAATTACCATAATTTCCTCACCAGAAATGGGTGGTTGAAAATTACGAACATGATCCCGTTCCTCTACTTCGACTATTTTTTGGCGAACAATTTCGAAATTAGTGTGGTATTTCTTAAACTTGTTTGGGTTTTTGGTTGTGATATCGGCTTCGCACAAAGTCATTAAACTGTCCACATCTTCGCCAGCATCAAATACCAAACGACGCACTGCAGAATCCGTAACCATATCTTCTGAAAGTACAATGGGACGGGAACTCATCATGACCATTTTTTGTACAAATTTCATTTTGTGGTTTAGCGGCATTCGCAATCTTTCGAAAATTTTCTTGGCCATTTTTCCGCCTAGAAATTCGTGACCGTGAAACGTCCATCCTTGTTTTTTGTTGAAGCGTTTCGTTGGTGCTTTGCCAATGTCGTGTAATAATGCTGACCAACGCAACCACACATCATCTGTATTGGGACAAATGTTATCAACCACTTCCAGTGTGTGATAAAAATTGTTTTTGTGCGTTTGACCTTCAATTTCTTCGACTTGGTTTAGTGCTGTTAATTCGGGAAGAATGATGTCTAAAAGGCCTGTTTTATATAGTAATAAGAATCCAACAGAGGGTTTATTGGTAGAAAGGATTTTATTCAATTCATCGACAATCCGTTCACCTGAAATGATGTTGATTCGTTCTGCATTTTTTGAGATTGAATGTAATGAATTTTCTTCGATTTCAAAACCCAATTGATTGGCAAAACGAATGGCACGAAGCATGCGCAAAGGATCGTCAGAAAAAGTGATATCTGGATCGAGCGGCGTTTTGATGATTTTATTTTTCAGGTCATCCAAACCGTTGAAAGGATCAGAAAGGTCTCCATAATTATCCTTGTTTAAGGATAAAGCCAGGGCATTGATGGTAAAATCACGACGATTTTGATCGTCTTCTAGTGTGCCGTTTTGGACAACAGGATTTCTACTGTCGAGATTGTATGATTCTTTTCTAGCACCAACAAATTCGATTTCGGTATCTTCAAAACGAAGCATTGCCGTTCCGTAGGTTTTAAAAACCTGAACATTTGGCTTTTTGGGAAGCAATTCCGATACTTTTAAGGCGAGTTCAATTCCGCTACCCACGGCAACAATATCGATGTCTTTTTTGAAATCTCGTTGTAATAAATAATCACGCACAAAACCACCAATCACATAACAATCAATGTTGAGTTCTTGGGAAGCTTGGGAAATGACTTCGAATATTTTATTATTTAATGCTTTAGTATAGTTGGTTTTTATTCTAGCCACTGATTCACTGATTTTTTTCAAAAATTATTTGATAATTCTTTTGTATTCAAGAGAAGTCTTGTTGAAATTTACTAAAATAGCAAGTCTATGTCCAGAAACGTGCAAGTAATTCAAGCATTGTGAAATATGCTTTTCGTGTATTGAATCTGTTGATTTTATTTCAATTATGATTTTATCTAATACAACAAAATCAGCATAAAATTTATGATTTAAAATAATATCTTTATAATGAACCAAATACTCTTTCTCTCTTTCAAAAGAAAAATTAATCTTTTTTAACTCATATTCAAAAACATCTTTATAAACAATTTCAGAGAAACCTTTTCCCAGATTTTTATGAACTTCAATTAAAGCACCAATAATTTTATATGTATCATCTTCGTATAAATAGTCTGACATAATAATCTGTGAAATTTGATTTTTTAAAATGAAATCAGTGAATCTGTGGCAAAAAAAATTATTTTCTTATCACTTTTACCTGCGAATCGTTCGTCAATTTTATAATTGTTGAAGGTTTTCCTCCAATTTTATCACGGTGCAAATTTACAACATAATCGACACCTTTTATAATTTCAGAGCTAATGTCTTTGAACGCAATAGGAGTAGGCTGTCCTGAGATATTTGCTGAGGTTGAAACTAATGGTTTTCGCATTTTTTCCATCAATTTAAAACAAAAGGGTTCTTTGACAATTCTAATTCCTAATGTGTTATCAGAAGCTATTAAATTTGGAGCCACATTTCGGGGTTTGTCCAAAATTAGGGTTGTCGGTTTTTCGGACAAATCCATAATTTGCCAAGCTACTTCTGGAATGTCTTTGAAAACATTGTACATCATTTTTTCGCCATTCATCAGAACTATCATACTTTGTGTTTCGGCGCGTTTTTTGAGTTTGTAGATTTTAGCGACAGCTTCTGAGTTTGTCGCATCGCAGCCAATTCCCCAAACGGTGTCAGTAGGATAAAGGATAATTCCTCCTTGTTGTATTATTTCGAAGGCGTTTTGGATTTCTTGGTTGATGTCCATTATTTATTCTTTTTTTGACCAATGCGTTGGCTTGGTAACACTATCTATATAATATTGTTCTTCTTTATTTAGGTTCTTACTGTCATTATACCATGGTAAATGATGGCATTGGTAGGGAAATCCTATTCGAAGAATTTCGTCTGTTCCATCTCTTTTACCTCGTTGTGAAAAAGGGCGATATAGTGCAAAAGTGGTATCTATAGGAGCAATAAACATATTGGGTTCTTTTTCATTTTCATAATATTTAGATTCCCAGCTTATTACTTTTTCTTTTTTGTCAAAACAATCAGGCAAATCATCTATTTTTAATGAAAAACCTACTTTATGAACTTTAGGATATTTTTTAAGTATGGTGTAAAAAAATTCTAAAAAATCATCAGGACATTCTTTACATAAGCACAAATCAGAATCGGTGTAACAATAATTGACAAACATAAATTTGTACCATAATTTTGATTTCCAAAGGGCTTTAAATCCTATATTTTTATCAAGCCTATATACTTTATATTTGGAATCATCGTAAAACTCTATCAGAGGCTGATATTCAGATTTATTATCTATAATATGTATATTTTTATACCCCCTGTTTTCTAAATCCTGAATTAATTTTTTAAGTGTTGTTAATCGGTTAAAATTATTAATTATTATAGGAATTTTTTTAAAATCTTTTGGGGTATTACCAAATAGGTATTCTAATGTTATTCTGATGTTGATTTTAAGTTTATTTTTCATATAATTTTTAGTAAATTAATTATGTGAACTCAATTTTTAAAATTTAATTGTGGCTTTAGTTTTATTCAAACCACTTATTTCCAGACTATTTGTTAATTTTTTTCGGAGTAGATCTATAAAATAGTACATGCCTTTAGTTAATTTATATAGAATTTTCTTATATAAAAAAACAATCCACAAAGTAGCTGCATTATTTAATATTACGAACTAGTTTTTCATATTCTAGTTTAACAATAATATCTTTTGATATTCTTTTAGTATCTTTTAAGCCATTGTTGTGGCCAAAAATATATCCATCAATTTATTATGCGAAATATTGGTAAATTGATCTATTAACTCCGTGTTATCATACAAATATAATAATTCTATCTTTGTATTGCGTTGAGAAAATTATTTGACACAATAAATTTTATAAGGCGATTCTTTAATAATAGAAAAATTCGACATACATAAATGAAAAAAACTGTAAAAGTCCTCATACCTATTTATAAATCCTATTTTGGAGAACTTGAAGAGATGTCTTTTTTGCAATGTATCAAAGTGCTTAATGATTATGAAATTGTTATAGTTCAACCAGAAGGTTTAGACAATTCTTATATTACTGAAAAGTATAAAGCTATATCTGTTGAAGGTTTTCCAAAGCATTATTTTCAAAATATTGAAGGGTATAATGAATTATTATTGTCTTCATTGTTTTATGAGCGTTTTTTGGAATCTGAATACATTTTAATTTATCAATTGGATGCTTTTGTATTTAAAGATGAATTAAAGGAATGGTGTCAAAAAGGCTATGATTATATTGGTGCTCCGTGGATTGCAAGTTTTAAAAAATCTATTTGGTCAAAATTCACAAATTCTATTGCAAGAATATTTAGGTCTAAAAGAAAAAATGACCGAGAGCAAATTTTTTTTAAGGTAGGAAATGGAGGGTTTTCGTTGCGTAAAACTGCTTCTCATTATTCAATTGCGAAAGAAAACAAATCATTTATTCTTGATTTTTTGAATGCCAAAGAAAAAGAAATTTATGCTATTGAAGATGTTTTTTGGTCTCTAAAAGCATCGGAATTTGATAAGGATTTTAAGATTCCAAATTACAAAGAAGCTTTGGATTTTGCAATTGATAGAAAGCCAAAATTAGCTATGTCGCTAAATAATAACAAACTTCCATTTGGATGCCACGGGATTAATAAGCCAAAAGTTATTGAGTTTTGGAAACCAATATTAAATAAGTATTAAGATAATTTTGTAAAAAGGTAAATATGACAATAAAATTTATGTTTTCTAAAGCTATTCGTAATTCAAAAGAAGTGCTTTTTTTTATAAAACATTTCAATTCTAATTTAGGAATTCTTTTTGGTGATGGACAAAGGAATAAAATTAAACTTTTTGAATTAGAAGGAAAAACCATCAATATAAAATCTTTCAAAATCCCTAATTTAATAAACAAAATTGCCTACAAATATTTCAGAAAATCAAAAGCGAGACGTTCTTTTGAATACGCCACTACTTTGTTAGAAAAAAGAATTGGAACTCCACAACCTATTGCTTATTATGAAAATCATGATTTTATTGGGCTTAAGGACAGTTATTATATTAGCGAACATCTTCAGTGTGATTTGACCTTCAGAGAATTGGTTGAAATACCAGATTATCCAGACCATCAAAACATTTTACGTCAGTTTACACAGTTTTCATTCGACTTGCATGAAAAGGGAATTGAATTTTTAGATCATTCTCCAGGGAATACATTGATTAAAAAAATGGATAACAATTTAAATTATTCTTTTTATTTGGTCGATTTGAACCGAATGAATTTTCATAAAACGATGTCTTATGAATTAAGAATGAAAAACTTAAGTCGCTTGACACCTAAAAAGGAAATGTTAGCTATTATGAGTGAGGAATATGCCAAATTATATAACAAAACGGTTGATGAAGTTTTTGAGAAGATGTGGAGTTATACTAAAGAATTTCAGGAAAAATACCACAGAACAAGAAGATTAAAAAAGAAGCTATTTTTTTGGAAATAAAATCATATTCTATTCCATAGTTTTTTTAATTCTCGGTATCTTATATAAACACTGTAAGCATTAAGGTAACAAATGACTACTCCTTTTCTTCCGTCTAAAATGCCTAATCGTATAAAATAATTATATAAAAAATTATAAGTAGGATGGATGATAGATGTAAAAATAATAGGTTTCAGTTTTTTTATGAATTTTTCCTGCCCTTTTAGTTTTCCATAATTAATCATTTTTGATTTATAAGACTCAAAATCGGAAAACGAGTAATGAATGAGTCTGTTTTTTAGAATTCCAACAGACCCCTCTACTTTAAGTTTTTCGTGAACAAGTCTTTCCTTGGAATATTTTGCAAAATTTTTATTGAAAAGTCTGTATATTTTATCTGTTTGCCAACCACTATAATTTAAAACTTTATTTTTAAACATAAATGTTCTGTAAAATAGAAAAGCGGTATGGGTTTTATTGTTTTTAATAGTATAAAGAATTTCATTCTTTAATTCAGGCGTAAGTCTTTCATCTGCATCTAGAAATAAAATCCAATCATTTTTGGCTTGTGCAATAGCAAAGTTTCTTTGAGATGTGAAATTCTCAAATTTATTTTGAATGAATTTTACTTCACTAAAATTTTCGCATATTGATTTGGTATTATCTGAACTAAAAGAATCAACAACGACAACTTCATCTACAAATGCTAAATCATTTAACAGGGTGTTAATATGAATTTCTTCATTTAATGTAATTACGAGTGCCGAAATTTTTTTATTTGATTCGAAATCCATTCGGATATTTTATATTTTGCAAATATAATTTATTATTAACTACTTTTGTTCTCCATAACTTCTAAAATATTTATGAAAACTTCAGTAATTATGAGTACCTATAATTCGGTACAATGGTTAGAGAAAGTGCTGTGGGGATTTAGTGTCCAAACCACAACTGATTTTGAGATTATTGTTGCAGATGATGGCTCTAAGGCAGAAACCAAAGAGAAAATTGAAGTACTTCAAAAAATAATATCCATTCCTATTATTCATGTTTGGCATGAAGACCATGGTTTTCAAAAATCTAAAATACTGAATAAGGCCATCATTGCAGCAACTGGGGATTATTTAATTTTTACCGATGGTGATTGTATTCCTAGAAATGATTTTGTAGCCACCCATTTAAAATATAGCCAAAAGGGGTACTTTCTTTCTGGAGGTTACTTCAAATTACCGATGAAAATTTCTGAATCCATAACAAAAGAGGATATTTTTAATCAACATTGTTTTGATGTCAATTGGTTGAAAAAACAAGAATTAAAATTGAGTTATAAAACCATTAAATTTAAGGCATATGGGATTTTTGCTTCCTTTTTAAATTTTATTACCCCAACTAAACCTTCTTGGAATGGGCATAATGCCTCAGGATGGAAAAGTGATTTAGTTGCCATCAATGGTTTTAATCAGGAAATGCAATATGGCGGACAAGATCGAGAGTTAGGGGAGCGATTGTTAAATAATGGAGTGAAATCGAAGCAAATTAGGTATAGTGCAATTTGTGTTCATTTGGATCATAAACGGGGTTATGTAAACGAGGAAACTTGGAAGAAAAATTACGATATCAGAGATAATACTCGAAAAAATAAAAAAAAATGGACTGAAATGGGGATAAATATTAATAAATGAAATGACTAAAGTAGCACTAATAATATCTGTTTATAAAAACACATCAGATTTAGAAGTTGTTTTACGTTCTGTAGAACAACAATCTAATAAAAATTTTCAAATTATAATTTCCGAAGATGGGAATAGTATAGAAATGAATTATTTTATTAAAAATTATTCAGGAATTCTTTCATTAACCCATCTTTGTCAGGAAGATTTTGGATGGCGCAAAAACAAAGCATTAAATAATGCAATTAAATTTACTGATGCAGATTATCTTATTTTTATTGATGGAGATTGTGTATTACATAAAAATTTTATTGAAAATCATTTACTTTTCGCAAAAAAAACAAGAATTCTCGCAGGAAAACGGATTAAATTAGGTCCGAAATACTCAGAAATACTTAGAAATAGTATTGTTATCTCTAAGTTTTGCAGTCGCGTTATTACTGAATTCAATTTGATAAAAAAAGATGATGCTAAGTTTTTAGAAGAAGGTGTTTTTATATCGCCACGTTCATTATTTGGTTTTATACCCAAACTTAGAAAGATGAAACAGCTTAAAGGATGTAATTTCTCATGCTATAAATCTGCTTTGGAAACTATAAATGGTTTTGATGAGGATTATGTTTTGCCAGCTATTGGAGAAGATATAGATCTCACGTGGCGTTTTAAAGGATTGAAATTCGAAATATATTCTTTACGAAATTTCGCTGTACAATACCATTTGCATCATAAGGAAAATTGGACTGATCAAAATGAAAATGAAAAAATAATGAATAGGAATAAACAAAAAAAAATATTTGTTGCAATAAATGGATTAATTAAGAATTGATGTTGTTTAATTTTTATAAAAAAAATATTTATATTTTTATTGGACTAAACAAGGATTTAATATTTTTTTTAAGAATTACATAAATAAATTTTTGATATGAATAGCTCATCGCAATTGGATTGTTTTATCCTTTTAAATAAGTTGTTAATTTTGGAATAATGTATTCGGGCAGAAATAGATCATATAGTTCAAGGGCTTTCTTTTTCATTTCTTTAGGGGATTTTTCATTGTATAGTTCGGGTTTAAAATCTTTTAAATGAACTGAAACAATTTCTTTTCCATCTTCAAATGAGTTCCAAGATTCTTTATTAATCCATGTTGAAAAAATAGTGAAAGTAGGAACTGAAATCGCCTTTGCCATATTTACCGCACCTCCTTCATTGCCAATCAAAGCATTACAGTGATAGGTTATTGATAAAAACTCCCGGATACTACCTGGTATAATTTCAATTTTTATATTTTTTTGAGTTTCAATTTGGCATAAATCAAAAATGGTTTTGGCCTCATGTATTTGTGAGGGCATGTAATTGAAAAGTAAAGTAGCATTGGTGTATGCTACAATGGAATCTAAAATTTCAGCCATATATGGAAAAGGGTAGGTCTTGTTTGTACCACTTCCAAGTACTCCAATCATAAATATTTTTTTTGTAAAATCTATAGGATGTCCTTCTAAAATGTTTTTGCCATTTTGAATCTCTTTTTCGGTCAAAAATATTTTAGGTTTACTTTCTAATACCTCTTTTGGATTCAAAATTTGTAACAAATTCAATCGGCCTTGTATGGCAAATCCAACATTTGTTGTTGTTTTTGTTTTATTTTTAAGAGTAGAATGATAAAGAAAATGGCTATACCATTTATGGAAGCTAATTTTGTTACGAGCACCAGAAAAAGCAATAATCAAATTACTTTCTAATTTTCCATAGGCATCAATGACAATGTCATAATTACGTTTTCTAATTTTTATTAGAAAACGCAATAACTCTTTTTTATTTCTTCGAAATTTATCTTCAAAAAGAATGATGTTGTCAATATTAGGGTTATTCTCAACAACGGGTTTGGTAAATGGATTAATAAGATAATCAATTTGTGCATTTGGATATATTGACTTCAGATTATTACAAATAATGCTGCTCGCCAAAACATCACCAATCATTTTTTGTTGAATAACCAATATTTTCATTTATTGTTTATTATTGATTAAACAAATGTATGTCTAATTTAAATTTTGCATCTTGCTAAACCGCTACATCATATTCTCTCAAAGCATCGTTCAACGACGTTTTCAAGTCAGTAGATGGCTTGCGTGTACCAATAATTAAAGCACAAGGCACTTGAAAATCACCCGCAGCAAAGGTTTTGGTGTAACTTCCAGGAATTACAACCGAACGGGCAGGAACAAATCCTTTTCTTTCAATTGGTGTATCACCAGTAACATCGATAATTTTGGTAGAAGCGGTTAAGCAAACATTTGCACCAAGAACAGCTTCTTTACCAACATGAACTCCTTCGACAATAATGCAACGGGAACCTATAAAAGCACCGTCTTCAATAATTACAGGTGCCGCTTGTAAAGGCTCTAAAACACCACCAATTCCAACACCTCCAGAAAGATGAACATCTTTTCCAATTTGCGCACAACTACCCACCGTAGCCCATGTATCGACCATGGTTCCAGAATCGACATAAGCACCAATGTTGACATAGCTTGGCATCATAATTACACCGCTAGCCAAAAAAGCACCATAACGGGCAGATGCACCAGGAACTACGCGAACCCCTTTTTCGGCATAATCTCTTTTCAATAACATTTTGTCATGGTATTCAAAAATTCCAGCTTCAACAGTTTCCATTTTTTGAATAGGGAAATACAGAACAACAGCTTTCTTGACCCATTCGTTTACTTGCCAAGAATCCCCTTTTGGTTCAGCAACACGTAATTTTCCTGAATCTAATAATTCAATTACCGATCTAATAGCATCGGTTGTAGTTTTTTCTTGTAACAAAGCTCTGTTTTCCCAAGCTTGTTCTATAATGGATTGTAATTCGTTCATTTTTGATATTTTTTTGACAAAGATAAATGGATTTTTTTTGAAAACAACTTTGGACTTATAATACTGACATATTTCCCTTTTTTGTTAGAAAATTTGATTGTCATTCTTCATGGCATCGAATTTTTATTTGAATAAAAACCGATAAATTGTTATGGGTTTTTGGTTACCAATTGTTTTTATTTCTTGTGTATCTTTGTGAAATATTTTAAATAAAATGCCAAGAATTCTCGCCATTGATTACGGACAAAAACGAACGGGAATTGCCGTTACTGATGAACTGCAAATTATTGCTTCGGGCTTGACCACGATTCCTTCCGCAATGGCAATTGCTTTTTTAAAGGATTATTTTTCCAAAGAAAAAGTGGAGACTGTTCTCATTGGTGAACCCAAACAAATGAATGGGGAGCTATCCGAGAGTGCTTCAATAATTAAAGGATTTGTGACTCATTTTACCAATCATTTCCCTGACATAAAAGTAGTTCGTGTTGACGAACGTTTTACTTCAAAAATGGCTTTTCAGTCTATGATTGATAGCGGAATGAAAAAGAAACAACGCCAAAATAAAGCGCTTATTGACGAAATTTCGGCAACCATAATGCTGCAGGATTATTTGGCTCGCAAAATGTTTTAAAACTAGCTCCTTTTTCTAAGAATTCATAAAAACTTTAGTTGTTTTTACGATGTTTTCAGATAAGTTAGTTAACCAAACCAACTGTTCGATAACAAGTTGAGCTTCTTGCATTTTGAGTTTAAAGGACTCGCTATTTTCATCCTCTCCGTGCATTAATTCTTTTTCCCTAATTTTTCTTAGCCCAGAAAAACTTTGATTAGTATTTTCTCTAATTACTGGGGTTATTTCAATAGTATTATTTGGCTCTTTTAAAAGAAAGATTGCATAATCCAGATTTTTTATTATTTGGTCAATGGCAATATTAAAAGATGCTGAGGCTTGAGTTGTTTTATGTGATTGTGTATAAGTGCCTAATGAAGCTGCCGATGAAAGAAATGCATTGTTGATTACTGTAAATTTATACAATTGTTGCAATTTGTCTTGTTTTGATTTGGGTTCTTGAAGCATTCTTTGAAAAGAAGCCATCAGATTGCCAATTTCGATAAAGGCTTGGTTTCTGGCTAATCGATATTTAGAATCAATATCTTTTTTATTGTTATAAAAAATAGATATTTGTTTTAAATAATTGCTGTTGGCATCAATCGATTTTTTTATATATTCATTGGTATTTAGAGACTCCCAATAGGGCCATAAAAAATGATTGGCTACAATGGCCAAAATAGCTCCAATACAGGTGTCTAAAATTCTATATACAATAATGTTGCTTTCGCTTGGGGTTATTATGGCAAAAAGCAAAATAATATTCAAAGTAATACAGGCACTTCCGATTTTAAAGTTAGAAGGATTAAATGTTAATCCCAAAATTAGAAAAAGAATACTCAAGCCACCGAGGATTTGAATGCTGGGGTCAAAGGCTAAAATAGCAAAGCCGGCTACACCCCCTATTATCGTGCCTATAAATCGACTAAAAGTTCTCTCCTTAGTTAGGCCGTAGCCTGGGCGCATAATGACTACAATAGTTATTAATATCCAATATACGTTTTCAAAAGGAAGGATTTTTCCAATGATCAAACCTATTAGTAATGTTGTCGTAATTCTTAAGGAATGCCTAAATTCTAGCGAAGAGAAGCTGAAATTTTCAACTAAGGTGTTTAGCGGATAATAATGTGGGCTTATTAATTTTTCTAAATCTTTATCCCTTCCTTTAAGGTCTTTTAATTTTACCTTTGATGTGTAGGCTTGTTCAAGGGTCTTTATTTTTTCAACTTGTTTTTCAGCATAGTGCAACATATTCGTGAGCATAAGAACACCCTCAGAAGCTTTTGTTTTCCCTACGGTTTTTTCATACTCGGTTATTGCATTTTCAAATGCGAATAAATTGTCAATCAGATTATTTTTTGGTATGTATTCCTTCCTTTTCCTTATTTTTTTGGATAATGACTTTAGATTTTTGGCAAGATTGTAGGCTAAACTTTGATAAGTCATTAAGACCTTTGGATGTTCGTCAAATTTTTGGTGTAACTTATTGTGGTCAAATGAGGTTGATATCGCCAATTCCATGATTTCCACCAAAGTGATAAAGCACAGCAGCATTTTTCGATTTTGATGCGATGAGCCATAATTAGTCCGATTCCGTACAAGAATTTCCCGGATATTTTCATGAATACCGTTCAATTCAACCTGAAGAATCAATTGTTTTTTTGTTATTTCTTTTCGATCGGAATGTAATTCCCATAAATCACCTCTAAGTTTTAAATATTTGGCGGTCAATTTAATGCATTCCACAATTTGTAGTTCTGTATAACGATGCGGGTTGATATAAAAAAACAGTAGGGACATCAATAGATAAAACAATCCGCCAGCAAGCAAAAGTCCCGAGTATTGAACCATCGCCCATCCGGCATGGATATTAGAAAATGAAATGCCAATAGTCATTAAAGCAGAAAATGCAACCATTGTGGCACGTTGTCCATAAACGGCAAGCATTGATAATATGAAAACTAATGAAGTAAATACGGGGTAAAAAATAAAAGGATAGGGGTAGCTTAGGTTGATTAATAAATTGGCTCCTGAAATAATTAAAACCGTTACCAGAATTCCATTGATTTTATGTTTTAAATTACTGGGTGTGTCACTCGGGAAAGTAAATAAAGCCCCTATTGCCATGGTAAGACCAATATCTGAATAGCCTAAACGCGAAAATATATAAAAAGGAATTAAAGCCGAGAACATTGCTTTAAGAGCGTTTGTGAAATTAATATCAATCGTAAATTGCTTTATTTTTCTTATCATAAGAAGATTTTAATTTAATAACAAAGGTAACAGTTGAAATGTTGTATTATAGTGAAATAATGGTATGATTTTTCAACAAAATTTAAATTATAGTTAAGAATAAATGAATGTCTTTTTTTTGCTATTTTTGCCAATTGAAATAGAGAAACAGCGGTTTTGAATTTCAAAAGATACTATTTAACACATCACTAATGATTTTACCAATTGTAGGATATGGCGATCCGGTTTTAAGAAAGATGGGGGAGGAGATTGCTCCAGAGCATCCAAACTTGAAAGAAACTATTGCCAATATGTATGAAACGATGTACAATGCTTATGGGGTGGGGCTTGCAGCGCCACAAGTAGGATTGAGTATTCGTCTGTTCGTTATAGATACAACGCCTTTTGGCGACGATCAAGATTTGCCATCAGAAGAACAAGCCCAATTGAAAGGATTCAAACGTACTTTTATCAATGCCAAAATGTTGAAGGAAGAAGGAGAATTATGGAGTTTTAACGAAGGCTGCCTCAGTATTCCTGATGTGCGCGAAGATGTTTACAGGAATGAGAAAATTACTATTGAATATTGTGATGAAAATTTTAACGTGAAAACCGAAGTTTTTGACGGATTGGTTGCCAGGGTGATTCAACACGAATACGATCACATAGAGGGAATTCTGTTTACGGATTTGATTTCTTCGTTGAAGAAACAATTGATCAAGAAAAAATTACAAAACATTATGGAGGGTAAATCCAGACCTGATTATAGAATGAAATTTTGCAATAAAAAAGGAAGGTAAAAGAGGATCCAGTTTCCTATAAGAGTCAAATAAAACAGAAAAAAACGTATAATTTATAAAAATGAATTTAGAAAAAATATTGTCCATTTCCGGAAAACCAGGTTTATATGCCTTAAAAGTTCAAACGCGTTCAGGATTTATCGCCGAATCATTACTGGATGGAAAAAAAATCACTGTTGGTTTGAAAGTGAATGTAAGCTTACTATCGGAAATCTCGATTTACACCTTTAATGAAGAAAAACCTTTAACCGAAGTGATGCGAACTATTGCCATAAAAGAGGATAATGGTCCGGCTATTTCTCACAAAGAAGACAATGCCAAATTGGTTGCCTATTTTACGGAAATTCTACCTGAGTATGATTCAGAAAGGGTATATCCATCAGATATCAAAAAAGTGTTGAATTGGTACAATTTGCTTCAATCCAAAGGATTGGTTTCTAGAGAAGAACCAATAATTGATAATGCTGAAGAAGTTTTAGAAAGTGTTGTTGAAGAGGTTGTTGCCGAAAAAGCAAAAAAGGCTCCTGCCAAAAAAGCAAAAGCAAAGAAAGAGTAATTTAAAACTTTCTTAGCTATATTTTAATCCTGTCTCGATGTTTTCCTGACAGGATTTCTTATTTTTACCATGATAACTAGCATCCAAAACTAACCTTCTAAACTTTCCTAATGAACTCCAAACAAAACCAACTCCAGGCTTTCGAACGATTATTGAATATTATGGACGATTTGCGTGAAAAATGTCCTTGGGATAGGAAGCAAACCTTACAAAGTTTACGTCATTTGACCATTGAGGAAACCTATGAATTGGGTGACGCTATTTTGGACAATGATTTGAATGAAGTCAAAAAAGAATTGGGAGATTTGTTGTTGCACATTGTTTTTTATGCCAAAATAGGAAGTGAAACCAACGATTTTGATATGGCCGATGTGTGTAATGAGATTTGCGACAAACTGATTCATCGCCATCCGCATATTTATAGTGATGTTGTGGTGAAAGACGAGGAAGAAGTCAAACAAAATTGGGAAAAACTGAAACTCAAGGAAGGGAAAAAGTCCGTTTTAGAAGGTGTTCCAAAAAGTTTGCCTGCCTTGGTGAAAGCTAGCAGAATACAAGATAAGGTAAAAGGGGTAGGGTTTGATTGGGAAGAACCACGCCAGGTTTGGGATAAAGTCCAGGAGGAATTGCAGGAACTTCAAGAGGAAGTCGAAGCCGGAGATCAAGATAAAATGGAATCCGAATTTGGCGATGTATTGTTTTCAATGATTAACTACGCCCGATTTTTAAACATAAACCCTGAAGATGCTTTGGAACGAACCAATAAAAAGTTCATTAAAAGATTTCAATATCTAGAAAGTAAAGCGGAGGAATTAGGAAAACCATTAATGGATATGACTCTGGCTGAAATGGACATTTTTTGGGAGGAGGCCAAAAAATTGTAATTGAAAATCTATGATTTTCAAATAGTTCAATTTTGGAACGAG
>CAZHVE010000036.1:0-19192 GCA_964535705.1 uncultured Flavobacterium sp.
TCCAAAGAATTTAATTGTAGAACCTGTGTATAAAAACGAATTCATTATTTTTTCCGTAAAAATTTTATAAAATATGAAAACCAAAAGTATATTAAATATCATTATTTATATACTAGTACCTACCAGTTTTATGTATTTTTGCAAAAAAAATTATGAAAATTATAAATATCCAAAACAATCAAGGTACCCCTAAGTATAAACAAATCATTTCCTCAATTGAAAAATCTATTGAAAAAGGGCATTTAAAAAAGGACGAAAAACTTCCCTCAATCAACAAAGTATGCCTCGAGTTTTCCTTATCCCGCGACACCGTTCTACAAGCCTATGAAGAATTAAAAAAACGCGGTATTATATTTGCTATTCTTGGTAAAGGCTACTATATAAAAAGCACTGAAGTAAAAATAAAACAACACATTTTTTTACTTTTTGATGAGCTAAATATTTTCAAGGAAGACCTATTCAATTCATTCTTGGATAACATTGGAAAGAATACTCAGGTTGATATTTTCTTTCATCATTTTAATCTTCAGGTTTTTCAAAAAATAATCAATGATAGTAATGGAAACTATACCAAATATATTATTATGCCAACTAATTTAGATGGAGCATCGGCAATCATAAAAACCCTACCAGTTGATGAAATTTATATATTAGACCAAACAAATGCTGAATTAAAATTCTTTCCTGCGGTATATCAAAATCACCAGAAAGATATTTACAATGGCTTAGAAAAAGGTAAAACCAAATTAAACAAGTACGAAAAACTAATCATGATTTTTCCAGGATTTAGGGAGCCCGCAGGGATGAAAATTGGCTTCAAAAAATTTTGTGAAGACTTTGGATTCAGCAATACGGTTATTACTGAGTTTAAAGACCGGAAAATAAAAAAAGGCGAAGTATATATTATTCCTGACGATAGAGATTTAGTAAAAGTCATTGAAAAATCTAAGCTTCAAAATTTAAAACTTGGTGCAGATTTCGGAATCATATCTTATAATGAAACCCCTTTGAAAAAAGTGGTAGAAAACGGCATCACAACCATATCTACTGATTTTGTTGCGATGGGAAAAATTCTAGCCCAAATGATTTTGAAAGGAAAAAAGGAACAAATAGAAAATAAAAGCACCTTGATTATTCGCCACTCTTTATAAAAACCAGAGTCCTTATTAATTAACGTTTGTCTTTAGCTTTTTTATCGAAGGTAATAAGGTTGAACAAATTCCGAATTCTGGAACGCAGCCTATTGCTGTAGCGTTTTTCAATTTCTGATGCCGATAAGTTGGTTGTCATATTTGTGACAGAATGGTTTGCCAAAAATTGTTCGTGATGGCTGATTAATACCTCAGCCATCACGTTGCAGGCGTTGCCGAAATGCTTTATTTGTTCTGCGGTACCAAAATCATCAAAGCAGTAACCCCGAAGCCTTGATTGGCAGTTTTGTTTAGGGTGTATTTGTTGATGGCATCAAACCCACTTTTGGCAAATTCGAAGGATAGTTCCCGTTGACCGTATGCGCTCATAAATTGGGAAAAGCCCAACTGAATTGGCTTTTGTTGATTTTTCATAGAAGTGTAAGGTGATTTTTACTTTCATTTTTGTAACCTTTAAATTATATATTAATTTATTATAAGGTTTGTTACAAAACAAGATACTCACTGAATGAACCTCTTATTTTAAAAGGGTTTGTAAAGGTAGGGGCACAATGATTTTGAATTTTTAAAGTGTCCCGAATTGCACCCTTCAGAATGATAAACTATGAATAATTGGATAAGGAGTAAATTAAAAAACCCTATAAATCATTCGATTTAAAGGGTTTTGGTAGGTTTTTTGAAATAACCAGCGGAGAGTAAGGGATTCGAACCCTTGGTACAGTTTCCCATACGCATGTTTAGCAAACATGTCCTTTCGGCCACTCAGGCAACTCTCCAATATAAGAACTTATATTTAATTTTAGCGATTGCAAATTTAGCTTTCTAATCTATATTTCACAAATAATAATCGGCTTTTTTAAAATGTTTTTTTATTTCTAAATTAAAAACATTAACAATCAAATGCCTAGCCAATTAAACCCAACTCACAATCGATTCTTAATTAAAAAAAATAGAATCCAAATTTATTGGATTAATGGCGTAATAATATCAAAAATCAAATTCGGTATTCGAACAAAATGATTAAATTAGCAACACAATCAAATACCCGAACATCCCATGAACAAAAAAATTGTTATTGTTTCAGCTGTAAGAACGCCTATAGGAAGTTTTATGGGAGGGCTATCCACCGTTTCCGCACCTATATTGGGTGCTACGGCCATAAAAGTAGCATTAGATAGAATATTGTTAGATCCCCATTTAGTTGATGAAGTTTTTATGGGCAATGCCATTCAAGCCGGTGTCGGACAAGCTCCTGCCAGACAAGCGGCTATTTATGCCGGTTTGCCAAATTCCGTAATTTGTACTACCGTTAACAAAGTCTGTGCCTCCGGAATGAAGTCGGTTATGTTGGGTGCGCAAGCAATACAAAATGGGGACGCAGAAATTGTTGTGGCCGGCGGAATGGAAAACATGAGTCTGATTCCTCACTACCTGCATTTGCGAAATGGCTATAAACTAGGTCCCACCACAATGGTTGATGGAATGCAGAAAGACGGATTAACGGACGCTTACGATAATAATGCCATGGGAGTTTGTGCCGACTTGTGTGCGACTGAATACAATATTACTAGAGAACAACAGGATAATTTCGCTATCCAATCATATAAAAGTGCCAAGAATGCATGGGATACCGGAAAATTTGATAATGAAATAGCCCCAGTTTCAATTCCACAAAGAAAAGAGGAACCAATCCTAGTCTGTATAGACGAAGAATTCACGAATGTGAAAATAGATAAAATTCCTTCTCTAAATCCTGCTTTCACAAAAGAAGGAACCGTGACAGCTGCCAATTCCTCAACCATAAATGATGGCGCTGCTGCCTTAGTGATGTTGAGTGAAGAAAAAGCATTATCCTTGGGATTAAAACCATTAGCATATATACGAGGCTATGCTGATGCAGCACAAGAACCAAAATGGTTTACTACTTCCCCATCAATTGCTGTTCCTAAAGCCCTTGAAAAATCAGGTTTGTCAATTGGCGATGTTGATTATTTTGAATTTAATGAGGCGTTTGCCCTTGTGGGATTGGTCAATTCAAAAATACTGGGAATTGATGCTTTCAAAGTTAATATTAATGGTGGAGCAGTAGCTTTGGGGCATCCTCTTGGATGTTCCGGTTCTCGCATTATCGTTACCCTACTAAATGTATTAGAACAAAATAATGGGAAAATTGGTGTTGCCGCTATTTGCAATGGTGGTGGTGGTGCTTCGGCTATTGTAATTGAAAGAATTTAATTAAAAATTAAAATTTAACCCGGAATTAATTTAGTTTTGCAAACAATACGACATTAATTTAATTCGTGATTTTTAATTTTTAATTGTAAAAAATGTTCGGAATTTGTAATCTAGCCATGATCCCACTTCGATCGGAACACAGTGATAAAAGCGAAATAGTTTCCCAGGTTTTATTTGGGGAGCATTTTGAAATCACTGAACAATTGAAACAATGGTACCACATCAAATTAGATTATGACTCTTATGAAGGATGGATAGATTCCAAGCAAATTCAACTTATTTCCGAATCTGATTTTAACCAATTATCAAATGATGCCATTATCTTAAATGGAGATTTGATAGAATATATTACGACCCCAGCGGATTTGTTAATGCCCATTCCACTTGGATCTTCATTATCCTTTTTAAATCATGCTGAGATAAATACTTCTAATTTTAATTTTGAAGGAACTAAAATCAGCGGTATAAAAGCAAAGGATGGCATTTTAAACACTGCATTTATGTATTTACACGCCCCTTATCTTTGGGGAGGGAAAACTCCTTTTGGGATTGATTGCTCCGGATTTACTCAAATGGTTTATAAACTCAATGGTTATAAATTGCAGCGAGATGCTTCACAGCAAGCATTACAGGGACACGCTCTTAGTTTTATAGAAGAAAGTGAACCTGGCGATTTAGCTTTTTTTGATAATGAGGAAGGAAACATTATTCATGTAGGCATTATTATGGAGAATAATTATATTATTCACGCCAGCGGTAAAGTCCGAATTGACAGATTGGACCATTTAGGAATTTATAATCCTGAAGCCAATAAACATACTCACAAACTTAGGGTTATCAAAAAAATAATAAATAATGCAATTGAATAAATAATGCAATTGAATAAATAATGCCTTTTTATAAAAATTATTTTGAATCAAAACATTATTGAATTGGAATCAATTTTAAAACTTTTTGAAATTGTTCTTGTTTTGAGATATTGGAATTGTCAAATTCTATAGCATCCTTGGCTTTCACAAGTGGAGAATCATCGCGATGGGTATCAATATAATCGCGTTCTTCAACATTCTTTAAAACTTCGTCAAAAGTTACGTTATCCCCTTTTCCTTGCAATTCTATAAATCGTCTCTCGGCACGTGTTATGGGGGTTGCCGTCATAAATATTTTCAGCTCTGCATCAGGAAATACGACCGTTCCAATATCCCTTCCATCCATCACAATACCTTTATCTTTTCCCATTTCTTGTTGTTGTTCGACAAGCATGGAACGGACTTCCGAAATTTCGGCAACTTTACTCACATAACTAGAAACTTCGATAGTGCGAATTTCCTTTTCAACATTAACACCGTTCAAATACATTTCGGCAAAACCCAAATCAGGATTGAATTTGAACATTAATTTTATGTGAGGTAAATTGTTGATAAGTGATTGTTTATCAAAAAAATCTTTTCCAATATATCCATTTTGCAAAGAAAATAAAGCAACTGCACGATACATAGCCCCTGTATCGACATAAACATAGCCTAAATGTTTCGCCAATTCTTTTGCCAATGTACTTTTTCCAGTTGACGAAAATCCGTCTATCGCTATGGTAATTTTATTACTCAATATTTAGATTTAATACTTCAAATATACGAAACAAATTATTCTAGAAAGTTAATGGTTAAACCAAATAAGCTGGAATTTCCTGCCAGCGTATATTTCGAATAAGAATAATTGAATTTTAATTTGTTGAATTTCAATCCAAAACCTAAAGAAATTCCAGAAAAAGTGCGTTGTTCCAATAATTTTAATTCTTGTGATCTCCTAAAATTATAGCTCAATCTAAGATTAAATGATCTTTTAGGGAAAAGTTCTACCCCAAAAATTACATGTCGCAAAGCATTGCCAAACAGAGATACTTTTTTTTCGGTTGTAGTTCCATCAAGTGAAGTTTGTGCTTGGGCAGGATTAGAAAAAGAAATGTTCCATTGTTGTAAATTGTCAAGCGAGAGATGCCATCTAACAGGTACATTTTCTAATTCTTGCGATACACCGGCCATTATATCCAATGGTAATTTTTCATTTGCGCCATTATAGGTAGTAAACTGTGTTCCTATATTTCGAATCACCAAAGCCCAATTGACATCATTGGCATCGTCAATAAAAATAGCCCCCAAATCAATAGCTCCACCAAAAGAATGATAACTTTCTAAAGTGGAAGAAATGAGTTTTCCATTGGCCCCAATAAAAAGATTGCTATTGGGTACATTATAGGCATATCCGAATGAAAGTGCTATTTCACTACCAGTAAATTGAGATGTGGCTTGGCCGTTTTCATCATAACCCTCAAATTTACCATAATTTACATAATTTATTCCCGCTTGAAGAGTTTGTAAATGACGGTCATACGTATACGCATAAGAAGCGGTTCCGTATGTAACTTCGCCAAAATAACTCCCATAATTTAAAGCCAAATGATTGTTCATTTCTGCGTTAATTGTCGCGGGGTTAAAATGGGCTTGATTTACATCATCATCATAAATTGTTATCGTTTTACCTCCCAAGGCTGCATTTCTTGGTGAAGTTACCAAATTCAAAAACTGATAAATATACTTCCCTCCTATTTGACCGTATGAAACAGTGCAAACCGAAAATAAAAAGAATAACAAAAGTTTTTTTTGCATATTTGAAATAGTGATTCTGTATAGTAAAACGCAAATGCGAAGATAAAATTATAATGGTAAAAATTGCCTTTTTAAAGTTGAAGTTTCTAAGTAAATTCTATATGAAATAAAAAATTCCATCTTGAAGTTTCAAGATGGAATATAATTTATTCAAAGATTTTTGATTATAATACTTTTGCATTTTTCACCTTTTGGTTGGTAATCGAAATTTTCAATACATCGATCATCTCCTTAACATAATGAAACGTCATTCCTTCAATATATTCGAGCTTTATTTCGTCAATATCGCTCTTGTTTTCGTGACATAAAACAATTTCCTTAATGTTGGCTCTTTTGGCCGCCAAGATCTTTTCTTTTATTCCGCCAACTGGCAATACTTTTCCACGCAAAGTAATTTCACCCGTCATAGCTAATCCTTTTTTCACTTTCTTCTGCGTAAGTACCGAAACCAATGAAGTTAACATTGCAATTCCTGCACTTGGTCCATCTTTTGGAGTGGCACCCTCAGGGACGTGCAAATGAATGTTGTACTTTAGCAACATATCAGGATTCAGTCCTAAATGTTCTGCGTTGGCTTTGATATATTCCAAAGCTATTGTTGCCGATTCCTTCATTACCGTACCTAAATTTCCCGTAATGGTCATCCCTCCTTTTCCGGGAGAAATCAAGGATTCTATAAAGAGAATATCACCTCCCACGCTTGTCCAAGCCAACCCAGTGACTACTCCAGCTACATCATTGCTTTCGTATTTATCTCTTTCCAATCTGGGAACCCCAAGAACTTTTACAATATCTTCGTCCGTTACTTTCGTGTTGTACTCCTCTTCCATCGCAATGGATTTGGCAGCATTCCGAATGACTTGAGCAATTTTTGCTTCCAATCCACGAACGCCAGATTCACGAGTATATCCTTCGACAATTTTTTCCAATTGTTTTTTTCCGATAGTTAAATGCTTGGTGGTCAAACCGTGTTCTTTCATTTGTCTCGGAAACAAGTGTTGGCGGGCAATTTCCACTTTTTCTTCGATAGTATAGCCCGACATTCTTATAATTTCCATTCGATCCCTCAATGCGGGTTGAATTTCAGACATATTATTGGAAGTGGCAATGAACATCACTTTCGATAAATCATAACCCATTTCCAAGAAGTTATCATAAAAAGAACTGTTTTGTTCTGGATCCAAAACTTCCAACAATGCCGAAGACGGATCGCCTTGGTGGCTATTGGATAATTTATCAATTTCGTCTAAAACAAAAACCGGATTTGACGTTCCAGCTTTTTTCAAGCTTTGAATTATCCTTCCAGGCATCGCGCCAATATAGGTCTTTCTGTGTCCACGAATTTCAGCTTCATCACGCAATCCACCTAGGGAAATTCTCACATATTCCCTTCCCAATGCTTCGGCAACTGATTTTCCGATGGATGTCTTACCAACACCTGGAGGTCCTGTCAAGCAGATTATGGGTGACTTCATGTCATTTCTCAATTTCAATACAGCCAAATGTTCTATCATTCTTTTCTTAACGTCTTCTAGACCAAAATGATCCCTATCTAGAATTTTTTGTGCGCGTTTCAAATCAAAATTATCTTTGGAATATTCGTTCCAAGGCAAGTCCAAAAACAGCTCCAAATAATTTCTTTGAATACCAAAATCAGGCGCTTGTGGGTTCATTCTGCGCATTTTCGACAATTCCTTTTCGAAATGTTTTTGCGTGGTTTCATCCCATTTTTTCGTCTTGGCTTTGATGCTCATTTCATCTATTTCCTCTTCTTGCGAAACACCACCCAATTCTTCCTGAATGGTTTTCATTTGTTGGTGGAGGAAATATTCTCGTTGTTGCTGGTCTAAATCAAAACGAACTTTAGATTGAATATCGTTTTTCAATTCGAGTTTTTGCAACTCGATATTCATATAACGAAGCGTTTCAAGCGCGCGCTCTTTTAAAGCATTAATTGAAAGTAAATCTTGTTTTTCCTTAACCGACAAATTCATGTTGGAAGTCACAAAATTGATTAAAAACGATTGGCTTTCAATATTTTTGATGGCGAATGTAGCTTCGCTAGGAATGTTGGGACTTTCCTTTATGATTTGAATTGCTAATTCTTTTATGGAATCAATAATTGCCAAAAACTCAGTATCTTGTTTTCCCGGCCGTTTTTCGGAAACTTCCTCGATTTTGGCAGTAATATAAGGTGTTTCAGAAATAATGGAACCTAATTGGAAACGTTTTTTTCCTTGAAGAATAACGGTAACATTTCCATCCGGCATTTTTAGAACGCGCAAAATTCGGGCAACCGTTCCTATTTTGTGAATATCATTTTTGGTTGGATCTTCAATTTCCTCGTTCTTTTGAGCAACGACACCAATAACTTTCCCTGAAGCATAAGCATCATTGATTAACTTTATTGATTTATCGCGACCGGCTGTGATAGGAATAACTACTCCTGGAAATAAAACCATATTACGCAAAGGCAAAATGGATAAGGAATCCGGTAATTCTTCATTATTCATTTCCTCCTCGTCTTCAGGGGTCAATAATGGAATTAAATCGGTTTCAGTATCAAATTCCTGAAGTGACAGATTGTCAAGAGTGAGTATTTTATGGTTTGACATATTTTATTTAAGTCTTTTTGTCATTAAAAAAATTCATTTGCTAACAAATATAGGCCATCATTACAATAGATTTAAATAAAATCGATGTATAATGCGGTAAATTCGTTTAACTTTCTAAAAAGACAATCTTTATGCCAAAAATAAGTTATAAACATATTTTAGAACCAAAAAGACTTAGACCATTTTTCAAATATAACTTGTAATATGTTTTTCAAAAGTTACTAATATATTAAAGGGACTAAAGCTCATCGTCAAACTCTGTTTTCTTCATAAAACTTAACACGATATAACCCAGCAAAAAGAATACTACCAGAATTAAAATTGAATTCCGCATCGAATTTGTTATTGAACCCACAAAACCAAAAATAAAAGTTCCCAATACTATCGCAATTTTTTCAGTAACATCAAAAAAGCTAAAATACGTGGCGTGGTCCTCAGTGTCGGGCAATAACTTGGAGTAAGTGGAGCGTGACAAGGATTGAATGGCACCAAGCACCATACCAATTGCGCCGCCAAGCGAGTAAAATTGTAAATTAATGTATTTGTTTTGAGCGTCCAATAAATAGGCTGCAAAACATATTAATCCCCAAATGGCGATAGTTAATTTTAAAGTTTTTATGTTTCCAATGTTTTCGGATATTCTTGAAAAGAGATAAGCCCCAAAAATGGCCACTAATTGTATTAATAAAATAGTGATAATTAATTGGCTGGTCTCTATCTTTAACTCTACTTTTCCGTAAATACTAGCTAATAAAATTGTCGTCTGAACTCCAATGCTGTACAGAAAAAAAGCGATTAAAAATTGTTTTAAATCAGTCAGTTTTTTTAAACTTTGCACCACCACTTTTAGCTCCCTTAAACCTTTGAAAATAAAATCCTTTCTGGGTTTTTTATTGAATATATTATTGGGTAAATAATAAAAAGTTACTTGTGCAAAAGCCATCCACCATATACCAACGGACAAAAACGAGATTCTAGCCGGCAAAGTAGGGTCTGTAATTCCATACCATTCCGATTTCATCACCATTGTCAAATTAAAAATTAAAAGAATTACAGATCCCACATAACCAAAAATAAATCCTTTGGCACTCACTCTATCGTATTGATCCGGAAAAGCAATTTCAGGCAAATACGAATTATAAAAAACAACACTTCCCCAAAAACCAATACTTGCCAAAATTGTTGAAATGATTCCAATCCACAGTGTATCTTGATCTTTAAAGAAAAACATAGCCATCACGGAAAGGGAACCCAAATAACAGAAAAACTGCATAAAACGCTTTTTATTCCCAGTGTAATCCGCAATTCCAGATAATATTGGAGATAAAAAGGCAACAATCAAAAACGAAAAAGACAATGAATAGGACAATAAAGAACTGTTGAGAATTGATGTTCCCAAAAAATCAACCATTCCACCATTTTCGTTTGTCACAGACTCATAATAGATTGGAAATACAGCCGTTGCAATCACCAAGGAATAAACTGAATTTGCCCAATCATAAAATGCCCAAGCGTTGATTAATTTAAGGCTTCCTTTTTCAAGTATTTTCATCTTTACTATATTATTTTGGAAATCAAATTATAAATTCTGAATGTTCAACTTGCTGTTTTTTCGGCTAAAGCCAAAGTAAATTGTCAGCCCGATGAGCAACCAAATGGTGAAATAAATCCAGTTCCAAACGCTTAATTCAGCCATCATATAAAGGCAACAAATTAAACCCAAGAGAGGAATTAACGATAAATTTTGTCTGTTTGACCAAATTGTCAATCCAAACAAGACAATCAAGAAAATCCACATTGGAATTTTGTGTTTGAACAAGCTGAAACCACTTTCGTATTTAATGGAATCATCAACAGGTAACCCTTTAATTACTGCTTCATATTTGGACTCATCTTGTTGATATTGGCTTAACATAATTTCTAAATCTGGTGTTTCGGCGGTGCTTTTTTTGGCATCAACACTTACCAAATATTCATACACTTTGGCCAAGTGGTCTTTATCCAAAGAGGTAATTATATCGGCCGAACTTTTTATTTGAGTTTCATTGGTCAAAAAATCCATTGTTGCTTTTTTGTTGTAACCAAAAGAAAAAACAAATCCAATAGCAATCAAGACCGGCATAAAAAATTTAGAATTTACATAAGGTGTTTTGAATTTCCCACGAGGAATATCCGTTTTATTTTGCAAAACCAAAACTCCGGCACAAACCAAAACAAAGGCAAACAAAGTTCCAATGCTACACAAATCAGTAACCATTGTCAGATTTAAAAACAAGGCAGGAATGGCAACGACAAACCCAGTTACCACGGTTGCATAAGAAGGCGTTTTGAACTTTGGATGCACTTTAGAAAACCTTTTTGGTAGCAAACCGTCGCGGCTCATGCTCATCCAAATACGTGGTTGTCCCATTTGAAAAACTAATAAAACACTGGCCATGGCAACAACGGCACTCACGGCAATAATTCCTGACATCCATTTTAAATCCAATTTATCGAAAACAAAAGCTAAAGGATCGCCTACATTCAACTCATTATAACGGACCATTCCTGTTAGCACCAATGCAATGGCTATATATAGAATAGTACAAATAATTATGGCCCACATCATTCCTTTTGGCAAATCGCGTTGGGGATCTTTGCATTCTTCGGCTGTGGTGGAAATGGCATCGAAACCAATATAAGCAAAGAAAACCGCCGAAACGCCTTTCAAAACACCACTAACCCCATTTGGTGCAAATGGATGCCAATTTGCTGTATCCACATAAAAAAGACCAACAGCAATTACTAACAGTACAATGCATAATTTAACGGCAACCATCATATTACTAGCATTTCTGGACTCTTTCATTCCGCGATACACTAAGGCCGTGATAAATATGATAATTAATAATGCGGGTAAGTCAGCCACAAAATGGAAGGAGCCAAGTACCGGAGATGTCGTCCAAGCGGTATATGATGCTTGTAAACTCGCACTTAAATTTTCAAAAGATTTTCCGCCCTGCATCAAGGCAGTTGCGTCTTTAAAACCATTCGATGCAGTCAAATAATCCATTTGAACCCATTGGGGTAAATGAACGCCACCACTTTCGAGCAAGCCAGTGAAATAATCACTCCACGAAATAGCTACTGTGATATTGCCAATTGCATACTCCATAATCAATGCCCAACCAATAATCCAAGCGATTATTTCTCCAAAGGCAACATATGAATAAGTATAGGCACTTCCAGAAACAGGAACCATTGATGCGAATTCGGCATAGGCAAAAGCGGCAAAACTACAAGCCAAAGCGGTGAATAAGAATAGAAAAATAACCGCTGGACCACCGTCTGCACTGGCTTTGCCAATGGTACTGAAGATTCCGGCTCCAACGATTGCTGCGATACCAAAGGCGGTCAAATCTCTTGCCGTCAGGTGTTTTTCCAAAGCTTCATGTCCATCAGATTCATTTTTTGCCACTTGATTTAAAATATCCCGAACCGTCTTTTTTCTGAATAAATTGGATAACGCCATGTTGTAAATTTTGCAATTTTAATTTATTTATAATGCAAATAATTTTATGTAAACCAAATATATAAAACAATTTCAATTTAAGAAATTTTGGGATACAAATATTTAATTTAATGTATTAAACCAAATAATTAATACGACAAAGTGGTAATATTTCTATTTCAAACAAGTTCTCAAGATAGTGACCGGATGCAGGGCTCTCCTATTGGTTCCATCAAAAATTTGATGACGACAACTCGTTCCTGCAGCAGCGATAGTTGTTTCGGAATTCGTTGCACGTATCTTTGGAAACAAAGTATCTTCACCCATTTGCATACTGATGTCATAATGTTCTTTTTCGTATCCAAAAGATCCAGCCATACCACAACAACCCGAATTGTATATGGTAACGGTACTATTTTTCGGCAAATTCAACATCGCAAACGTGGCTTCGACGGAACTCATGGATTTTTGGTGGCAATGTCCATGGATTTTTATGGATTTTTCGATATCCGAGAATTGCCCAGAATGTATTTTCCCAGATGTGATTTCTTTTTTGAAAAACTCCTCGATGGTCAGCGCATTTTCTGACAGTTTCTCGGCACTTTCTTTGTCTTTTGCGAGTCGAAGGTATTCGTCCCTGAAGGTCAATATCGCCGATGGTTCGATTCCTATCAATGGTGTACTTTCGGAAATTAAATCCTTGAAAATTGTAACGTTTTTATTGGTAACAGCCTGTGCTTCTTCCAAAAAACCTTTAGAAATAAAAGCTCTTCCGCTTTCTTCGTGGTCAACAATTTCTACTTTATAGCCCAATTCCGTCAAAAGTTCAAAGGCATCAATTCCAACAGAAACATCATAATAGTTGGTAAACTCGTCGCAAAACAAATAAACTTTTCCGTTTGGGAAATTCTTTTTGTGGACTTTGGCTTGGTGATTTTGATACCATTTTCTAAAAGTAGTTTTGGCTAAAAGTGGTACTTCCCTTTTTGGCGCCACTCCCATACTTTTCTTTACCAAAGGCAGGTTTACCATAAAATTCGTGAAACTTGGAAACAAACTTCCCCATTGATTCAGTTTGGCATTATTGGCAAATATTTTGTTCCGAATGGAAAACCCATTTGCCTTTTGGTACTGGTACAAAAACTCCGATTTTAAGGCGGCAACATCTACATTACTAGGACATTCGCTCGCGCAAGCTTTGCAACTCACACACAATTCAAAAACTTCATATAGCTCTTTGTGATTGAATTTGTTGTCTTTTTCAGAATTCGTGAGGTATTCCCGAAGGGCATTTGCTCTTGCGCGAGTCGTATCTTTTTCGTTTCGGGTGGCGCGATAACTGGGGCATAAAGTTCCTCCAGCCGATGGTAATTTTCTGCAATCTCCGGAACCATTGCATTTTTCAGCCAAGCGTAAAATCCCCAAACTATCCGAAAAATCCTGAATCGTTTGAATATCCGGCTCTTCTCTACCGGCTTCCACCCGAAGGTTTTCGTCCATTTTTGAAGTGTTCACAATTTTTCCAATATTCAGAATGGCATTAGGGTCAAAAGCAGACTTGATTCGTTTGAGTAATTCGTAATTTTTGTCGCCTATCATAAAAGGCAAAAACTCGCCACGCACCATGCCGTCTCCATGTTCTCCGCTCAATGAACCTCGGTATTTCTTTACCAAATGTGCGACTTCGGTGGCGATGGTCCTAAAAAGCACAACATCTTCTTTTTTCTTTAAATTCAAAACCGGACGAAGATGAATTTCGCCGGCTCCAGCATGCGCATAATAAATAGCATCTTGGTTGTACCGCTTCATCATTGCAGCAAATTCGGCGATGTAACTGGGTAAATCGCTCAATTCTACTGCCGTGTCTTCAATCGAATCGGCGGCTTTATTGTCGCCAACAATACTTCCTAAAAGTCCCAAACCGGCTTTTCGGAGTTCGATAATTTTATCAATATCGGCTCTATATAATTTTATTACCGCATAACCAAAATTGTTTTTTTGCAAGTCCTCCATCAAAGCATTGGCTTGGTTTTCGGCCTCTTCCATTGTGTACGAAGCGACTTCAAACATCATAATCGCCTTGGGATTTCCCTCTATAAAAAGCCTGTTTTTGGCTTGTTCACGATTATTTTTGGTACAATCCAAAATCGTGTCATCCATCATTTCACAAGTGTACAAATGATGTTTCATCGCCACAATAACTGCTTCTAAACTTTCTTGAATAGTATGAAAATGCGCCACCACCATCACATTGTTTGTGGGAGGTAAATCATCCACTTTCAAGGTAATTTCGGTTGTAAAAGCCAAAGTCCCTTCACTTCCGCAAAGTAATTTTCCCAGATTTATGATTGGTTCCGTACCCGAAAATAACTCTGATTTCAACAATATATCGACAGCGTACCCCGTATTTCTTCTGTGAATTTCAGGTTTTGGAAACTCCGCAAAAATTTCTTTTTGAGCTTCCACATTCGAAAGTTCCTCATAAATTTTCTTGTAAATGGTACTTTCAAGCGAATCTCCTTTTGTCTTTTCTAGAAATTCATCGGAAGTAAGCTCTTTGAATGTCGCCAAGGATCCATCGCTTAAAATGGCTTTTATCTCCACAATTTTATCACGGGTAACTCCGTACCGAATCGAAGTTGTTCCAGAAGAATTGTTTCCTACCATTCCTCCCATCATACAGCGATTGGAAGTAGAAGTATTGGGGCCAAAAAACAATCCGTAAGGCTTTAAGTAGATATTCAACTCATCCCGAATAACACCCGGTTGAACTGTAACTGTCTTTTTATCAGCGTCAAATAAAATAATCCTGGTAAAATATTTCGAAACATCCACAATTATTCCGTTGCCAACCGTTTGTCCTGCCAATGAAGTTCCTGCAGTTCTTGGCGTAAGCGAGATTTTATTTTCGGTTGCAAATTGTATCAACTTGACAATATCCTCGCTGTTTTTTGGATAAGCAACAGCAAGCGGAAGCATTCTGTAAGCGGAAGCATCGGTAGCGTATATTGTTTTATGGAGATCATCAAACAGAAGTTTTCCTTCTAATGATTCGGATAATTGTTGCAATTGAAATTTGGTCGGCATAACTGTGGTCATATTGTCGACAAATATAAAAACATTAGCGCATCAAAATTTAATAAATCAAATAAGAAAACCAGAATTTCAATAAAACTCTCGTTTATTGGCATGGGTTTATCCAAAAATGAAATTGTAAAATCTTTGGCAAAGAAATTGCTTAGCATAAAATGTTGAATTTTATCAAAAATTTATAGGATAAACTTATCCAAAAAAACTACTTTTGATTTTTACATAATTTAGAATGAAAATGAACAATTACAAGTCCTTATTAGCACTGATTTCCTTTTTTATGCTCTCTTTTTGGAATGGAAATGCACAGGAAACAGCGACAAATCCCAAGAACGAATTTAGGGCTGTATGGATTGCCACTGTTGCAAATATTGATTGGCCAAAGAGCAATATTGATGTCGTCGAAAAGCAAAAAGCTGATTTTATAGAAATTTTGGACACTTATAAAAAAATGAATTACAATGCCGTGATTGTCCAAATCAGGAGTGCAGGCGATGCATTTTATCCTACTGATTTAGCACCATGGTCCCGCTACTTGACGGGAAAAGAAGGAAAAGCACCAAGTCCTTATTTTGATCCGTTGGAGTGGATGATTACCGAAGCGCACGCTAGGGGTTTTGAGTTTCACGCTTGGCTCAATCCGTATCGCGCCACAATGGACAGCAGGACAGAAATAGTAAGTCCAAACCATGATTTTTACAAACATCCCGAATGGATGATTAAATATGGTGGCAAATACTACTACAATCCTGCCTTACCGGAAGTTCAAACTCATTTGGTCACTGTCGTAAATGAGGTGGTTCGTAAATATGATATAGATGCCATTCACTTCGACGACTATTTTTATCCTTATAGAATAAAAGGGGAAGAATTCAACGATAGAGTATCTTTCACAAAATATGGAGGCGGACTTAGTCTTGAAGATTGGAGACGATCTAATGTGAATAACCTAGTCAAATGTGTTTCCTATTCCATAAAAAATATCAAACCTTGGGTACAATTTGGCATCAGTCCGTTTGGGGTTTGGCGAAATAAATCAGTAGATCCAAAAGGCTCTGAAACAGAAGCCGGTCAAACTAATTATGATGATTTATACGCGGATCCGCTGGCTTGGATGGAAAATAACTGGATTGATTATTTGGTTCCGCAACTGTATTGGAGTTTGGATCACCCGAAAGCTTCCTATTCAAAACTATTGAAATGGTGGTCGGAAAACTCAAAAAATACGGCTATTTATATTGGAAACGGAACTTATAAAATAAACACCGATTCCGATAAAAAATGGAATAATCCTTATGAAATTCCGAATCAGATTGACATTACCCGAACCTATAAAAACATACAGGGAAATGCCTTTTTTAGTGCCAAATCGTTCGTGAAAAAAAATCAAAATGTGGCCCAATTATTATTGGAAAATCAATACAAATATCCTGCACTTCCTTATGCAATGCCCAATTCGAAAAAAATACTGATTGATTGTCCGTCGATAAATAGCATTTCAAAAGACGCAACTAATTCTAGTTGTACCATCAAATATCCATCGAATTGCCAAGTTCGTTATGTTATGATTTATCGCGCCAAAAAAACGTCTAAAATTGACGTAAATAACCCAAGTCAAATCATAGACAAAATAACTTTAGCGGAAAAATGTGACACTTTCAAGGTTACTATTCCTGTAAAAAAAGAGGACGAAAATAATACTTGTGCCATTACCTTTATCGATTTTTATGGCAATGAAAGCGAAGCAACGATTGTAAATTTACCCAAATAAACTAAAATAAACTAAATGAAAATTGACTCTAAGCCTTGGTATTGGATCCCTGTTTTAAATTTTGCTTCTGGTCTGCCTTATGCTATCGTAATTTCGGTTTCGGTAATTATGTACAAAAACCTTGGAATCAACAATGAAGATATTGGTATTTACACTAGCTTACTCTATTTACCTTGGGTAATTAAACCCTTGTGGAGCCCTTTTATTGATTTATATTCAACCAAAAGAAACTGGTTTTTAGCGATGCAATTGTTAATTTCGATTGCTTTTCTTGTGGTTGGATTAACGATTCCAACGAGTCATTTTTTCATTTTGAGCTTAGCTGTTTTTTGGGTCGCTGCCTTTGCTTCCGCATCGAATGATGTTGCCAGCGATGGTTTCTATATGTTGGCTTTAACCAAAGACCAACAATCCTTTTTTTTAGGAATTAGAAGCACATTTTATCGACTATCTATGCTTACAGGAAATGGGCTCATTGTTATCATTGCCGGTTATTTAGAACAGCAATATGGAGACAAAACAAAAGCGTGGTCTTACACCATGATTATTATTGGATTCATTATGGCTGTAATTACGATTTATAATTATTTTTTCACTCCAAAAACAGAAATGAAAACCATAGGAAACGAATTAGAACTGATTCCAAGAGTAAGTTTTGTAACCGTTTTTTCCTCTTTCTTCCAAAAGAAACAAATTGGTTTGGCTTTGGCTTTCATCTTATTTTTCAGGCTAGGAGAATCCCAATTATTAAAAATGCTGACTCCATTTTTAATTGATGAAAAATCGGTCGGAGGAATGGGTTTAACCACACAAGACGTCGGAATTATTTACGGAACTTTTGGCGTACTGGCACTTACCATTGGAGGGATTTTAGGCGGAATAGCCATTTCCAAACAAGGGTTAGGGAAATGGATGTTGCCTATGATTCTAACCATGCACTTACCCATAATTGGATTCATTTTATTATCCCATTTTCATCCTGCGTCTATTTTCTATGTTTATGCCACCGTAATTGCGGAACAATTTGGATACGGATTTGGTTTTGCTGCTTTTATGATGTACTTGATTTACGTTGCCGACGGAGAGTCTAAAACTTCTCATTATTCAATTGCTACGGGTTTTATGGCCTTAGGAATGATGCTTCCCGGAATGTTAAGCGGGTATATTCAGGAATATTTGGGTTACGCTAATTTCTTTATTTGGGTATTTCTAGCTACAATTCCAGGTTTGATTTTGTCAAGATTCTTGATTTTTCCGAAAGATTTCGGGAAGAAATCAGAAGCCTAAATTCTAACTAATGACACTAGAACAAAAAATAGGACAATTCTTTTTTCCAGCCGTTTTCATCAATGACACCGAAGAAAAAATTCAGGAAACAGAGCGTTTGATTAAGAAACACAATATTGGCGGTCTAACCTTTTTTCATAGTCGGGCAAGTGCCGCAACCAACTATGAAACAAAGAAAAAAGTAACATTCAACGATGACAGTTACGATCGTTTGAAAGAACTTGTCATCCGTTTTCAAAAATGTTCCTCTACCCCTCTTTTGATGAGCATAGATGCTGAATGGGGCTTGGCGATGAGAGTCGAAAAAACGCCACAATACCCTTACGCCATAACACTTGGCGCTTTGCCCAATAGCGCTAAACACTTGGTTTACGAAGTGGGAAAGCAAATTGGCTTAGACTTAAAATCGGCCGGGATTCATTACAATTTGGCGCCTTTAGCAGACATCAACAACAATCCGAATAATCCCGTAATAGGCTATCGTTCTTTTGGACAAAACAAAGAAAAAGTAGCTCTTTTTGCAATGGAATATTTACGCGGAATGAATGAAGTTGGGGTTTTAGGTTGTCTAAAACATTTTCCAGGTCACGGCAACACTAGCGTCGATTCGCATTTGGGGTTGCCGGTCTTGGAAGAAACTTTGGAACAATTATTAGAAAACGAATTATTTCCTTTCATCAAAGGAATCGAGAACAATGTCGATTCGATCATGATTGGACATTTGGCAGTTCCAGCCTTGAATGATGGAAAAAACACTTCGGCAACATTGTCAAAATCAATTATTGAAGAGCTTTTAAGAAAGCAATTGGGTTATGATGGTTTGGTGATTTCCGATGCCTTGAACATGCATAGTGTTTCAAAATTGTATGACAAAAAAGGACAACTGG
>CAZHVE010000036.1:19292-21526 GCA_964535705.1 uncultured Flavobacterium sp.
GATGCCTTGAACATGCATAGTGTTTCAAAATTGTATGACAAAAAAGGACAACTGGAATGGGAAGCCTTCAACTCAGGAAACGATGTCTTGTGTTTTGCCGAAAACGTGCCCGAAGGCATTCAAGAAATCCTCAAAAATGCAAGTCCAGAAAGAATTGAAGCGAGTTTTGCCCGATTATTGAAATGCAAGCATAAAGCAGGAATCTTAAACGGAAATACTAGTCCTCAAGGTAATATGGATTTTGAAAGCGCTTCGATCTTAAACCGTAAAATAGCGGATAACTGCATTACCAAAATAAAAGATAAGTTGAATAGCTTGTCGGTTTTCGAGGCTAAGAACAATCATAAATTGGCCAAATTAAGTCTTTACAAAAATACGAAAAACATCTTTTTTAAAACCCTATCCAATTCGCTTCCCTCTCCAGAATTTGCACTTGAAACTGGCGATGAAAATACTATCCAAAAACTAGAAAAAGACTTGGTGAATTTTGATACCCTAATCATTTCATTGTTTGTACCAAAAGCAAAACCCATAAATAACTTCGATATTGATGATTGTGTTTTGTCTTTTTTGAAGCGATTATTTACTTCCAAAAAATGCGTTTTGTACGTGTTTGGCAATCCTTATGCTTTGCAAGTGATTCCAAATTTAGAAGCTACTTTAGGAATTATCCAAGTTTATCAGGACTTTTCCGAATTTCAAGTTGGTGCAGCACATCAACTACTCGAAAACACCCAATGCAAAGGTACTTTACCGGTAATTGTTAGAGGTATTAATTACTAATTTGAAGTTATGTTAGATTTATTTTGTTTAACGGATTATGTTAAATTTCTATTGTCCCAAACAATATCTGTTCCTGCTCTATAATTTCCCATGGGAATGGTTCCCTCAAAATCCTTGTAAACATAAGAATGGTCTTCAACCATAATAGCCATTCGCCTGTCTTCTAAATTTATCGAAGACCCTGTTGGCATGATCAAAATTTATAATTCCATTCTATTCACGGCGAAAATCATAATGTAAATGCGACGCGAAGTGTTTTTATACTCCAAAAATCAAGTCACTTTTTTATTTTTCAATTTTGCCTTTGGGTTGGGCAGTAGATTTAAAATCGCATTTAAATTGTATTTACTTAAATTCATAGCTCAAAGGATAATTCTTATAACTAAAACAACCGCAAATTCGCAAATTATTTTTTTGCTTTTATAGGTGTGTCTAAATTTGTGAATTTGCAATTTAATTTTTATGTTTCTTAACTGTATCGGCGTTCAGTCTGCTAAATCGAAACTATGGACTTGAAGTCCATAGTTTCGATTTACTTTTTGTGAGCAAGTCTGATTTTTTAACCAAAAAAGGATGCTTTTAGGCATCCTCTTTTTAAGTAAATCGAATTATAATTAATCCTTTACTCCTAATTTTGTCAAAATATCATCCATCAAACACCATTTGGTGATGGAAGATTGCAATAGATTGGCTCCTACAAAAGCGGTGAACCATAACCAATTTTGGTCTACATAAATTGCCAATAATAAGCTTATAAGTATAAAACTTCCTGCAGCGGCTCTTACTATTCTATTTTTCATATTTTTTTTATTTTAGATTATTGTATTAATTAGATTTTTCAATATTTAGCATTGCCAAGTGAATATGTGATGCTGTTTTTTGTTTTTCATTGAATTCTGCCACTATCCCAAAAACGATATCTACATTTCCTTTTTCTATAAAAGCATAAAATAAAACCGATTCGTTTTCTTGCATATTAGTAGCAAACCAATTGGCTTCCAAAGCATCTTCTGTGTTGTCTTTAAATCCTTTTACACCCTTGTATGAAAAAGATTTAACTTGAGCTTTTTTAAGAATTTGTTTGATGTCTTTTTCAAATTCTCTGACTGCGGTAATTAATAGTAATTTCATAATTATGAGTTTTTAAAGTTCTTTATTTTCTTCTGAAGAATCAGCGTTGGTTTCCCATTTTTTTCTTTCCGTAATATAGTAAATAACAGGCACAACCAGCAAAGTCAAAACAGTGGAAACTACCGCTCCAAACACCAATGAAATAGCCAATCCTTGAAAAATTGGATCAAACAAAATAATAGAAGCTCCAATAACTACCGCTCCTGTCGTTAATAAAATTGGCGTTGTTCGCACCGCTCCTGCTTCGATAATAGCTTGTTTTAGTGGAACGCCTTCGTTGAGTCGGATTTCGATAAAGTCAATCAGCAAAACCGAATTTC
>CAZHVE010000037.1:0-20299 GCA_964535705.1 uncultured Flavobacterium sp.
GAAAAGAAATCAAGGATGTTTTGTGTTATTTGCGATTGGTTATCAATCCAAAAGATGAGGAAGCATTAGTTAGGGTTATCAATTATCCAGCTCGTGGAATTGGGGATACAACGGTTGAAAAACTAACTGTGGCGGCCAATCATTACAAGCGTTCCGTCTTTGAAGTGATGCAGAATATTGACAAAATCGACTTGAAACTCAATTCGGGAACCAAGCAAAAACTGCAAGATTTTGTAACCATGATTCAGAGTTTTCAAGTCATAAACGAAAATCAAGATGCTTTTTATATCACCGATCATGTTGCCAAAAAAACAGGATTAGTTCAGGAATTAAAGAAAGATGCTACTCCAGAAGGAATGGCAAAAATCCAGAATATCGAAGAATTATTAAATGGAATTAAAGATTTTACCGAAGGTCAAAAAGAAATTGATGGCGCTCGTGGCGCGTTGTCAGAGTTCATGGAAGATGTGGCTCTAGCAACCGATTTGGATAAAGATACCAGTGACGAAGATCGTGTGGCTTTGATGACCATACATTTGGCCAAAGGGCTAGAGTTTCCTTACGTTTTTGTCGTGGGAATGGAAGAAGATTTGTTTCCAAGCGCCATGAGTATGAGTACCAGAAGTGAACTCGAGGAAGAACGACGTTTGTTTTACGTCGCATTAACCAGGGCGGAACATCAAGCCTATTTGACTTACGCCCAATCCCGCTACCGATGGGGAAAATTGACCGATAGCGAACCCTCGCGGTTTATTGAGGAAATTGACGGACAATATTTGGAATATCTAACTCTAGAAGAAAATAATTACCGCTATAAGCCAATGATTGATAGTGATATTTTTGGTGATATTGATAAATCAAAATTGCGTTTAGCCAAGCCTATTGCAGGAGCGCCTCCAAAATATAGTACGGAAAATGAACTAAAATCAGACATCAGCATTCGAAAATTAAAACCGGTTTCGAGTAACTCTGGATCAGCCAATTTATTTGACAATAAAATGGTATCCGGAAATATCGTGATGCACGAGCGTTTTGGCAAAGGCGAAGTGTTGAACTTGGAAGGTGTTGGAGCAGATAAAAAAGCAGAAATCAAATTTGAAGTAGGCGGAATCAAGAAACTATTGTTGCGATTTGCGAAATTGAATGTAATTGGGTAAAAATTTGTTTCAAGTTTCAAGCTGTATATTGGGATTAATTTAAACGTTAAGCTAAAAATGGCACAGTTCATAAAAATTTACGAAGACAAACCCAACGAAGCGGCAATTGCCAAAGTCGTGAAGGTTTTAAAAGAAGGCGGTTTGGTTATTTATCCAACGGATACCGTTTATGGTTTAGGTTGCGATATTACGAATACCAAAGCTTTAGAACGCATTGCTAAAATTAAGGGAGTGAAGTTGGAAAAGGCCAATTTCTCTTTTATATGTCATGATTTAAGCAACCTTTCTGATTTTGTGAAGCAAGTGGATACTGCAACTTTTAAATTGCTGAAAAAAGCTTTACCTGGTCCCTATACTTTTATTTTGACTGGAAATAACAATTTACCTAAGGAATTCAAAAAGAAAACCACTGTCGGAATTCGTATTCCCGATAATAATATTGCCTTGGAAATCGTTCGTCAATTGGGCAATCCTATTGTTTCTACTTCGATTCATGATGAAGATGAAGTGATAGAATACACCACTGACCCGGAACTCATTTTCGAGAAATGGCAACGCCTTGTCGATATGGTTGTTGATGGCGGTTACGGTGATAATAAGGCCTCAACCATTATCGATCTCTCTAGTGATGAACCTGTTGTTGTTAGGGAAGGAAAGGGGAGTTTGGATATACTTTAAAAGTGTTCCGTATTCAGAAAATTAGTATTAAGTTTTAGAATATTAAAATTAGAATTCATTAATCATAAAAAACGTCTTGATGAAATCAAGACGTTTTGCTTATTATAAACTTACTGAACCCTAATTATTTGGATTGTTTTTTCATTTCTTTTTCAATCATATCGTAGAACTCATCTATTTTCGGCAATACAACAATACGAGTTCTTCTGTTTTTTGCTTTATTTTCGGCAGAATCATTTGGTACTAAAGGAATAAATGAACTTCTTCCTGCTGCAATCAATTGTGCTGGATTAACGCCTAAATCTTTTGTTAATACTCTAACTATGGCGGTAGAACGTTTCACGCTTAAATCCCAATTGTCAATTAAAACTGCATTTGGTCTAAAAGAATCATCATCAGTATGCCCCTCAACCATACATTCAAATGTAGGTTTGTCATTGACTACTTTGGCTACTTTTGCCAAAACTCCTTTAGCTTTATCTGTTACATCATAACTTCCACTTTTGAATAACAATTTGTCGGCAATAGAAATAAATACAACTCCTTTTTCAACATTGATTTCAATATCTGGATCCGAAATTCCAACTGAAGCTTTTAAACTTGTCACAACCGCAAGAGTAACACTGTCTTTTTTAGTTAAAGCATCTTGCATTCTGGTAATTTTTAAATCTTTTTCTTTGATGGATTCCAAAGCTTTTTCGATATTTTCAGCTCCTTTTGTTGACAATATCGCCATATCTTTAGATTGTGAAGCCAAAGTTTGATTGAAATCTTTTAAACCAGCTACAGTAGCTGAAAGCCCTGCTTTTTCTTCCAAACAAGAGTTCAGTTTCACGGTACACGTATTCAATAAATCTTGAGTTTCTTTATTTTTGGCTTCAAGACTAGCGTATTTTTTTTTGGTAACACAAGAAGTTAAAAGTACCAATACGGATAATGCAACGACAATTTTTTTCATAGGGTTTAAAATTTAATTAGATGTTATTTACAAATTTAGTTTATACTACTTAGTGGTGTCAAATATAGCACTAAATATTTTTATTTTATTAATGAAATATAGATAAACGATACTTTTTGTCTTATAGTATTTTTCGGACTGATATTCCTCTCTTTTTTTAAAATGCCGATAAAAGAGTCCATAAAAAGACAGGTGTGCTTTTAGTATTGCCAAGGTATGTTTGACCTTTCCTTGCAAAAGAAATTGAACAGCGGCAATCCCATCTAAACCAAGTCGAACAAAAATTACAGATATCAATCGGTTTTTCGGAATATTTTTGGCTAGCATCAGTAATGAATTTCTAAAATTCAATTCCGTTTTTTTGGAATTTCCTTGTTGCAGCGTTGCACCGCCCACGTGATACACCACCGATTCTGGATTGTATCTTATTTTACAGCCTTTATTAAATGCACGCCAACACAAATCGATTTCTTCCTGATGGGCAAAAAAATCAGCATCGAAACCTCGTAATTCCTTAAAGGCCGTACTTCGAATAAAAAAACAAGCACCTGAAGCCCAAAAAATTTCACAATTGTCATCATACTGCCCATTGTCTTTTTCCAAAGTATCAAAAAGGCGACCCCGACAAAACGGATACCCATATTTATCAATATATCCGCCAGCAGCGCCTGCATATTCAAAGTATTCCTTGTTTTTGAAATCCAATATTTTAGGTTGGACTATTGCCGTTTTTGGTTCATTTTCGAAAGTTTCCAGGATGGGTTTTAGCCAGTACTCTGTCACTGCAACATCTGAATTAACCAAAGCGTAAATTTCAGCATCAACGTGTTTTAGGACTTCATTATAGCCTTGGGCAAAACCGAAATTACTTTCATTGTTGATGATTTTAACAGTAGGGAAATGGGTTGTTATAAATGCAATGGAATCATCGGTCGAGGCATTATCGGCAACATAAATGTTTGCTTCAGGAGAAAAAAGAATAACTGATGGTAAAAACTGTTCCAACAATTTCACACCATTCCAATTGAGTATGACAACAGCTATTTTCATTTAAATCTTTGTGTTTTTTAATATGTAATCGGGCAGTTCTTTCAAAAAATCGTATTTCTCGTTTTCAAAATCCATTTGGCAAAAGTAATGATTATGACCGTTGGTAACCATCAAAAATTGTGCGTTCAAAGCTAGGTTATAACGCGCAATTTGGTCGAAGGTGGATTGTGCGGTTTTTATTTCTGGGGCCTTGCATTCCACTAAAACAAAGATGGAACCATCAGGATTGAAAACGACAACATCATATCTTTTTCGCAATCCGTTGACGCTTAAAACTTTCTCAACATTTATTAATGATTTTGGATATTTTTTTTCTTCCAATAAAAACCGAACTACGTGCTGACGAACCCATTCTTCGGGGGTGAGAATGATAAATTTTTTCCTGATTTCGTCGAAAATAGAGACTTTATTTTCGCTATTTTTGAAGCGGAAGTTATAAATCGGAAAATTAAGTTGTTGCATTAAGCAAAAGTAAGACTTTTGGAGAATAGATAAAAGAGATTAGACAAAATGGACGAAGTTTTAAAAATAGTCAATGACATCAGGAACAGCAACATTAAACCCATCTATTTTTTGATGGGAGAAGAGCCCTATTATATTGATAAATTATCCGATTACATTGAACAAAACGTCTTAGCGGAAGAGGAAAAAGGTTTCAATCAAACCATTTTGTATGGACGCGACGTTACGATAGAAGATATTGTTGCGACGGCAAAACGTTATCCGATGATGGCAGAACGCCAAGTGGTAATTGTCAAAGAAGCACAAGATTTGACACGAACCATTGATAAACTCGAAAGTTACGTCGAAAACCCAATGCTATCGACTGTGTTAGTTTTTTGCTACAAATACAAAACATTAGACAAACGAAAAAAAATGACCAAACTTATTGATAAAGTAGGTGTGGTTTACGAAAGTAAAAAACTCTATGACAATCAAGTAGGCGATTGGATTAAAAGGGTTTTATCTGGAAAAAATTATTCTATTGAACCCAAAGCCAATGCAATGCTAGTGGAATTTTTGGGCACTGATTTAAGTAAAATCAATAATGAACTCGAGAAATTGCAGATTATTTTGCCCAAAAGCAGCACAATTACGCCCAAACATATTGAGGAAAATATAGGTTTCAGCAAAGATTTTAACAATTTTGAATTATTGAATGCCTTGGGTTCCCGAAATCAATTGAAGGCATTTCAAATAGCACAGTATTTTTCGGATAACCAAAAAGCAAACCCATTGGTGGTAACGACAAGCACCGTCTTCGGATTTTTCATCAAAATTTTAAAATACCACGGTTTGAAAGATAGGAATCCAAAAAATGTGGCTTCGGTTCTCGGTGTCAGTCCTTATTTTTTAAAAGATTATGATTTGGCTTTGAAAAATTATCCCATGAAAAAGGTGAGCCAAATTGTATCGGCCATAAGAGACATTGATGTCAAAAGCAAAGGAGTTGGTGCTAATGCTTTGTCACAGTCTGATTTATTACGCGAAATGCTGTATAAGATATTTAATTGAATCTAGGGATATGCTATGGACAAACTGAAGTAGGCAAAATAAAATCTAAATGAAATTCATTAATGACATCTAAAGTAATCGTGTGAGTTTGCTCTTGTGGCTTTAAAACACCTCCTGTATAGGTTAAAAAATTATATATTTTTCCTTCAACAAGCCTATCGGTAATAAATTCACTATTGTTTTTATTTTCAGTAGTTACCGTATATAATAAAGAATAAAAACCATTTCCATTTTCTTTAAAATAAACCATGGAACCAACAGGAGGTAAAACATCATAACCTTGAGGACATTTTGCAGTATAAGTACAGGTAACTGTTGGTTTAGCAACTGGAGCGGTTTCGTTTATGGTTATACTCTGATTTCCGTTACAAATGCTGTTTTCTCCAAATTTATAAGTGCCTATTTTATAGCCCTCAATTAAGTTATAAATTTCAACTTGAATGGGTCTTCTAGGGACATTTTTCAAAACAATTTCTTTTCCGTCGTAAATAAATTCATCCATAGTATTGTAAAATTGATTCCATTCCCCCGCATCAGTTCCATCCGTGTAACTAAATTCAAATCGGCAATGAACGGGAGTAGCTTCATTTGTTCCCGACCAAAAGATTTTTAAACTGGAATCCTCGCATTTTGCAGTTGAATCTTCGAAATAGTCCAAGTTGAAATAAGATAAGTGGTTTGATGTAAATTCAACGTACAAATCATCGGCTGTTCCCTGAACTTTACCATTTGTTTGAAAGGCCCATTTACCAAGTGTTTCGTCATAACTCCACACATCAATTGAATTTCCCGCTTCAAAAGGCAAGTTGTTTTCTGGATTTACGGCAGTCTTGCTAATATTTATTCTAATCTTTATCGACTGCCCGTTAAAACTTTTAACAGGAACACCTTTGACAGTCATTGTAATGGCGGCGAAACCCGCCGACACAAAAAGCCCTCCTGATTCAGTTGAACCATTCGCCAATTTTACTTCTTCAGGAAACAAGCCCCCTGGAAAAAAAGCGGTTGAACTCCCTTCTTCAGAAAAACTTAATAGGGTAACTACTAAGGTTCCTGCTAAAGTATTTCCATGCGCATCATTCATTTGTATAGACGCAGGGATTGTTATTGTAGTGCTAGTTGCAATAGTACTATTTGCATTACTATCAGGATCAGCGGTAATTACAATCTCTTTCTGTAAGCCCGACAATGCGCTTATAACTCCTGATTGTTGAACAGCTGCAACAGCATTTGGTATAACAATGGATTGAACTCCATTTTGCAAAACAGGCATTTTTATTAAATTAACCAAGACCAAACCATCAGGTTTTTCTTTATAAAAGGTAACTGGAATTATTCGGGGTAAATATCCTTTTTTTTTAAAATGTAGGTATATTTTATAGAAAGGTTTATCAACAAATTTTTTTTTTGGATCTAACAATAATCCAATAGCTCCTGATTGAATGACGAATGATTTATTCCCAGTCAGATTATATACATCTGAAGCGTCTGGGCCATCTATCGTTAATTTTGTGTTGTCGACATTATTATAAGGACTTAAACTGGATGTGATAGCAGTACTTTCAGAAAATTTTACAGTAGTTACATTACGCATAAAATCTTGTGCGACAAGCACATTTAAAGTTGGTAATTCAGAATTGCAATTAACTAGTAGCAATGATAAAAGTATTTCAAAAACTAATAGTAAGGTAGATTTAATTTTTGATTTCATAATTTTGATTTTTAGAATTATTTTTTTTCGAAAATTTAAAAACTGAATCATCAAACCTATGTGCTAAAGTAACCTTTAGATTTGGTAATAAATAAAATTGATTAATCCAATTACGAAAGTCTTCTTGCTCAAGATCCGACATTGGTGTTAAGATACCAGTTGATTCAAATTTTATAGTTGGTTTTGGTAGGTAAGTAGCCCCTAATTCCACACCAAAAGTTATGTTTTTAAACAAATTTGTTTCGTAACCCATTCCAAGATAAGGTCTAACCCCAAGCCACTTGATTTCAGTTTTAAAAACACCTAAATCAGAAGGGGTTAATACTATGGCTCCATAATTTCTGTTTTCTGAGGGAATTGTTGTCGATTTTAATTGAAGTTTATTCAGGTAATCAAGACCTACAATCAGTTTCAAGGACTTAGTGTTCTTAAAAAGCAAATATTCGATATCTAAATTTATGGTGTTATTTTTAAAATCTAGATTGATGTCTCCCTGTTGGCCACCAAAATCAAATTTATTATCAAAATCAAAATTTACATTGCAAAAGTTAAAATTTAATCTGGCGGATAGTTTATCATTGATCCTCCTGGTATATCCCAAACTAGTCCCAAATAATCCAGCAGAAATGCTTATTTTGTTTTTGGCGGTCAAGGTATCTGTTGTACTTCCTTGGGCATTGAGTAGTAAAGGGCTTGTAATCAAAACAAAAAATAGTAAATGGAATGTGATTTGATTCATAAATCTTCCGGTATTTTTTTTTCGGTCTGTTTTTGGTTTCATAAATTACGTTTTTAAATCTAACCCAAAATCCACTTAATTCATGCTATATTTTTTCTTTAAAATCGAAACAGTTTAATTTTTTGTGATAATTATTTTCATTCAATCCCAACAATTTCATTAATAGTAGGAGTTAAATTTTTACAGTTTTTTTTGATCAGACGATCAGTCTGTGGATATCCTAATTCGCCAGCTTTGGCCCAATCGACACAAGCATTTTCTTTTTGACCAAGTTTAAATTCCATAACCCCTCTGTTATAATAGGCTTTAAGATAATTTGGATTTATATCTATGGCTTTTGAAAAATCTACTATTGCACCGGTATAGTCAGTTAAGATGGATTTCGAAACCCCTCGATTATAATAAGCATTACTAAATTCTGGGGCAATTTCAATGGCTTTTGTGTAATCCGCTATAGCGCCTTTATAGTCTTTCAAATCATCTCTTGCATATCCTCTATTGTTATATGCTTTACTGTAGCTAGGGTCTATTTCAATTGCTTTGGTATAATCTGCTACAGCTCCTTTATAGTCCTTCAAAATATATTTCGAGCCCGCTCTATTATAATATGCCCTAGCGTAACCGGGGTCAATTTCGATCGCTTTTGTCAGGTCTTTTAAAGAACCCTTATAATCATTTAATCTAACCTTAGACACCCCTCTATTTGAATAGGCAAGACTATAATTAGGATCTAATTCAATGGATTTGGTATAATCTCTAGCAGCACCTTTATAGTCCTTTAAAGCATATTTTGAAATCCCTCTATTAGAATATGCCAGACTATAGTTGGGATCAATTTCGATGGCTTTGGTATAATCTGCTATTGCTCCAGTGTAATCTTTCAATTCGTCTTTTGCGTATCCTCTATTATTGTATGCTTTACTATAGTTTGGGTTGAGATCAATAATTTTATCTAAATCTGCCATGGACATATTTCGATCTCGAGATTTAGCCCCATAATAATCTGTTGCTGATTGACCATAAAAAGTGGCCCCTAAACTTAAAACGATAAAAAATAATAGATTTTTCATAACAAAGAATTTTAAATTAGTTAAAAAGGTATTAAAGACATTTCTTATACTTTTTATTTTAAAATTAAACCCATTGAATGCCATTTTTAAAAGCATAGGATGAGTTTTTGTGTTTTAGAAAAGGAAATAAAATGGTATAAAGCAGATTTCATTTCCATCGAAAATCATTAAATATCGAATGGACAATTGACTAAAAATCTTTCTCAAAACTCATCCGATACGCTAGGTCTATTTTTACTAAGAAATGTGGGGCTTCAATTTAAAAACAGTTGCGTTTTTACGATTCTGCATACAGCACGAAATAAAACACTATTAAATTTAGGAAATTAAAGTCTTAATTACAAGTGTTTTATGAATTTTTATCATTAATTATTTTTTGATAAAAACTATATACTTAGGTCAACCATAAAGTGTAAAAAAAAAAAGGTTTTCCTACTGGAAAACCTTTTTTATCATTTGAAAAATTTGTAATCATCTAACTATGTAAGATTGATCACTTGTTAGTGCTATTCCTTTTATTCCAGGATTATGGATACTCTTCTTGCCAATTGAAGGCTTGTGTTATCAGAGGTTTTATTGTCATCATCAATTCCGTTTGCTAAAACAGAAATTCTATTTTCATCAATACTTTTTAACATAAGTACTTTTTTCAGATTTTCAACTCGTCGTTGGGCTAGGTCTAAATTCGAAGCTGTATTTCCAGTTAGATCGGTATATCCAATAAGTGTAATTTTAGTATTAGGATAGGACTTCAGGAATTTAATGATATAATAAATATTATTGGTTGAACCTGCATTAGGTTCGTCCTCATTTACATCATAAAATACGTTTACATACCCTTTTTCAATTAGCATTTTTATGGCATCTGATTGGGACATATCAAAAGTGGAAATCCCATCCTTACCATCTTTACCATCCTTACCTATAACTTCTAATTCATCTGGAACCCCATTTTTATTCAAGTCAAAAAATCTACCCTTGGAGTCTACAGCAACTCCTTCAGGAGTGTTGTTTTGAGCGTCGAGATGATCAACAATTCCGTCAATATCAGTATCGATTAACTTTGAATCCAAGGCATCAAGTCTCTTCTCAATTTCAGGATCTGAGTCTGCAGGAATTCTATTGTTATACCAGTCGGCATGTTTTTCATTTTTACCCATATAGTAGGTTAGCCCCAATTTGATGTAATTATTATTACCCGTTAGGTTATAGTTTATGTCAGAGTAGTTTCCGTCCCAATTTAAATGCTGACGGGTATTCGTAGAAAACATAAAATCTCCTGAAATCACAAATCGATCTGATAGTTTAAATTGTGGCGTAAGCCCGTACATAATCCCACCGTTAAATTCGGACACTTTTTTACCGGTCATGGTTTTTCCATTGAGTTGGGAAGATTGTATGCCAAAATGCGCTAGTAATCCAAATCTTTTGGTAAAACTATCAAAACCCAAGACTTTACCTATATTGTATATCATTCTTAACGAGACTATGTTTTGTTGAGAATTATAAGGTTTAGAAGAACTCCCTTTTTGATTTTCAATAATATCCGATCCAGCATCCAGTTTAAGACCGAATCTAGTACTGAACATGTGACGAACCCCTATGTCAAAATGATTCAATACAGGGAATTTCATAAAGACATTATCATCTGAAGAAGAATACCCTTTACTAAAAGGTTTTATAGGTTTGTTATTTCCTATGTTTACTTCTACAGACCATTTATTATAGTCGTTTTTCTTTTGCTTTGAAATGATTTCTTGCGCAGAAATTGTATAAAATGTTAGTAATAATATTGTGGTAGCAATTAAACGGTTCATAATAAATTCATATTTTAAAAATTGTAACAAAAATATATTTTTTTTTGACATAATAATCCATTATCTAACAAATATTATTTACCTTAATAATAAGCTAACAATTTATTAAAAACTTAAATCGACAGTTTTAAAATATAAAATAATGAATTTCAATATTTTAAAGTATATTTTTATTAAAAAATAAGGTTTTTGGACAACTAATTAAAAACTGTCTATTTTAAGATTTTTATGGTTTAGCGTAATGGGATTCCGTAATAAATTGTTTTATCGTTTACAACCTAGCAATTGTTTTTTTATCGATATTTGCACCTCTTAAATCTAATATTCAATTATGGGAATGAACAAAAACACTATCTTAGGGTGGGCCACTTTAATAATGATTCTAATGGGACTGTTGCTCATAGGATTGGGGGCTTTCCGATATGACGATGTAGCAGGCTGGGGATTCGCCGCTGTTGGCGTTGGATTTTTGGCGAACGCTTGGGTATTTAGTTCTTTAAAAGGAAGAGTATAAGCCCCCCAACCCCAAAGGGGGAATTTTAAAAAATAATAAATAGTTCAAAATATCAAATAATAAACAACAAAATGGCAGACGATAAAAAAGTAATTTTCTCAATGCAAAAATTGAGTAAAACCTATCCAGGAGCAGATAAACCTGTACTTAAAAATATTTACTTAAGTTTCTTTTATGGAGCTAAAATTGGAATTTTAGGTCTAAATGGATCTGGAAAATCATCTCTTTTAAAAATTATTGCGGGAGTTGATAAAAATTATCAGGGAGATGTGGTTTTTCAACCGGGTTATACCGTGGGCTATTTAGAACAAGATCCACAATTGGACGATTCCAAAACGGTTATCGAAATTGTTAGAGAAGGAGTAGCCAATACCATGGCGGTGCTCGAAGAATACAATAGCATAAACGATTTATTCGGTCTTCCAGAAAACTATGAAGATGCTGATAAGATGGATAAATTGATGGATAGACAAGCGGCGCTGCAAGACAAAATAGATGCGCTAGGTGCTTGGGAAATCGATACTAAGTTAGAAATTGCTATGGATGCCTTGCGCACACCAGAAGGCGATACACCGATTAAAAATCTATCTGGTGGAGAACGACGTCGTGTAGCTTTATGTCGTTTGTTATTGCAACAACCCGATGTTTTGTTATTAGATGAGCCAACGAATCACTTGGATGCCGAGAGCGTGCTTTGGTTAGAACAACACTTGGCTCAATATGCTGGAACTGTAATTGCTGTAACGCACGACCGTTATTTCTTAGATAATGTAGCTGGTTGGATTTTAGAATTGGATAGAGGAGAAGGTATTCCTTGGAAAGGAAATTATTCTTCTTGGTTAGATCAAAAATCAAGCCGAATGGCATTAGAAGAAAAAGTAGCATCGAAACGTAGAAAAACATTAGAACGTGAGTTGGACTGGGTTCGTCAAGGTGCAAAAGGGCGTCAAACGAAACAAAAAGCGCGTTTACAGAACTACGACAAACTCTTGAACGAAGACCAAAAACAACTGGATGAAAATCTAGAAATCTATATTCCGAATGGCCCTCGCTTAGGAACAAATGTCATTGAAGCTAAAAATGTAGCCAAAGCGTTTGGTGAAAAGTTATTATATGACAACTTAAATTTCACTTTACCTCAAGCTGGAATTGTTGGTATTATTGGGCCAAACGGTGCGGGTAAATCTACCATTTTTAAAATGATTATGGGGGAACAAAAAACAGATTCTGGTGATTTTACGGTCGGGGAGACAGTTAAAATAGCCTATGTAGATCAAGCGCATTCTAATATTAATCCAGATAAATCAATATGGGAAAATTTTGCCGATGGTCAGGAATTAATCATGATGGGAGGGAAGCAAGTGAATTCAAGAGCTTATTTATCTCGTTTTAATTTTGGTGGCGGGGAACAAAATAAGAAAGTATCGATGTTATCAGGTGGTGAGCGAAACCGTTTGCACCTTGCCATGACCTTGAAAGAAGAAGGAAACGTACTTCTATTAGATGAGCCAACGAATGATTTGGACATCAACACGCTTCGAGCCTTGGAAGAAGGCTTGGAGAATTTTGCGGGTTGTGCGGTGGTAATTTCACACGATAGATGGTTCTTAGACAGGATTTGCACCCACATCTTAGCTTTCGAGGGAGATTCAGAGGTATATTATTTTGAGGGTGGTTTTTCTGATTATGAAGAAAATAAAAAGAAACGTTTGGGTGGTGATTTGACTCCAAAACGATTGAAATACAGAAAATTGATAAGAGGATAAAGATTTTTAAGACCTCGAAAAAAGCTATTTCAAACCTCACAGGCATAAAAACCGATGAGGTTTTTTTATTACAAAAATTTCGCTTTTAGTTCTGACGTCGGAATCATGCAGCTTTCTTTTTTTCCATACCATTTATAGCGATTCTTGGCAATATAGTCATAAAGTTGGTTACGAATGCTAGCGGGTATAATTCTAAATATCGTTCCAAAATGAAAGAAACCACCCATATTTCGAGCTATTTGTATTGCAGCATCTGACTTGTAATAATAAGCAATTCCGGGTTCGTACAGAATAACACTGTCAATATTTATTGGGTTGATGCCAATGTGTTTTAAAATTTCCTGACCCAATTCTGATTGCAAGGCCACAAAGCGAAACACGTCTTTTGTATCGTGTTGAATCACAAATTGAACGGCTGAATCACATAGATTACAAACGCCGTCAAAGAGGATTATTTTTTTGTTTGGAGGGAGGTTTAGCATGGTTTTGTCATTGCGAGGAACGAAGCAATCACATTTGTTGCTCAAATTTATTCCTGGTTTAAAAATTATTTTTATTCGGTCATTATATCTTTGATTTCTTCAAATAAATCTTTCCAAGTCGGATTTAAAGAACGAATTAAATCGTTTTTAGCTTCTCTTGATCCTGCTTTGATTTGTTTTTCTCTGGAAATAGCATCACCAATCCATTGAAATTGTTCGTAATAGACTAATATATTCAGATTGTAACGAGTAGAAAATGAATTTGGATATTTTTTTTCTTTGTGTTCCATAATTCTTTGTGGAAGATTGGAAGTAACACCTGTATAAACTACCGTTTGGTATTTATTAGTGATGATATAAATGAATCCGGGCTTCATCATTTTGGTTTTGTTTTGTCAATTGGTAGTAACGAATAACCTCATTAAGTTGCTCAACTTGTGTGCTTATGTTAGTGCGATTGCTTCGTTCCTCGCAATGAAGTACTAACTATTTCTTGACAGCTTCCACTAATTCCAAAAGATCCACGCTCACTTTCGAAGTGAACATGCCGTAATTCACGGTTGCCTTGTTTTTTTCAATGTTGTCAATGCTTCCTACCGCTTTGCCGTCAAACATCCTAACGCGATCACCCACTTTCAAAACTGGTTTTGGTTTGATGATTAAGGGTTTGATTTTCTTTTCATTTTTTAGGATTCGGATTGCTTCGACTTTTACCTCGATTTCTTTAATGACTTCCTTTTTCTTTTCGACAATCGCCTTAATTTCCTTTGGAGTTGCTTTTATGCGTTTAGAATTTTCGATTTCGATGATTTTCATAAATTCACCAATCAGATCTTTCTTATTTTTATTATTGAAATAGTTGCTTGCAATAGATTCTATTTTTTGACCAATGTAAATCGTTTTCTGGTTGCTGTCATACAATTCTTGATAACTTTCCAGTTTTTGTTTGATTTTCACGTTGATGGTTTCCATTTTTTTGCCTTCTTCACGCGCTTTTGTTTCTTCTTCTTTGAGTGTTTGCGAGGTTTTTTCCATCTTAGAACGTTCCTTTTGTAGCGTGGCAATGGTTTTGTCGAAACGCACTTTTCCGACTTCAATTTTCTTTTTTGCCCGATTGATTAAGCTGTAGGGAATTCCGTTTTTCTGCGCCACTTCAAACGTAAACGAACTTCCCGCTTGACCCAAAGCCAATTTGTACATAGGTTCCAACGATTTTTCGTCGAACAACATATTGGCATTAGTAGCAAAAGGCAATTCGTTTGCCAAAATTTTTAGGTTTGAATAATGCGTGGTTATAATTCCGAAAGCTTCGCGATGGTAAAATTCCTCTAAGAAAATTTCTGCCAGTGCACCTCCCAATTCCGGATCGGAACCGGTACCAAATTCATCAATTAGGAACATGGTTTTCTTGTTACATTTTTTCAAGAAGTAGTTCATGTTTTTAAGTCGGTAGCTGTAGGTACTCAGATGATTTTCAATAGACTGGTTGTCGCCGATATCCGTCAGGATTCTGTCAAACAAAAAAGTTTCACTTCGCTCGTTAACAGGAATTAAGATGCCAGATTGTAACATGAGTTGCAATAATCCAATAGTTTTTAGCGAGATGGTTTTTCCTCCTGCATTAGGACCGGAAATAACTATAATTCTATTTTCTTGACTTAATTCGATAGTTTGAGGATGCGTAATTTCGTTGTTCTGTTTATTATTCAAATACAAAATAGGGTGGAAGGCATCTCTAAAATACAATCTTCTTTCGTCGGTTATTGTGGGTAAAACTCCATTAATTTTGTTCGCATATTTCGCCTTAGCCGCAATCAGATCAATATCGCTCAAGAAATCTTGGTATTGAATTAATAAGGATAAAAATGGCCGTATTTGATTGGATAATTGTTTCAGAATTCGGGTGATTTCTTCTTTTTCCTCGTACTCTAAATTACTCAGTTCACGAGAATATTTCAGGGTCATTTCGGGTTCGATATAAGCGATACTTCCCGTTTTTGAACTCCCCAGAATAGACCCTTTCACTTTGCGGCGATACATAGCCAAAACAGCCAAAACTCTACGATTTTGAACAAAACTTTCCTTAATATCGTCCAGATAGCCTAACGAATTGTATTGCGTTAATGCTACACCAAAACTCTGATTCACCTTTCCTCTAACAGTATTCATTTCTCGGCGAATATTCAATAAGTCGGGTGAGGCATTGTTTTTTATTTCCCCATATTTATCAACCACAACATCTACAAGATAGATTATATCTTTGGTGAGTTCGACCTGTGAGGCTTTGGCATTCAAATAAGGGTAATACTCCTCAAACTTCTTCAGATAATTCAAAAGAAAATTCGTGGTTTCGGATAGGGTTGCAATTTTCCTGAAACTGCCTACTTCTAGAAAACTGTCTTCTATTGCTAGAAATTTGATTTCATAACTAATGGCATCAAATCCGTGGTTGGGAATGGCATTGTTATTCTGGAAAGAAGAAACGTATTCGGTCGTTTGCATCAAAGCCTTCATCAAGGTTTCCTTGTCTTTGAAGGGTTCAATTTCTAGTGCTTTTTGCTTGCCGATATCGGTATTGCAAATCGCCGAAATCGTTTCCCGAACGGTGGGGAATTGTAGGTCTTGTAATGTTTTTTCGGTAATGGATATCATTTTCGTGTCAAAAGTCCAAAGTTACAAAGTAAAAAATTCAAAAACCATTTTCTTGGCGTAGTTTGCAAAAACTTTCCGAACTTTGGCCTATAAAACATTTATATGCATCCCCAATTTCATCCTTATTGGCAGCATTTTTTAGCGGACGAAATCCAGCAACCCTATTTCAAGGATTTGATGCAAGTTGTTGATTCAGAATATCAAAATCATATTTGTTTCCCGCCCAAAGAATTGCTTTTTGCAGCCTTCGATTATTGTTCGTTTAATGATTTAAAGGTGGTTATTATTGGTCAAGATCCGTATCATGGAGATGGAGAAGCCAACGGCTTGTGTTTTTCAGTAAATGATGGCGTTCGAATTCCGCCTTCGCTGCGCAATATTTTTAGGGAGCTGAATGATGATTTTGGGACTGTTTTTTTACCTACATCTGGCAACTTAACACATTGGGCAGCGCAAGGCGTTTTACTTTTGAATGCTTCACTTTCGGTTAGAAAGGACAGTCCCAATAGTCATAAACATTTGAATTGGAGTATTTTTACCGATGTTATTATCCAAAAAATTTCCGACGAAAAAGAACATATAGTTTTCTTACTTTGGGGCAATTTTGCTCAAAAGAAAGATGCTAAAATTAATAGAACCAAACATCTTGTTTTAGAATCGGGTCATCCATCTCCCATGAGCGCCAATCAGGGAAAATGGTTTGGTAACAAACATTTTAGCCAAACGAATGCCTATCTGAAATCGAAAGGAAAGACTGAAATTGACTGGTAAATGAAAACCCTCATGCGTTTGGTCTTGGCATACAAAAAAAGCCCTCCTATAAAAATAAAAAGGCGCAAGATGATTCTTGCGCCTTATGACTTTTGGCTATTGACTCTTAACTTTTGCCTCTTTTATCGCTTAATACTAAGGGGAGAGAGATGAAGCTGGATTTATGTTGTTTTTTTTTATTTTTTTAATCTGAATACTGTAAACTGATTTTTACCCGCCCACGCGTTTTACCTTAAACCCTTTTTCTTTTAAAAGCGTCATAATTTTATCGCGGTAATCCCCTTGAATGATGATAGCACCGTCTTTGAAAGTCCCGCCCACGCTCAACTTGGTTTTGATTTCTTTGGCCAGCATTTTAAAATCGGCGTCCGTGCCTTCATAACCTTCGATTATGGTGGTGGCTTTTCCTTTGCGTTTTTCGTATTTACAAATCATCGGCTCCGCTTGAATATAAAGCACATGTGTTGGAGTCACTATTGTTTCCTCAGGAGCAGGCTCGTGATTAGGAAAAAGGTTTTTTAGTTGGTCTTGTAAATCCATTTTTTAAGTATTTTTTGAACGCGGATAACGCAGATTTTCGGGATAGTCACAGATTTATTTTCTATTGTTTTGGTAAATTTTCCGAATAAATTCCGCCTTTTTTCCGAAGTTTAAAAGTAGTACAACTTCGCATGGAGTTGATTTAAGATAATTTATTTGTAATGTCCTCTAGCCGAATGCAAAAGTATTACATCTTCAAGAACTTCGTAAATGAGTCGGTGTTCACTATTGATTCTGCGGGACCATTTTCCGTTTAGGTCGTACTTTAGAGCTTCGGGCTTTCCCGATCCAGAATAGGGATGTTCAACTATTTCTTCTAAAAAGGCAATAATTTTTTTGAGAACGGCCTTATTTCCAGATTTTTTATGAAAGAGTAAATCTTCTTCCGTTTTCCGCGAAAAAAGTAAAATATAACTCACAGATCATCGATGTATTTACTCAAATCTTCGACTTTCACGCTTGTAAATTTCCCGTTTTTAAAATCTTTTTCGCTACGTTTTATTTTTGCTACAAACTCCGGATTGTATGGTTTTACTATTGAAACCTCAAATTTGATATTCAAAGCTTTCATTATCGTTTTTACTGCTTCAATTTGTGAAGCATCTTGTGGATGAACTGTAATTGTTGTCATTAGGGTCAATTTAACGGTGAAACAAATATACATAATAAAGTAATTCCAATTATTGATTTTTTTAATCAATTGGAATTCAAAACAATATGAACTCAATTAGTCTTAGGTGTGATTTAAATAGGTATCTACTAGATTACCGGTTATTCAACTTGGCTTTTTCCTTGATGATATCGCTGATTTTTCGGTTTTCGATTTTGCTTTCCAGCCAAGAAATGATATCGAGATAAAGAAAAGCCCTTTTTTCAAAAGTGTTTTTTTCCAATTCGATAAATCGTTCCTTCACTTTGATGAACTCCTTTTTTATGTCGCTAGGATAAATAGAATTCAATTTTTTCAAGAAGCGGATGATTTCCTTTTGCACTTCATGCAAATCATTCATTTTTATTAAAAAAGTATAGGTGCTTTTTAACTGGTTTTCTAAATTGAAATCTTTACCGGATTCGTAATGCGCAATCAAACAAAGTAGCCGGGCAAAACAAGCCAAATCTTCACGAACATAAAGGTTCTTGTTGTTGATGATTTTTTCGAGATAGAATATCGATTCGTTATATTTTTCAACTCCAAAATAAATGGAAGCTATTTTATAATAAAATAACATTTCATGATGTTCATCAAGGTGATCACTATGCAATTTAATTTTGTTTAGAATTTCTGGAATTAGATATTCACTCTCTGTAAAGGTTCCTTCTAGAATATGATAATTCAATTTATTATTATACAAATACAAGAAAGACAAAGAAGTAATATTATCATTGACCGGAAACTGGGGATCGTTGATGGTGTCTTCGAGCAATTCCAGGTATTTCTTGAAATTGGACTTGTACTTCAACATAAACAATGACTCTAATAAATAATGGTTTCCTTTCAAGAAAAAAACAGGATTGAGGTAAATCATGTTTTTATTATCATAAAAAAGAGTAACCCATTTATGCGCATATTTATAGCATGACAAAAAATCTTGGACTAAAAAACTACGCCACAAATAGGCATTGTAATACCAATATTTTTCACGAAAACCAAATTTGGTTTCATTAAGTCTAGCGGTATGTTTATTGAAATAATCGTCGATATATTTTTGCTCTTCATCACTTTTTACATAGCCCGTTTTCAGCATAATGCCATACAATTGCAACGAAAGATTGGATAATTTACTCGAAATGGTGTTTTTGTAATTCAACTCCTTGGCCTGAATTACTAATTCATCAGCTCGACCCTGAATACTTCGAGTAATGTATTGAGATTCAATTAATTTTTCGAATTCCACAATTTCGTAAGCTATGTAATTCTCATCGTTTTCCATTGCTTGTAACTTGGTCTTATCCAAAATTTTCAAGCTTTGTTTGTACAAGCCTTTATTATATAAAATAGTAGCAAAATCAATTTGTTCACGTAACTGATATCGAATATTTTGACTAGGAATATTCAATCGAATACTTACCAAAATTTGTTTGTATAAATACGACTTTAGATTGGACAATTGTACTTTCTTGATAACGCCACTTTTCAAGATAATTTTCTCGTCGTAACCCTCGGATTTGTCCAAAATGTTAAACAATTCGATAAACTTTGTATTGGAACTTGTTTCGAGTCGACTGGCAAAAATCTTGAATTGTCTTTTTTCAGATTTTGAAAGGGATTTTATCAGTACAAATAGTGAATCTTTTTGATGGTTAGCCATTGTAATATATAATGATGTAACGTACTATTAAATAAGGGTTTAAAAAGTTTTTATTGGCTTTATAAACAGTATAATCGACAAAAATTAATTTTATGGTATCGTAATAAAATATATTTTTGTTTGAAGGTGTGAAATTACATTAAATATTTTAAAATGAACAGAGAGAAAGTCCAAATTTTTGATACCACTTTAAGAGATGGTGAACAAGTCCCAGGATGTAAATTAGACACTCAGCAAAAGCTTGTTATAGCCGCCAGGCTAGACGAAATGGGGGTAGATATTATTGAAGCTGGTTTTCCTGTTTCAAGTCCAGGTGATTTTTTGTCGGTTTCAGAAATAAGTAAAATTGTAAAAAACGCCGCCGTTTGTGGTTTAACTAGAGCTGTAAAAAATGATATTGATGTAGCCGCAGCTGCACTTAAAAATGCGGTAAGGCCAAGAATACACACAGGTATAGGTACTTCAGATTCTCATATTAGATATAAATTAAATACCACCCCAGAAGATATTATTGCTAGAGCAAAATATGCAGTTTCGTATGCGAAGACTTTTGTTGAAGATGTAGAATTT
>CAZHVE010000038.1:0-138 GCA_964535705.1 uncultured Flavobacterium sp.
TACCAGAACCTCCTTGCCAGTATCCTGGGGTACAACCATAGCCACAAACAGGTGCGGTTAAAGTTACTGCACAGGTAGAAGGGCAAAGATTGATGTCCCTTGTAGTTACGGTATAAAGTACGTTGGCTACTAATCCAG
>CAZHVE010000038.1:238-19924 GCA_964535705.1 uncultured Flavobacterium sp.
AAACATAATGGATCGGTACTTTGGATAGTACAACTAACTGCTGATGGCTGGGTTAAAGTTACGGTACAAGTTGAGGTACAAAGATTGATGTCCCTTGTAGTTACGGTATAAAGTACGTTGGCTACTAATCCAGTGAAAGTACCACTGGCTTGGAAAGGACCACCATTTAAACTGTACTCATACGCACCTGTTCCTCCTGAACCGCTCGCTGTTAAGGAACCATCGGTGCCTCCAAAACATAATGGATCGGTACTTTGGATAGTACAACTAACTGCTGATGGCTGGGTTAGTGTAGCTGTACAAACACCTCCATCAGCAATAGTTGTGGTTGTATCTGTAGTAATTACAACATAATTAACACCTGGTGCATTTGCCGCCAAACCTGTGAATGTATGTGATCCTCCCTCCCCTATTCCTGTTCCAGGATTAGTTGCATTAACTATAGGAGTAACTAAATTAGAACTTAAAAACAGAGTCGCTGTATAGGGTGGTGTTCCACCTTGGACAGTAACCGTGATTGTTCCTGAGCTATTACCAAAACATGTTAAATTTGTAACTTGTGTTGTACAACCTGGAGCACAAGTATATTGTAATGTAAATGTTGAATTACACGAATTTACACATCCTGTTGTGGTATTTGTTATCATCCATGTAACAGTTACTGATGTACTTATTATTGATGGATCGTTAAATGCCAGAATCAAAGGCGCTGTACCAACTGGGTTCGGTGCAGCTCCAGCTGAATAAGCATAGGTTACCGCAATTGAATGACCTGCTGGCGCCACCGGCCCTGTAGCAAGCCATGTTGCAAATGAAGCATTGGCTAATTGCTGTGCTATTACTTCACTCACACCGCACGCAACATTTGTACTTAGAGGAGCCGGACAAGTAATAGGCGGAAGCGGATTCACCGTTACAGTATTTGTAGCTGAATTAGAACAACCAGTGATTCCGTTTGTTACCGTCACTGTATAAGGAGTGGTAACTTCCGGAGATACACTTATCGAAGGTGTAGTTGCACCAGTACTCCACAAGAAGCTAGGATTAGCCGCATTGTGAGTAGCTGTTAATAAAACAGCAGCCGAATTAGTACCACTAATACATCGGGATCCCGAATTTACAGAAACTGTTGGAAGCGGATTTACCGTCGCGACCACTGATGCTCTCGGTCCTTCACAAGTATTTACAGTACATGAAACATAAAAAGGAGTTGTTACACTTATATTTGGAGAAAACGTTGGGCCGGTAAATATAGGAGAACCTCCTGTTGCTGCAGCATACCATTTAAGGTCACCATTGCTGCAACCTGAAGCTGTTAATGCTACTGTACCTGCATCACATCGGGCATTCGGCGTAGGTGTTGGAGCTAGTGGAACTCCATTGAAAGCTCCCTGTACAAAATCTTGAAGAGATGCCGTTGTAGATTGGGAATTACGAGTTTCCAATAAAAAACTGGTGATACATGGGCTAGCTCCTGCAATATCATCCAAGTCTATAAATCCTTCAAAATAAGCACCTGTAGCATAGGTGTTGGCTGCGGGTGTACCTATGCTTGGCACATTTTTACCTTGATAGGTCCATTGGGCAGTACTAGGTGTGGAAGCTAAAAAAGGTCCAGCATTAGGTATTGCTTGTGGGGTTGCATTTACCCTGGCATTAGTCGTGGTACCAACAAGATTCAATGAACCCTCAGAACCTCCTGAGCCAACCCATCTGTAAATACGCAATACAACAGTCCCACCACCATTTGTAAAATTACTCAACACTAAAAGGTCACCCACTTGGTGTTCGGTTGTAAAAGTAAAAGCTGGAAGCGGACGTATATCCCCTTTGAAAAACCAAAAACCAATTTGTGCATCGCCATTAATAGCTGTTCTATCCCCAAAAAAGGCTAAAATATTGCCCGGTAATAAAGCTGCACCGGCATTGCTAATATCGCCTTTATCATTGGTTTGCCCGCTACTCCAACCCCATTCAGCCAATAAATCCGGATCTTGGGAACCGTTGGTAAATTGGTTGTCGTTAGTATTATTGGCATCCCGTAAAAATACTTTTGCGTTTACGGTTCCATTATTTAATATTCCAGGCCATTCTGCTGGAGTACCATCCAAAACAAATTGTGCCCATGAAGCATTACTAAACAATAAAAAAAGTATCAGCATCAAAATTAAACTACCAATACCTCTTGCTCTCGACTGATTCGAGACCCCTTTTTCTTTTAAGCCGTCTTTCGTAAAATCGAACTTAAAACTACTTTCTCTGCTACTATCAAAGACTAAACTTTGAGAGCTGAAAAAGTCACGAAACCCTAGAAACATAAATTTTTTCATAATGATAAATATTTTAACACCAAAAATTAGGGAATAACAGGAAGTTTACAGATTTGGGAAATCGTGTCTAGAAAAAAAACCTCTTCAAAAAAATTGAAGTGTACCATCGTCAAAAGAATTCTTCATTTGGGGAATACGAATAAACTCTTTTCAAACCAATTATTAACGAAAAGTTGCTGTATAGCAAAACTTAAAACTTCTTTTAAAAGTTCTTATACTAAAGTTAATCTGTAAAAAATGAATGGAAAAAAAATACTGTTAAAAACCGATAAAAAGTAACTATTATCGATAAAACGCATTTCTTATTAGGAAAAATAACATGAATACAGTAATTATAAACAAACAAAATTAAATTGTAAACTACTAATTATTAGTTAATTAGAAAATTTTCGTGTTAATAAAAATAAAAAAAATTAACAAAAAAAAAATCAATTCAAAAAAACACTAATTTTTGCTTCTGAAAATCAAAAAGTTTGATGGTTAATTCAAACACTTGTTATTTAAAAAAATTGAAATTTAATTTCAACACAAAGCCATTCAATACGAATTCTTTATCAAGATAACTGTTGGCATCCGCTTTAGAAATCACTTTATAACCATTGGCATCAAACATTTCAATCATTACATCTGAAATGTAACCAAATTTATATTTAATGGTAAGCTGATTTTTTATTTAAAAAAATAAGATTAGTTTTGAAGAAAATTATCGATAACCGTTCTCGAGAATTCCGAGATTCTAGCCCTTATAGAAATGGAAAGCCCTGAACTTTAGAAAGTGAGGATTTGAAATGTAAAGCGGGAGTAGCTACAAATTAATATATTATGCAAAAAATAACCATTCTCATTCATTGTAAGGACCAAAAAGGAATTATTGCCGCAGTGACTAATTTTATAGTAAAAGTGGAAGGAAATATTATCTATATCGACCAGCATGTGGATGTAGAGCAAAACGTTTTTTTTATGCGTCTCGAGTGTGAACTTACCAATCAAGCCATAGATGTAGCCTCAATAAAGAATGATTTCCAGCAAACTATCGCCAACGATTTTAAAATGTCGTGGGAAATTTACACCAAAGACCAAAAACCAAAAATGGCGCTTTTTGTATCCAAATACGACCATTGCTTATTTGATATCTTGGGGCGATATAGCGCAGATGAATTGAATGTAGAAATTCCTTTGATTATTAGCAACCACGAAGATTTGAAACCTATTGCAAAACGTTTCAACATTCCTTTTTACTACATTCCTTTTACCAAGGAAAATAAAGAAGAAGGCGAAAAAAAACAGATAGCATTGCTTCAAAAACACGAAATAGACTTCGTAGTTTTGGCTCGTTACATGCAAATTATAACACCAACTTTAATCTCACTTTACGAAAATAAAATCATCAACATCCATCATTCCTTTTTACCCGCTTTTCCTGGTGCCAAGCCGTATCATTCCGCTTTTAAAAGAGGCGTTAAAATCATTGGTGCTACTAGTCATTATGTGACGCAACACTTGGATGAAGGGCCTATTATTGAGCAAGACATTACCCGTGTTTCTCACATCAATTCCATTGACGATTTTATTATGAAAGGACGCGATTTAGAACGCATCGTTTTGGCTAGGGCCATAAAGCTCCACGCCGAACGAAAAACCATGGTTTATGACAATAAAACGGTGGTGTTTTATTGAAACTTAACGTAACTACAACAAAGTAATAACAAAATCTTAACAGCAAAAGAGTAGGGAATTTACAAACTTTGCAAAGTAATAAACTGGTTATTTATTATTTTGGTTTTGGTTAGTAAAAAGAATGTCCCGCGGGACATTCTTTATTTTGTTAAACCAATAAATGTTAAAACTGCATTGTTAAAAACAATTGGCTGTTCCACATTAACCACATGCCCACATTGTTCAATTACAAATAATTGGGATGATTTGCAGTGTTTTTCAACCACTAGTCTAACAGAAGGCAAAAACATATAATCTTCTTCTCCCATCACATAAAGAGTTGGTATATTTAATTCCATTTGTCGAAACCACCTCAGCAACGGATTTATTTCGGCTGTCAATTTGAACCATTTAATAAATTCTTTTTGGTACAACTTTTTAGCTTCATTTATAAAAAGCAATCGGGATTGCTTGTGATTTTTTTTAGGCATAATCACAAAAGCAAAAAATTGGTACAATACCAAATAAGGCAAGACATATTTAAAAGTATTTCCCAATCTCATCAAAATTTGCGAACGAAAATTCATCTTCAAAATAGCACCACCTAAAATCATACTCTGCACACGCTCCGGATGCATTTCGGCCAATTGACGAATCAAAATCGTGCCCAAAGAAATCCCTACAAAGTGTGATTTTTCGATTTTTAGATGGTCAATCACTTCCAGAACATCATTAGCAATGGATTCGAAAGTGTATTTTTGTTTAAACGCTTCTTTGATTTGGACATTGGAATTCCCGTGCCCGCGTAAATCCAACAACAATACATTATAGGATTTTTTAAAATCCCGAATTTGCTTGAACCATATAGACGAACTACCGCCAGCACCGTGGACAAAAGTCACCCATTGATTGCTGTTTTCATTCTTATAAATGGTGTAGTTTATCATAGGTTTTTCGAATGAAGATTAACGATTTCAGATTTGGTGTAAATAAACATATATGTTAAATTTCTATAGTTTTGAGCATCTAAAATCAAAAATCGTTAATCAAAAATCTTAAATAATTTTAAAATGGCTTCCATTTCTTGCTGCATTAGTAACGCTTCTGCCCTAGCCTTTTCGGCAAAATCAGTTCCCTTTGAGGCATAAATAATCGCTCTTGAGGAATTAATCAACAATCCTATATTGGCATTCATTCCGTATTTACATACTTCTGAAAGGCTTCCACCTTGTGCGCCAACACCGGGAACAAGCAAGAAGCTATCAGGGACAATTTTACGTATTTCCGTGAAATATTCGGCTTTTGTGGCGCCAACCACATACATCAGGTTTTCGGAGTTTTTCCAATTTTTAGAGGTTTCCAAAACCTGAGTGTATAATTCCTTTCCACCAACATTCAGGGTTTGAAAATCAAACGCCCCTTCATTGGAGGTCAAAGCCAATAGTATCGTGTGTTTATTTTCGAAAGCCAAGAACGGTTCCACCGAATCTTTCCCCATATAAGGCGCAACGGTAACGCTGTCAAAGTTCAAATCCTCGAAAAAAGCTTTGGCATACATGGACGAAGTGTTGCCAATATCACCCCGTTTTGCATCGGCAATCGTGAAAATTTCAGGGTAGTTTTCGTTGATGTAGTTGATGGTTTTTTGCAACGACTGCCAACCTTTTATTCCATACGCTTCAAAAAAAGCCGTGTTGGGTTTATAGGCAACTGCCAAATCGTGCGTGGCATCGATTATCGCCTTGTTGAACTCGAAAATCGGGTCTTCTAATTCTAATAAATGCGGTGGTATTTTATTCAAATCAACATCCAGTCCTACACAAAGGAGGGATTTTTTGATTTTGATTTGGTCGATTAGTTCTTTAGTTGTCATTGTTGGGTTTTAGGTTTTAGGTGTTGGGTGTTGGGTTTTAGGTGTTAGATTTAAACCTGAGAATCAACGTACTTTTTTAATGATTGAATTCTTTTTTGAATTACATTGAGCTCGGTAATAATTTCTAGATGTAAAATTTCATCCACAAAACCTATCTCTTTGGCTATTTCAATTTGAGTTTCCAATTCGAAGGCAGAACCCAAACTTATCTGTAAAAACCTAGAAAAATCCTTTTGAGAACTTCTGGAACAACCTTCGGCTATGTTAGAAGGAATTGAAACTGCACATCTGTTAATTTGAGAAACCAGCCCGAATTTTTCTTCGTTTGGGAAAGAACCGGTTATAATGTAAATTCTTTTAACAAATAAAACAGAACTTTGCCAAACTTCTAAATCTCTAAAGTTTCTCATATATTTTAGTTTTACAAAAAACCTATAATTTATTACCTAAAACCCTAGACCTAAAAGCCCAAAACCTATTTAAAATACCTCACTCGCTTCCTTCAATTTCTCCATATTATTGACTAGTTGTAATTCGTCAACAATTTTCTGGATGTCCCCATTCATAATATTTCCTAAATCGTATAAAGTCAATCCCACTCGGTGATCCGTCACACGACCTTGGGCATAGTTGTATGTTCTAATTTTGGCAGAACGGTCACCAGAACTTACTTGCGAAGTACGTTTACTGGCATCTTGTTCTTGCTTTTTGGCCAATTCCTGTTCGTACAAACGAGAACGCAAAACCGTTAAGGCTTTATCTTTATTCTTGTGCTGTGATTTCTGGTCTTGACACTGCGCTACTAATCCTGTTGGAATGTGTGTCAAACGAACTGCTGATTTTGTAGTATTTACTGATTGTCCGCCAGGTCCAGAAGAACAGAAAAAATCGACACGAACATCGTTCATATCTATCTGCACGTCAAATTCTTCGGCTTCCGGAAGTACCATGACCGTTGCTGCCGAGGTGTGAACACGTCCTTGCGTTTCCGTTTGCGGTACCCGTTGCACTCGGTGAACGCCCGCTTCAAACTTCAAGGTCCCATAAACATCTTCGCCTGTAACTTCAAAAATCACTTCTTTGAAACCACCCGAAGTTCCTTCATTCATGTCGACAACCGAAGTTCTCCAACCTCTATTTTCACAATATTTAGTGTACATCCTGAACAAATCTCCCGCAAAAATACTGGCTTCGTCGCCACCCGTTCCGGCGCGAATTTCGACCATCACATTCTTGGCGTCTTCTTCGTCTTTTGGAATTAACATAAACTTGATTTCTTCCTCTAATTCCGGTAGTCTTTCCTTGGCTTCTTCGAGTTGCATTTTGGCCATTTCGGTCATGTCCGCATCACTATTATCGGCAATTATTTCGTTGGCTTCTTCAATATTTGCCATCAGCATTACGTATTCGTCACGCTTTTTGGCCAATGCTTTCAAACCTTTATATTCCTGATTCAATTGCACATAACGTTTTTGGTCGGCAATCACGTCGGGCTGAATAATCAAGTCCGAAATCTCGTCGAAACGTTGTTTTACTATTTGAAGTCTGTCTAACATTTTTTAATCCTTTTATTGGAGTGCAAATTTAGTGAAAAGATTGCGGATTTCAGATTTTAGATTTCAGATTTTTTTTGAACAACTTCAAGTGGCATTTAACACTCTTTTTAACTAATTTTGAAAAGTTTATAGACCAATTCAATTTATTCCTCCAATGAAAAAAGCATTTCTCATTCTCATTACAATCCTGACATTTACCTCTTGCAAAAAATCAAATGAAACTTCGAAAATAGTGGGTGCCGATTGGCTTTTGGGAAAATGGGAAAACAATTCGAAAGATGGAAATCTCTCAGAAACTTGGAAAAAGGTAAACGACAGCTTCTATGATGGTGAAAGCTATTTCATAAAAGGAAAAGACACGCTGCATGTGGAACAAATTCAACTAGAACAAAAGGGGGAAAATCTCTTTTACATTTCGACCATCAAAGGGCAAAACAATGACAAACCAGTAACATACAAACACAATACTACAGTCGAGAACCAATTAGTATTCGAAAATCCTAACAATGAGTATCCACGAAAAATAGGGTATTCCCAGATTACAAAAGACAGTATAGTGATTGTCATTACTGGGATACAGCAGAAAAAACCAAGTACCGAAAAATACGGAATGAAGAAAACGAAGTGAAAAATTTTAGTCTCGTTTAACAAAAGCAATAAGCTTATCTTTTTCTTTCAAATTATTTTACCGCCTACCTTTTTGAATTTCAATTAAATACATAAAAATACTAAATTATTATTTATAATTAGTCTAAATAGATTTTGATAAACCAAAATCAGATTCTATATTTGCACCATTATTTTTATTTATTCTAAATAACATTAACCAAATACTATCAAAAAATAATTTACTCCATGAGAAAAATAGTTGCTCTCGCATTTATTAACATGACATTCCTAGGTTTTTCTCAAGAAAAAGAGATAAAAAAAGACACCATCAATTCCTTATCCGAAGTTATTATTAATTCTGATGCAATTGTCGGCAACAAGTTCAAAGCAAAAAACAAGGCCGGCTCAACATTCTATATTTCTGAAGCCGATATCAAAGTATTCAAGCAAGATGACATTTCCAGAATTTTGATAAATGTTCCCGGTGTGACTATACAAGAAACGGATGGTTTTGGTTTACGACCAAGCATTGGAATGAGAGGAACAAATCCTGACCGAAGTTCTAAAATAACCCTTATGGAAGACGGTGTTCTTATTGCCCCAGCTCCCTATGCGGCTCCTGCTGCTTATTATTTCCCAACTGCTGCGCGTATGAAAGCTTTTGAAGTTATCAAAGGAGGAAGCCAGATTCAATATGGCCCTTACACTACTGCTGGTGCCTTGAATATGGTTTCGACTCAAATACCTACTACCTTTTCTGGCAACATAAGCGCCACTTATGGCAGTTACAATACCAAACATTTCTACACCAGTATTGGAGATTCTTTCAAAAACTTCGCTTACCTGGTCGAATACAACAGCCGAAACTCGGATGGTTTTATGGACATTGATTATAGTTCTAAAAAAACGGGGTTTGATGCCAATGATTATGTTGCAAAATTTCGTTTAAATACTGACTTAGATGCAAAAATATACCAATCATTAACGATGAAGCTGCAATATTCAGAAGACGTATCAAACGAAACGTATTTAGGACTGACAGATACCGATTATAAATCGAATCCGTACCGAAGATATTTAGGGTCTAACGAAGACAATCTACTTACAGATCATTTTCAATTAATGGCAACGCATTTTATCAGACCTTCACAAAATTTAACCTTTACCACAAAAGGGTATCGAAATACTTTTGCCAGAAATTGGTACAAACTGGATGAAGTTAATTTAGGGACAGCATCTGTTTCGATAGCAAACGTGACAGCAGACCCAATCAAATATGCTGCAGAATATGCTGCGCTTACAGCTAATACAAATACAATCGCAAACGCTTTGCTTGTCAAAGCAAATAATAGAAATTATGAATCACAAGGAGTACAAACCGTTGGAAATTTGAATTTTAACACCGCGACAGTAAAACACGATGTAGAATTTGGAGTTCGCTACCACGAAGACTATGAAGACCGTTACCAATGGGTAGATGGTTATGCGATAAACAACAAATTTATGAACAAAACCAATAATGGTCTTGGCGGTAGTAATGCCAATAGAATTCAAAGTGCCAAAGCTGTGGCATCACACATTTTATATAATTTGACAATTGATAAATTAATTCTTACACCCGGTTTGCGAAATGAAAACATTACTGTAACAAACAACGATTATGGAAAATCAGACTTAAATAGGACTGGAGTAAATTTAAAAACTATCGAAAATAAAGTAAATGTATGGATTCCGGGATTGGGGATTTTATACAACTTAAACGATAGCTACAAATTATTTGGAAGTTTACACAAAGGATTTTCTCCTGCAGGAGCATTGCCAGGAGAAGATGCTGAAAACAGTGTTAATTCTGAATTTGGCTTTCGAATGAATAAAAATGCTTTTTCATCTGAAATTGTGATATTCCTTAATGAATATTCAAATATGCAAGGAGCAGATACTATGTCTGGTGGAGGCACCGGAACTGGTGATTTGTTTAACGCAGGGAAAGCAACTGTAAATGGTTCAGAATTTACCGCCTCTTATGATGTTTTAAATAAATCAAACATATTTAAATTGCCAATTACTTTAAGTTATACCTATACTAACACCGAATTAAAATCCAATTTTATTAGCCCAAGTTGGGGAACAGTAACTTATGGTGACGAAATTCCATTTATTGCCAAAAATCAATTGGCCTTGACTGCCGATTTAGAACATAAAAAATATAGTTTAGCTTTGAACGCACGTTACATAGGAGAATTCAGAACAAAGGCAGGTCAGGGAGGCATTCCAGAAAATTATAAAATTCAGGACAACATAATAATTGATTTTGCTGCAAAATACCATCTCACCAATAAGGTAAGCATAACTTCAAATATTATCAACTTATTAGATTCAGACAAAGGAGTTGCAAGAACACCAGCAGGATTAAGACCTAGTCATCCTTTTGGAATTAATGCAGGAATATTGGCACGATTTTAATCAAAAATAATTTTAAACTAAAAACCCGACCCGTTTTAAAAACGAGTCGGGTTTCGTGTTTTATAAACTAAACCAATCTTATTTCAATCCTGCAATACTCTGCTCGATTGTAGCAATTTTTGCCAAAGCATCGGATTCTTTTTGTCTTTCGATTGCCAAAACTTTCTCGGGTGCTCCAGCCACAAATTTCTCGTTAGCCAATTTACTTTGAACCGATTTCAAGAAGCCTTGGGTGTAGACTAACTCGGTAGTTAGTTTTGCAATTTCTTCTTCCACATTGATATTTCCTGTGATTGGAATAAAATATTCATTGGATTTTACACGGAAAGACAGAGCGCCATCCACTTTATCGGAAACATATTCTAAGGAAGTGATGTTCCCTAATTTGGTCACCACAGCATCAAAATAAGTCGATGCTTTATCGTGATTCACAATTCGCAATTCGACGGCGTCTTTAAACGGAATATTCTTGTCTTTACGTATCGTTCTGATTCCGGAAATCACTTCGATTGTATTTTCGAAATCGGTAATTAATTGCGCATTAAACGGTTTTATTTGGGGCCAAGTCGAAACGATTAACGCTTCTTCTAGACTTCTTTCGGCAAGAATTTGCCAAATTTCCTCGGTTAAGAACGGCATAAACGGATGCAATAATTTCATGTTGTTTTCCAGCATTTCTATTGCTTTCGCCAATGTTAGGCTGTCAATAGGTTGTTGGTAGCCCGGTTTTATCATTTCAAGAAACCAAGAACAGAAATCGTCCCAAACCAATTTGTAAATTCCCATCAAGGCATCGGAAATTCTATATTTTTCGAAATTGTCTTCGATTTCCAAAAGCGTTTGCTGCAACTTGGCTTCATACCATTCTATAGCCACCTTGGACGATTCCGGTTGCGGAATTGCATCCGAAACTTCCCAGCCTTTTATCAGTTTGAAAGCGTTCCAAATTTTATTGGTAAACGCTTTTCCTTGGTTACACAATTCTTCGTCAAACATAATATCGTTTCCTGCCGAGGCGCTCAATAGCAAACCTACACGAACTCCATCGGCACCGAATTTCTCGATTAATTCTAAGGGTTCTGGAGAATTTCCTAATGATTTTGACATTTTACGTCTTTGTTTGTCGCGAACCAAACCCGTCAAATACACATTCGAAAATGGTTTTTTGCCTGTATATTCATATCCTGCAATAATCATTCGCGCCACCCAGAAAAACAAAATATCTGGACCGGTAACTAAATCATTTGTTGGATAATAGTATTTGAAATCTTCGTTTTCTGGATTCATAATTCCACCAAAAACGGACATTGGCCATAGCCAAGAAGAGAACCAGGTATCAAGAGCGTCAACATCTTGTTTTAAGTTGTTGGTTCTTAGTTGTTGGTTGTTGGTTTTTTCTTTGGCTAAAGCCAAAGCTTGCTCAATGTTTTCAGCCACAACGAAATCTTCTTTTCCATCGCCATAGAAATAAGCCGGAATTTGTTGTCCCCACCACAATTGTCGAGAAATATTCCAATCGCGAATGTTATTCAACCAATGAGCGTAGGTATTATTAAAACGAGTTGGATGCAATTTGATATCGCCATCAACCAAAACAGATTGAATTGCCGGTTTTACCAAATCTTCCATTTTCAAGAACCATTGATCGGACAAACGCGGTTCAATTACGGCTTTGGTTCTTTCGGAAGTTCCTACTTTATTCAAGTGAATCTCCGTTTTGGCTAAAGCTCCGATTGCTTCTAATTCTTTGGCAATTGCTGTGCGAACCACAAAACGGTCTTTTCCTTGGTACTGTAATCCAAAACTATTTAAAGTGCCATCTTCATTGAAAATATCAATGATCTCCAAATTATGTTTTTCACCCAAAGCTTTATCGTTCATATCATGAGCCGGAGTCACTTTCAAGCAACCCGTTCCAAACTCGATATCAACGTAGTCGTCTTCTATAATTGGAATCACCCGACCACAAATGGGCACAATGGCTTTCTTGCCTTTCAAATGGGCAAAACGTTCGTCATTTGGGTTGATACAAATAGCGGTGTCACCAAAAATAGTTTCGGGACGCGTTGTGGCAACCGTCAGAAAGTCTTCACTTCCCTCGATTTTATATTTTAGAAAATATAATTTCCCTTGTTGTTCTTCATAAATTACCTCTTCGTCGGAAAGTGTGGTTTTGGCTTCCGGATCCCAATTTACCATTCGATAGCCACGATAAATCAAGCCTTTGTTGTATAAATCGACAAAAGAGCGAATCACAGAAGCTGACATATCAGGATCCATCGTGAATTTTGTTCTCTCCCAATCGCAAGAGCAACCCAATTGTTTGAGTTGTTCCAGAATTACGCCACCATATTTATCCGTCCATTCCCAAGCATGTGCCAAAAATTCTTCCCGTGTTAAATCATTTTTGTTGATTCCTTCGGCTTTTAATTTGGCAACCACCTTGGCTTCCGTCGCAATTGAGGCGTGATCCGTTCCGGGAACCCAACAAGCGTTGAAGCCTTTAAGGCGCGCTCTTCGAATCAAAACATCTTGAATGGTATTGTTCAACATATGGCCCATGTGCAAAACTCCAGTTACGTTTGGCGGAGGAATTACGATGGTATATGGCGTTCGGTGATCTGGTTCCGAATGAAAATAGTTGTTTTTCATCCAGTAGTCATACCACTTATTTTCAATGGTTTTGGCTTCGAATTGTGCGGGAATTGTCATAAAAAAGCAACTGTTAAAACCAAAATTTACCTTTGGTCTGATTTTTGAAATTCAAATTGGGAACAAAAGTAAATAATTAAGTACAGTATAAAAAGATAAATAAATAATTGTACATTAATTAAAACAATGTACATTTACTTATTAAACTAAAAAAACTATGATGAAAAATATAGCCACTTTATTAGCAATCGTATTGATAAGTAGTTTTGGTTTTGCACAAAATAGCCCTAAAATTGAATTTAAAGCAAAGGATAATACGATAGATTACGGAACCGTCACCAAAAAAAAGGATAATGGTATTCGCTCTTTTGAATTTACCAATACTGGCGATGCTCCATTGGTTATTACCAATGTACTTTCTACGTGTGCATGTTTGGTTCCAACAAGATCATCTGATTCGATTATGCCGGGAAAAATCGGGAAAATTGACGTAAAATATAACATGACTCCGGGTCCAATTAGAAAAACAATTACCGTTGAATCTAACGCCGTGAATTATGAAGGTGGGAGAATCGCCCTGAAAATAAAAGGTGAGGTGATTGCTGATTAATAGGGGATTCTAAATTTAATTCTAAACGCTTCTTGAAATTAATCAAGAAGCGTTCTTTTTTACCATTGATATTGGAAATTTGAAGGAAATACAAACCCTACTTGCCTTTAAATAAAAAACTATTTTGACTCAAAACAGATAAGGCGTAAAGGAATAGAAAACACAAATTAATTGCTTTTTCCATCAAAAAAAATTTGCAAAATGGTAGTGAAAATATGGCTTTTAATGCCTCTTTAACTACAAATAAGACTATATACTCTATTAAATTCGAAAAAAAAATCGCAAATTTGCTTTAAATTTTACAAATATGCCTGAAATTTCAATCAGAGGTCGAAGAATGCCCGAATCGCCAATTCGAAAGTTGGCTCCTTATGCTGATATGGCCAAAAAAAAAGGTCATAAAGTTTATCATTTAAACATAGGACAACCCGATATAAAAAGTCCAGAAATTGCTATTAATGCCATAAAAAATATTGATTTAAAAATTATAGAGTATGGACCTTCGGCTGGTTACGAAAGTTATCGAAAAAAACTAGCTCAATTTTACATTAATCAAGAGGTAAAAGTAGGGTATGAAGACATAATGATAACCACAGGTGGTTCTGAAGCACTTTTATTTGCACTTGGCAGCATTATGGATCCGGGGGACGAAGTGATAATCCCTGAGCCTTTTTATGCTAATTACAGTGCTTTCTCAGAAGAATCAAGCGCTACCGTTGTTCCTGTGATTTCCAATATTAAAAGTGGGTTCACACTTCCAACCATTGAAGAATTTGAAAAAGCAATTACACCAAAAACAAAAGCCATTCTAATCTGTAATCCAAACAATCCAACAGGTTATTTGTATTCGGAAACCGAAATAAATCAATTGGGCAAATTAGTGCAAAAACACGATTTATTTTTAATCGCAGACGAAGTGTATCGCGAATTCATTTACGATGAGAGAGACAAACATTTTTCTGTAATGAACTTAAAAGGAATCGAACAAAATGCAATCATGATTGATTCGGTTTCCAAAAGATACAGTATGTGTGGCGCTCGTATTGGTTGTATGGTCACAAAAAACAAAGAGGTAATTGCTGCTGCAATGAAATTTGCACAAGCGCGTTTATGCCCCCCGACTATTGAGCAAATTGCTTGTGAAGCCGCAATAGACACTCCTCAAAGTTATTTTGACGAAGTGATTGTCGAGTACAAAGAAAGAAGAGATGCTTTGATTAGCGAATTAAACAAAATAGAAGGTGTTGTAGTTAAGACCCCAAAAGCTGCTTTTTATTGTATTGCACAACTTCCTGTTGACAATACCGAAGATTTTTGTCAATGGATTCTAGAAAAATATGATTTGAATGGAGAAACCGTGATGTTGGCCCCCGCAGCGGGGTTTTATTCCACTCCAGGTGTTGGCTTAAACCAAGTTCGAATTGCTTATGTCCTGAAGAAAGAAGATTTAATTCGGGCGGTACATATTTTAAAAGAGGCTATCCAAGTCTACAATTCCGAAAAAAAGCATTTGATTTTAAAAAGCGCCGACAACTAAAATGCCTGAAATTAATTAATAAAAGCCCTAGAAATTCTTTGGCTTTTATTAATTATATTTGCACCTTAAATTAATACACACAAATAGTACCCTTTTGATGATAAACAACGAAGAATTTCAAGACGAAATAGGAGACAATCATATTAGTTTAAGCGCAAAAAATCCGCTTAGAAAAGATGCTTTTGATATTTCAGATGATCAAAAAATTGATAAAATAAAAAAAGATGTCGAAAACATTCTGATTACTCTTGGAATGGATTTGACCGATGATAGCCTAAAAGGAACTCCCAATCGTGTGGCAAAAATGTTTGTGAAAGAAATTTTTGGAGGACTAAATCCAGCCAAAAAGCCAAATGCTTCTACATTTGAAAATGGCTATAAATACGGCGAAATGTTGGTCGAAAAAAACATCACCATTTACTCCACTTGCGAACACCATTTACTTCCTATAATAGGAAAAGCCCATGTAGCCTATGTTTCAAAAGGCAGGGTGATTGGACTATCAAAAATAAATCGAATTGTTGAATATTACGCCAAAAGACCTCAGGTGCAAGAACGACTAACGATGCAAATCGTGCAAGAGCTTCAAATTGCCCTTGGAACCGAAGATGTGGCTTGCATCATTGATGCCAAACACCTTTGTGTTAATTCTAGAGGAATAAAAGACATCGAAAGCAGCACCGTAACCTCTGAATTTGGTGGAAAATTTAAAAACGAACAAACGCGCAGAGAGTTATTGGAGTACATTAAATTCGACACCAAGTTTTAGACTATATTTCTTGTTAGTTAACTTTCTTATCATATAAAAATGCCCTTACACAAAACTCAAACCTTAAAAATATACAATTCTCTTTCGGGAGAAAAGGAAATTTTCACACCAATTCATGAAGGAAACGTGGGGATGTATGTTTGCGGACCAACGGTTTATAGTAATGTGCATTTAGGAAATGTGCGCACTTTTATGTCTTTTGATATCATCTTTAGGTATTTTTTGCACTTGGGTTACAAAACACGTTATGTCAGAAACATTACCGATGTGGGTCATATTGTGGATGATGTGGACGATGGTGAAGATAAAATTGCCAAAAAAGCACGATTAGAACAATTAGAACCTATGGAAGTGGTGCAACAATACACCGTGGATTTTCATGATATCTTAAGTTTATTCCACTTTTTGCCACCAAGTATTGAACCCACAGCAACGGGACATATTATTGAACAAATTGAAATCGTCAAAAAAATTATTGACAATGGATTTGCCTATGAAGTCAATGGATCCGTGTATTTTGATGTTGTTAAATATAATAAGACCAATAATTACGGCATATTAAGCGGCAGAAACATTGATGAAATGTTAGCCAACACCAGAGATTTAGACGGTCAGGGCGATAAAAAAAATGCACAAGATTTTGCGCTTTGGAAAAAAGCCGAACCACAACATATTATGCGATGGCCTTCGCCATGGAGCGATGGTTTCCCGGGTTGGCATTTAGAATGTACTGCGATGAGCACCAAATATTTGGGCAATCATTTTGACATTCACGGTGGCGGAATGGATTTGAAATTCCCGCATCACGAATGCGAAATTGCACAGAACCAAGCTTGTACAGGCCATACTCCGGTTAACTATTGGATGCATGCCAATATGTTAACATTGAATGGAAAAAAAATGGCAAAATCAACCGGAAACAATATCTTACCAAGAGAGATTTTGACTGGTGAAAACCCTATTTTAAGCAAAGCCTTCTCCCCGAGTGTTACTCGATTTTTTATGCTCCAAGCGCATTATAGAAGCAATCTTGACTTTACATATGACGCCATTCTTGCTGCTGAAAAAGGATTTTACAGATTAATGGAAGCTATAGAGGGATTGGCAGCAATTACGCCAAGCTCGACTTCTACCATAGATATTTCTAGCTGGAAACAAAATTGCTATGATGCCATGAATGACGATTTCAATAGTCCCATTTTGATAGCACAATTATTTGAAGGAGTCCGTTTTATCAATTTATTAAAAGATAATGCTACCACAATCACTTCTGAAGATTTAAAAACACTCCAGTCATCGATGCATTCCTTTGTTTTTGATGTTTTGGGTTTAAAGGACGAGAAAACCGTTGGAAACAATAACGAAAAACTAGATGGGGTCGTTAATCTGCTAATTAACATGCGAATGGAAGCTAGGGCGAATAAAGACTTTGCACTATCAGACCAAATTCGGGATCAGTTAATTGCCTTGGGAATCCAATTAAAAGACGGGAAGGAAGGAACCACTTTTAGTATTCAGTAATCCGAGTCCGATTTTAGATTTTAGATTTATAATTCCAAAATCATGTTGTCAAGAATCCTCATATTTCCATTTGTGTTATTGGTTCGTTTTTATCAAAACGCAATTTCTCCTTTCACGCCATCAGCCTGTAGGTTTGAACCAAGCTGTTCGAGTTATATGATTGAAGCATTGCAAAAACACGGGCTATTTTACGGTGGGTTTTTAGGGATAAAAAGAATACTGAGCTGCCATCCTTGGGGTAAAAAGGGGTATGACCCCGTCCCTTCCTCTCCCAAACCCTCTACTAAGGAGAGTGAGGTAAAGTACAAAAAATGTAAGCATTAAGGAAAATAGTGAAACTAAAAACAAAAAAATGTATTTTTACCATAAATAAGAAATAATGACAGATACTTTAAACATAGTATGGAATCCACCGACCGGTATCGACTTGGGATTTTTTGTGATTCGATATTACAGCTTGATGTTTGTAATCGCTTTTGGATTGGGTTGGTACATCATGAAAAACATATTCGAACGTGAAAACGAATCGCTAGAAAAACTGGATTCCCTATTTATTTGGACTGTTTTGGCCACCTTAATTGGTGCTCGCCTTGGTCATGTTCTGTTTTACGATTGGGAATACTACCGCAATCATCTATTAGAAATATTTTTGCCATTCCGTTTTACCCCAAACTTTGAATTTACTGGATTTCAAGGATTAGCAAGCCATGGCGCTGCCATATCCATTATAATAGCGATGTATTATTTCAGCAAAAAAGTAATGAGAAGACCGCTGTTATGGATGTTGGACAGAATCGTTATACCAGTGGCTAGTGGTGCTATTTTTGTAAGATTAGGCAATTTTTTCAATTCAGAAATTGTTGGTAAGGAAACGGATTCACCACTAGGAATAAAATTTGTTAGGGATTATTTCAGTCCTAATGATGCCGTGAATGCTACTCAAATAGCAAACCCAAAAGAGGCCTATCATGCGATTGCCAACGACCCGAAGTTTGCAGAATTACTGCAACAAGTCCCTACCAAACATCCTGCGCAATTATATGAAGCTTTTTGTTATATTTTTGTTTTCGCTATTCTATTTTTCTTGTATTGGAAAACAAATACAAGAGAGAAAACAGGTTTTATATTTGGTATCTTCCTAGTACTGTTGTGGTCAGTACGTTTTGTTGTGGAATATGTAAAAGAAAGTCAAGGCGGTTTTGAAAGTGCGTTGGGATTACTTTCTACGGGACAATGGCTTAGTATTCCATTTATCTTGATTGGATTGTATTTTGTCTTTACTGCTGAAGAACCTGTACATTTATGATTTAAATATGCAAATGTTTCTAGAGCATTTTTTAATTTATTTTAAAGAATTATTTTGAAGTTTTTTAAAAGTTTCTACTGCATTCAGGTCTTTTTATATCTTACTTTTTCGAGATACTTTTAGTTTGGCGCCAAAATGACTTTTCACATATTTGTTTTTTACCTTACAATATATGCCCTCAAGAATATAATTTTCTAAATCCAATTAATCAACTCCACATAAGATGTAAATTCGGCTTTTGGATAAGTTAATCCTTGTTCAATTGATGTATCTCACTAATGATTATTGATTGTCTAAAACCAACTCTACCATCAAACAGTAGTCCTTCGATCTCTTTCTCAAAATAAGTCTTTCTCCATTTTTGAACCTTACTAAAGTTTACTTTTAAAATAGCAGCTAGTTCTATTTTACTCAATGGCGTTTGCTTTTTCTTCAAAATCAACACTATTTGAACGCGATTTTTTTTGAGAATAAGTTGTTGTCTCATTAATTTTTTTAGACTCCAATTCACTTTCTGTTACTTTTTTGACCCGAGAGCTTTGCTTAAACAGGCGCAAGCAATTTGCTAAATAAAATTATAATTAGATAATAGTCTTATCTGTTTAAAAAAATAACCTAAAATAATTCAGGCTATTTTATAATATCTCTCAATGGCATTACTATTATTATAAAGATAGAATCAAGTCAAATCTAAAAAAAATGAGCCCGATACAATATCGAGCTCATTCTTATCAAAATTAATTACATTTTTTTTTAAATGAAAGAAGCCGTCTCAATGAGACGGCTTCTTCTTATTTTAAAATT
>CAZHVE010000039.1:0-19411 GCA_964535705.1 uncultured Flavobacterium sp.
GTAAAATGGACGAATTGAAACAATCTGTTCAATTGGCAGTTCACGAACAAAAAGACCCCTTGCTTATCTATAAATTTGAAGCTTTCAAATTGTTTAGTTCTATGCTAAATGGCATCAATAAAGAAGTGATTTCGTTCTTGTTCAAAGGTGATTTGCCACAACAAACGGCGCCTGCAATTCAGGAAGCCAAACAAGTTAAAATCAAGGAAAATTACAAAACAAGCAAAGACGAAATTGTGAGTAGCGAAAGTGCCAATCAAGAAGCAGGTCAAACACAGCAACGCCAGGTTACAGAAACCATAGTTCGTGACCAACCGAAAATTAATCGCAACGATACAGTAACCATACAAAATGTGGCCAACGGGCAAACACAAGAAATGAAGTACAAGAAAGCCGAAAGTTTAATCGCCAATGGAACTTGGGTTTTAGTTCATTAATAATTCCATTCCTAACATTGCGAGGTATTAAGTAATCTTATCCTCAATTACGAAAAGTAGTTGGGGATTTTTCATTTGAGTAGATTAAATAACCTGAGTTTGGTGTTAGCGAAATGTTTATGGGAACAGGAAATACGACGATTTTGATTCTGTTATATATTTTTTTTGATGGGTTGAAATTGAAACATAAGACAAAATAGAGAAATCACTAATCTTTATCTAATAATAATCTTTATATTTACTCGTTTAAAATTCGAAAAAAACTTTAAAAATAGATCCAATGGCAAAAAGTCAAGACGCAAAGAAAACGGTTAAAAAAGAACCTCTTAAAACCGCCAAAGAAAAAAAAGAGGAGAAAAGAGAAAAGAAAAATAGTCCAAAAAGAGACTAAAATTAGTATTCAGAATTCAGAATATAGTGTTCAGTTTTTCGTACTGAACACTATTTCAAAGGAATATTCTCAAGAATTTCCAATACAAATTTCCAGAATTTTTGTGACGATTTAATCGAAGCTCTTTCGTCTGGTGAATGCGCCCCTTTAATCGTCGGCCCAAAAGAAATCATATCCATATCAGGGTAATTTACTCCCAGAATTCCACATTCCAAGCCAGCGTGACAAGCCACCACTTTAGCCTTTTCACCGTTTTGCTTCTCATAGATTTCAGTCAAAATATCCAAAATTTCGGATTTTACATTGGGTGTCCAACCCGGATATGATCCCGATAAATTGACTTCGCAACCGCACAATTCAAAAGCAGAGCGTAAGGAATTCGCCAAATCAAATTTGGATGTTTCCACCGAAGAACGCGTTAAACAACCAATTAAAATAGCACCATCCTTGATGATTACTCTCGCAATATTGTTGGATGTTTCCACTAAATCTTCCATATCGGCAGACATTCTGTAAACGCCATTTTGCGCTGCATAAATCGAACGAATTATTCCTTCTTGCACGCCCAAGTCCATTACTTTTTTCGGCAAATCACATTTTACGATTTCGATGGTTAAGTTCGGCTCAGTAGTTTTAAATTCCGTTTTAATGTCATTGATAATTTTTTGCATATCAAAAACATAGGCTTCGTCGTACATTCCGGCAACAATCACTTTGGCAACGCTCTCCCTTGGAATGGCATTGCGCAAACTGCCACCGTTTATTTCGGAAACTTGAAGTCCGAAATTTTCAAAAGCGTCAAACAACAACCGATTCATTATTTTATTGGCATTCCCCAAACCTTTGTGAATATCAATACCGGAATGTCCGCCATTCAATCCTTTAACAGTAATAGTATAACCAACAGAATCTTTGGAAGTTTCCTCTTCGTAAAACTCTCGTGTAGCCGTCACATCAATTCCTCCGGCGCAACCAATGTCGATTTCATCATCTTCTTCAGTATCCATATTCAAAAGGATTTTACCGCGAAGAATTCCTCCTTTTAGGTTTAGGGCTCCAGTCATTCCCGTTTCTTCGTCTATAGTAAACAAAGCTTCAATATCTGGATGGTTGATGGTTTTACTTTCTAAAATTGCCATAATCATCGCCACTCCCAAACCGTTATCCGCGCCAAGTGTAGTTCCCCGAGCACGAACCCAGTCGCCATCAACATACATTTCAATTCCTTGAGTATCAAAATCAAAAACAGTGTCGGAATTTTTTTGATGCACCATATCCAAATGCCCTTGAAGCACAATTGGTTTGCGGTTTTCCATTCCTGCAGTGGCAGGTTTGCGGATAATTACGTTACGGATTTCGTCTTCGAAAGTTTCTAATCCCAATGAATTTCCGAAATCTTTAATGAATTCGATAACACGTTCTTCTTTTTTGGAAGGACGAGGAACTGCGTTTAAATCGGCGAATTTGTTCCAAAGCGCTTTGGGTTCCAGATTTCTTATTTCTTGACTCATTGTATATGTTTATTTAGGATATTTTATAGGATTCAAAGAGGTATTAAAAACAGATATTATATAAATGATTTTTAGCTTTTCGTCTATATAATAAAGGAGAATAAAAGGGAATTTTCGGATGGGAAAACCGTGATAATCTTTATATCTAATTTGAAAGAATGGACTTTTAGTCAAGGTTATTAATTGTTCTTCAACTACTTGGAAAAAATATGTACCCAACCCATTCTGTTTGGAATCGTAATAGTCAATTGCATCTTGTATATCAAGAATAGCTCTTGGTTCAATTACAACTTTATAAATCATTTTTCAGATTTAAAACGCAATTGTTTTTTAGCATCGTTCCAAGGAATAAAATCATCCGTTTTTGAAGTTGATCTTCTTTCATCCAACAAGTTTTTCATTTCTTCATTTACAGAAAATTCATTAATTACTGTCTCATAATTAAACTTTTCTATTAATTTCATAAAGAAACTCAATTCATTGTCCGGAATATTTAAAATAATTTGTGTCATTCTTCCTTTTTATTTAAAAACAAATTTACAAAAAAAGAATGCGCACTACTCTTTTAATTGTTATTTTTATGCCAAAAGCAAATTAATGCACCGCAAATACATCCTTCCCTTTTTCCTTCTAATTCAAATTCTGTTTCTGAAAATAATTGCCTTTTTTCCTGAGTTTGTAGAAGAATTTTACAGCAATGGATTGTTTGTCATTATTTCAAAAATTTCTCGCGTAATACTGGGGAAAATTCCGTTTTCAGTTGGGGATATTATTTACGGAATGGTCATTATTTATGTTTTGAAATCAATTTGGAACAGCAGGAAATCTTGGCGATTCGAAAAGAGAAATACTGCCTTAAAGATTTTAAGCATGCTATCAGTGGTTTATTTCCTGTTTCATATTTTGTGGGGAATGAATTATTACCGCCATCCCCTTTTCGAAAAAATGAAAATCGAAAGGGATTATACTGATGCAGATTTATTGACGTTTACCAAAAAACTGATTGTCAAAACCAACGAAATCCAAACCCAAATCACCAAAAACGACAGCCTGAAAGTAGTTTTTCCGTACTCGCAAGAACTGGTTTTTGAAATGAACTTGAATGGTTATAAAACGCTTTCTAACCAATACGCTTCCTTCGAATACTCGAAACCCAGCATCAAGAAATCGCTTTTTAGTTTGCCGTTGACGTATATGGGTTTTGGCGGTTATTTGAATCCGTTTACCAATGAAGCTCAGGTGAATTACTTGATACCCATGTATAATTTCCCTACAACTTCTTGCCACGAAATGGTACACCAAATGGGCTTTGCCAGCGAAAGCGAATGCAATTTTATTGGTTTTTTGGCTTCCATTAAAAACGACAATCTGTACTTTCAATATTCAGGGTATAGTTTTGCTTTGCGCTATTGTTTGTCTAATTGGCAAATTCGTGATAAGAAAGTTTTTGATAAATTAGTAAAAACCGTTCATCCTGGAATTTTAAAAAACTATAAGGAAAGTGAAGACTTCTGGAGACAATACGACACTTTTATAGATAAGGGATTTCATTTTTTTTATGACACTTTTCTGAAGTTCAACCAACAAAAAGAAGGAATGGAAAGTTATAGTAAGTTTGTGAATTTGATGGTGGGGTATTATAAAGTGGAGGAACTTTAGTCATAAAGTTTTAAAGTCGAAAGTCTTAAATAAAAAAATACTTTTGAAGTCAAAACTATACAAAGACTTTGGACTTTTGACATTCAACTTTACGACTTCCTCAAACCTCATCGCTCGTAAAAGTGACAAAACTTTTCTTTTTAAATGGTCGAATAATTAAGCGGCCTTCTCTGTCAAAACGGATATAATTGTAAACCCAATTTAAGAAAACAACGGCTTTATTTTTGAATCCAATGAGGGAAAACAAATGCACAAACATCCAGACAAACCAAGCAAAAACGCCACTGAAATGGTAATGCGGCAAATCGACCACGGCTTTGTTGCGACCGATGGTTGCCATAGAACCTTTGTCATTATATTCAAAAGGTTTCATAGGCTGGTTGTTTACTAATTTGACCAGATTTTTCCCCAATAATTCTCCTTGTTGCAAGGCCGGTTGCGCCATCATAGGATGACCTCGAGGATAATCTTGTAGTTCCATCATCGCAATGTCACCAACGGCAAAAATGTTTTCATATCCTACCACTTGATTGTATTGATTTACTCGGATGCGTTTTACATTTTCGACAAGTGATTTAGAGTCAAGACCTGCAACGATAGCGCCCTTTACTCCTGCTGTCCAGATTACGGTGGCAGTTTCGAAAGTCAAGTCAGTATTTGTGGTGATGGTACGACCGTCATAATTAGTAACCTGAACGTTTTTCCAGATTTTAACCCCTAAATCAATCAAAAAATTTTCGGCTTCTTGGGATGATTTCTCGCTCATGGAATCCAAAATTCTGTCGCCACCTTGAACCAGATTGATTTCCATTTTGGCAATATCGAGATCAGGATAATCTTTTTGGAGAATTTCTTTTTTCATTTCGGCCAAAGCACCGGCAAGCTCCACCCCTGTTGGCCCACCACCAACTAGGACAAAATTGATTAAACTATTTTTCTCCTCAATGTCATTGACAAGTACCGCTTGCTCGAAATTTTCGAGAATTAAGCTTCTAATATTGAGTGATTGCGGTATGGTTTTCATCGCCATCGAGTTGCGTTCAATTTCTTTGTTGCCAAAATAATTAGTTTTGGAACCTGTGGCAATAACAAGATAATCATACTTTAATTCGCCAATTTCAGCGATTACTTTTTGATTCACCGTGTCAATTTCTTTTACGGAAGTGAGCCGAAAATAAAAATCATCGAATTCCTGAATGACTTTCCGGATGGGATAGGCGATAGAACCAGCTTCGAGTCCGCCAGTAGCGACCTGATACAATAAAGGTTGAAAGGTATGGTAATTATGTTTGTCCAAAAGCACAACTTGAACTTTCTTATTTCTCAGCTGTTTGGCCAATGCAATTCCAGCAAAGCCTCCGCCAATAATTACAACTCTAGGATTTGATGATTGTGGAATGTTCATATACTTTTGTTGAGTTACTAAGGTACGAAGTTTAAAAATTTAAACCTATAAACCATTCGACTTTTGACGTTCAGTCATTCAACTAATTTAATATTCCCATTTTCTTAATCTATTGAGTTCTTCTTGCGCTTCAATTTCTTCGGCAGGAATTACTTTAAGAAAGGACGAGTGTTGCTCAATGGCATATTCTACTTTTTCGACAATTTGTTCGATAGTGTCATTTTCATAATCAATATCCAAAGGTTCTTTGATAATGAAAGATTGTAAAATTCCTTTCTTTTTCATTCGCAATCCTTTTTTGTCAAACGAGCGACGAAAGCCGTCAATCACGATTGGAACTACGATAGGTTTGTGCTGTTTGATGATATGGGCTGTTCCCCTACGAACGGGTTTGAATGATTTTGTTGTTCCCTGTGGAAAAGTAATTACCCAACCGTCAGCCAAGGCGATTTTAATGTTTTCGGTGTCGTTTGGATTTACCTCCCGTTTTTCGGTTACGTCTTTCCCTTTGGCTCTCCAAGTTCTTTCGACAGTGATAGCGCCAACATAAGAAAGAATTCTGGGTAATATTCCCGCTTGCATGGTTTCTTTGGCAGCTACATAATAGATATTCATTTTGGGCTGCCAAATGTATCCCAAATTTTTTATGGAATCTTGTCGGCCACTTAAACTCGCATTAAAAACATGAAACATAGCCACAACATCTGCAAAATAGGTTTGATGATTGGAGATAAAAAGCACATTGGTATTCGGTAATGATGTAATGATTTCAGAACCTTCTATTTGCAAATCATTGAAACCTCTGTAACGTTTATGCGTTAGCACAGCAAAAATTCGAATTAAAATTTTTTTGACAAAAATGATGTGGCCAAATGGATTTCTTTTAAATAACCCCATAAAAATTAGTTTCTGTGAATTTGGATTACAAACGTACAAAAACTTATAGCTTAAAGTACCTTTTTCAACACTTCTTTCAATTCGCTTAGCATCATTGCAGTGGCGCCCCAGACAACGTGTTCTTGAATTTTAAAGGCTGGCATTACGCATTTTTCAGCATAAGAAGTAGCCATTTCTGTGCTTATGACGATCTCATCGCTCAGGAAATCAGACAAAGGCAATTCGATGATATTGGCCACTTCATTAGCATCAGGAATAAATGTAATTTCCTCCCTGCAAATTCCTAAAAAAGGATACACTATAAAATTACTCGGCGGAATATACAAATGGGTAAAAGGCATAATGACCTCCATTTTATCTAGATGAACTCCTATCTCCTCCTGGGTTTCACGTAAGGCAGTGGCCTCAAAATTAGTATCTATTGATTCGTATTTACCTCCCGGAAAGGCTATTTGTGAAGAATGAACCCCTTTATAGAAATTACGGACAATGAGCACCAAATGTGTCCTTTCATTTTTAGGATACAATAACATCATCACGGCGGCACTTTTTGGGTTTTCGTTCTCCATGCTCAAATTTTTAAGAATGTCAATCCGATCCGGTGGAGCCATTTTGAAATGCGCCTCGCTGGCAGGAAGAACTACTTCCGTTAATTTTGGAACATATTTTAAAAAATCTTTAAAATCCATCGTCAAAGTCTATTTTTGCATTTTGAAAGTTTTATAAATATAGTGTAAAAATTAGTACGAACAAATTTCAACAAGCATGGCAATTTCAATAAACAACAAACTATAATGTATAGCAGAGAGGAAACGCAACGATTAAAACGGGAATTTTGGATTGCTTTTGCAGAAAAATATCCTCGAAAATGGGTGTTATACGACACCAAAATCAAGGATTTTTCGTTTAAATTTTATGTTGACAATAAAAAGGCAAAAGTATTAATTGACATCGAACAGCGAAATGAGGACAATCGTATCGCCTATTTTGAGAAACTAGAAGCCCTCAAAAACATATTGGAAGAAGAATTTATCAAGGATTTAGTTTTTGAAAAAAAATTCGTACTTGAAAACGGCAAAACTATCAGTCGTATTTGGGTCGAAAAACTGGGGATAAGCGTTAACAACAAACAGTATTGGGATGAAATATTCGATTTCCTCAACGAAAAGATGCACGCTTTGGAGCTATTCTTTTTGGAATATGACGAATTCATAAAGGCTATTTAAATCGGTTTGGGATACCTTTTTCGAATATTCCGCACTAACTCCTCAAGTCCGTTGAGTTTTAATTCGTAAACTAGTTGTAGCTGTTGCCCCAACTCCCCTTTTGGAAAGCCTTTATTGGAGTACCAAACCACATAATATTCCGGCAAATCAATAAGATATTTGCCCTCATATTTACCAAAAGGCATTTTTGCATGAGCGAGTTTGATGAGTTGTTTTTGGTCAGGATTCAAGTCGAAAAGTATAAGATTTAAAGTTTAACCTGAAAACTAATTAATTAGAACGAGATTTTACTTCCAATTAAAGCTAATCCGCTTCTCGACAGCTGAATTTAAGCTCAAGAATACGGGGCAAGTCATTGCGGTTCTTTCGAGTATGATTTTTGTTTTTTCATCAGTAACACCTTTCATATCAAAAACAATTTCAATAGCACTGATTCTTCTTGGTTCAGCTTGCATAATTTTGGTGACTGAAGCGATAGAACCTACAAAATCAACATTCAAATCACGTGCTTTTATCCCCATAACAGTCATCATACAACTTGCCAAAGCATTGGCCACGGTATCCGTAGGAGAAAAAGCCTCTCCTTTTCCGTTATTGTCTAATGGTGCATCTGAGATGATTTCGCTTCCGGATTGCAAGTGAATGGAGGATGTTCTTAAATCTCCCAAATAAGTTACTTTTGATGTCATTATTTTGCTTCTTTTATCGTTAAATCGGTGTCATAATGGAGAATATAAACGCCTTTATTGGTATAGCCACCACCTTCTTTTTTATAATATTCAAACTTATTGTCCACTTGTTCTGTTGCCATAGCATCGGCAGTTTCCTGAAAAACATTCCCTTGTGACAATCGCATGATGGTATCGAAAGTAAGATCGAAACCACGAGTAGCATAAGTACTTGGGGAAATCTTATTGTCTCTTCTATACTCTTTTTCAAAAATTTTAGCCTCGGGAGATTCATTTTCACGAGTTATGGATGGGTACATTAATTTTAATTTTGTCAAATACTCAAAATTTATTTCATCCGTGTCCAAGGTTTCGTTGGGTTCCAAAATAACCAACTGCACTTTGAAATTTGCCATAGCCCCCATCATGGTATTTATGGTCCATTTTATGAGCCTAGTATTAGACGTTTCCATAACGACATAGTTGGTCTTGTTTTTTACAAATAAACTTTTCAAACTTTCTACTGATAATTCCCCATTTGGGAGCATCGCAGCGAATTGCACTCCTTTCTGATTGGTTTGAATATATTGCCTAACAGATTCTTTTTTCTTGTCGACTACCGCAATGATATTTCCGCCTTTAGACCTCATATAATCAAACATGGCAGTCCTTAAAACTTCATTGTTCGGAATCGATTTGTATAAATTATGGAATGTATTACCTATATCTTTTGACAGCGGTGAAATCACGGGAACGCTATTTTTACGCAATAATTCAGTCGTTTTGTCTAGATTATTTTGGTAAAAAGGACCAATTATGGCATGGGAATCTTGAAGGTTATTTTCCTGAACGATTTTGGTAATATTTGAGGTGCTTTTTGTTTCTTGCGAGTCAAAAATTGAAACATCTACTGGCAACCCAATAGTTTTAGCAGAATCTATCGCCATCAAAGCCCCTGAGTAAAAGTCCAAAGTCATGTTTAAAAACTTGTCTTTTTTTAAACGCATCGCCGGCGTATTGATGGTATCGCTTTCCATCTTAGAAATATTAAAAGGTAATAGTAACACCAATTTTTTTCTGCCGATTACATCGTTATTTTTTGATAAAGCAGTATACACTTTTTTGGTTTCTTCGGAAATCGAGGGGATTGAAGGCACTTTTAATGTCATCCCTATTTCAACCCCATTAGCCAAAGCTGGATTCAATTTTAGTAGTTCCTCTTGACTCAAACCAATCTTTTTAGACAAACTGTATAGCGTTTCTTTAGGTTTCACGACATAGTTTACGTAATTGGCTGCCGCTGTTTTTACACTATTCGTTTTTGTGGTTTCTTTTTTGGGTTCCACTGCTTGAATCATCTCTTTTTTGGGAGCGTTCCCTTTAATTATCAATTGATAACCAACAGGTAGACTAGGAATAATTTCTGGGTTTCGATTTTCTAATTCTTCGATTGTAGTTCCATATAATTTAGCGATGGAATATTTCGTTTCCTTGGGAAGAACTTCGTGATAAACTGGTTTTTCGGGAGTTGGAGTATTTGCTTTTGAAACAGTATTGGAAGGAATAACCAGCGTTTGACCTATTTGCAATCCTTCTTTTTCAATATTGGGATTGGCTTGTTTCAAAGCTTCATCTGAAATAGAATATTTTTTTTCGATGCCAAACAAAGTCTCTTTTGGCTCTACAAGATGGGTTTTTGATGATGATATTACTTCTGAAACTACTACCTTTTTTGGAATAAGCAAGATGCTACTAATATTCAAGCCACTTTGCGCATCCGGATTTAATTCATAAATAGCATCAGGAGTAATGTTATATTTCTGTGCAATTTGGCTTATGGTTTCCCCATTTTCGACCCTATGCTTATCATAGTTTTGTCCAAATATGGAACAAGCAACTACAAAAACAAAAATATAAAGGACTCTCTTAATCATACTACTTCTCTTTTCATTTCAATGACAATTTCAATGGCGCTAAAAATACAAAAATCAATTTCATAATTGCTATTGAAATTGATTTTTGCTAATACTTTTGTTTCTTTATTCCCACTCGATAGTTGCAGGCGGTTTTGAACTGATGTCATACACGACACGATTGACGCCTTTTACTTTGTTGATAATCTCATTAGACACTTTCATCAAGAAATCATAAGGCAAATGCACCCAGTCAGCCGTCATTCCATCGGTGGATTCCACGGCGCGAAGCGCCACTACTTTTTCGTAAGTCCGCTCATCGCCCATTACACCAACGCTGTTCACGGGGAGCAAAATCGCTCCTGCTTGCCATACTTTGTCATACAATCCCCAAGATTTTAATCCGTCGATAAAAACTTTATCCACGTCTTGCAAGATTTGTACTTTTTCAGGGGTGATGTCTCCTAATATTCGGATGGATAATCCAGGACCGGGAAAAGGATGTCTTCCCAACAATTCCGGATCAATTCCTAAAGTGGCTCCTACTCTACGAACTTCATCTTTGAAAAGCATGCGCAAAGGTTCCACAATTTTTAATTTCATATAATCAGGCAAACCACCCACATTATGGTGCGATTTGATGGTTGCCGATGGTCCTTTTACCGAAACCGATTCGATTACATCAGGATAAATAGTCCCTTGAGCCAACCATTTTACGTCTTTAATAAGGTGCGATTCATCATCAAAAACCTCGATAAATACACGTCCGATAATCTTACGTTTGGTTTCTGGATCACTGACTCCAGCCAATTCAGATAAAAAACGATTACCAGAATCTACTCCTTTCACATTCAATCCCATTCCTTTGTATTGGTCTAAAACCGATTGGAATTCGTTCTTGCGAAGCAAACCATTATTCACAAAAATACAATAGAGGTTTTTGCCAATGGCTTGGTGCAATAAAACGGCAGCAACAGTAGAATCTACACCGCCAGAAAGTCCTAGAACCACTTTATCGTCTTTTACTTTTTCTTTTAATTCGGCCACCATTTCCTCGACAAAAGCATTCGGAGTGAAGTTTTGTGGAACGTGGGCGATTTTCACCAAGAAATTCTCCAACATTTTTGATCCATCGGTAGAATGAAAAACTTCAGGATGGTATTGAATGGCATAGGTAGGTTCGTCTTCAATTTTATAAGCGGCAAACTCCACATCATGGGTGCTAGCCAATTTTACGCCATTTGTAGGCAATTTTTTAACACTATCGCTATGACTCATCCAGACTTGGCTATTTTCTGAAACGCCTTCAAAGAATACTTCATTTTCTTTTATATAGGACAAGTTAGCCCTACCGTATTCTCGTGTATTGGAAGCGGCTACTTCACCTCCACTGAAATGAGCTAGATATTGTGCTCCGTAACAAACGGCAAGCAAAGGAAGTCTTCCTCTAATTTGAGATAAATCAGGATGTGGCGCATCTTCCCCGCGAACAGAGAAAGGGCTTCCACCCAAAATTACTGCTTTGTAACTGGATAAATCACTCGGAAAATGATTGTAAGGAAAAATTTCGCAGAATATATTTAACTCGCGAACTCTACGAGCAATAAGTTGGGTGTATTGCGATCCGAAATCTAAAATAAGTACATTATGTTGCATGCGCAAAAATACTTTTTATAATCGGAACTGAAAAATTGAATTTTGAAAAAAATTAAAATTACTCCCTAACGACAATCAATTTAATTTTAGTTCCTAAAGCTAGATTATCCCAATACTCATCGGTTACTGATTTACTAGCATCGTCAATCACGTGTATTTCTGCTGTATTTCCGCCAGAAGTCCCCTGACTTGCCACAACAAATTCAACTTTATTAATCCCCTTTGATAAAGGAATTTTAAATTCTCCTAATTCATAGTTTAAGTACAGTTGAGATTGTATCAATTGATCATTCAAATATACATTAAATAAATCCCCATCTATTTGAATATAATCTCTGTAGGTAACTACCAATAAATTAGATTTAGTTCTAAAATCTCCAAGATAACGATTCGTTCTATCCAAAAAACTATTATCCTCTTTTAAACCTTCTCGAACCATAGTTTTATCCAAATCTTTAGTCATTTTGTTTTGATAAACATCTCCTAATTTGTGCTCGAATTTATTTTTGGGAGTCATTGAAAAATGATTTTCAGGAGTCCCTATTTCAAATGCAGTATTAGGTTTGGGCTTGGTCACAAATACATTGGGAGCTATAATTTTTGGCAAATCAAATTTAGGCAAATCCCATTTTTCTATAATTTCTTTTTTAGTGGTGGGTTTAATATTGACAGGTGGAATGGCTTTGAATTTTGTACTGAATTCACTCTGACCAAAGCTTTTTGGAACAATACACAGTAGAAGAATAAATAAAAGAATCTGCTTCATATCGTTTTTATATTGACCAATCAATATTAAAAAAAATCAAAAATAATAGAAATCTATTTCCCTAAATCACAAAAATAACATAATTTAATTTGTCCTCTTTATATTCTTTTTTAGAATTGGTTAAATGACAAAACAAAATCCAAGCCAAAAACATTGAAATGATTTTATGAAACAAATAGGCTGTTTAACTGCCTAATTTTTATAAATTGCGTCCTTAATTAAATTTCACGGGTTAAATCTTAACTCATTTAAAATCAAATCAACAAACAAAAAAACAATTAAAATGAAAAGAGAAAATATCTTAACTGGGTCGCCATGGGAAGACAAAATGGGTTATTGTCGTGCCGTTCGCATTGGAAATGTAATTGAAGTCTCAGGTACTGTAGCAATTGTAGACGGTACGAAAGTAAAAGCCGACGATGCGTATGCGCAAACCGTAAATATTCTGGAAAGAATAGAAAAGGTGCTCGAAGACTTGAATATTGGGATGAAAGACGTCATTCGTACCCGAATATTCACCACAGATATTAACTCTTTTGAAGCAGTTGCCACAGCACACGCCACGTTTTTCAAAGACATTAAACCCGCAACCGGTTTTTATGAAGTGAGCAAATTAGTGGCTCCAGAATATTTGGTAGAAATAGAATTTACGGCAATTGCTGCTGAATAATTTTAAAACTAAAAACCAAGTTTGTCACGCTGAACTTGTCGAAGTGTTTGTTTTTAAATAGTCTTCGACAGGCTCAGACTGACAATTGTAATTTAAAATTAATTCCATAATGAACCTAAAAAAAACCATCCTTCTTACCTTCAAATGGATTTTCATTTGTGTTTTGATAGGCATTTTTTCGGGTTCTGCTTCGGCATTTTTTTTAGTGTCTTTAGAATGGGTTACGCAGTTTAGGGAAAGTCAAAATTGGATTCTTTGGCTCTTGCCAATGGGTGGACTTAGCATTGGATTGCTTTATCATTATTTAGGAAAGGAAGTTGTGAAAGGCAATAATCTTTTGCTTGAAGAATACGAAAATCCACAAAAACCAATTCCGTTAAAAATGGCTCCAATGGTTTTAATTGGAACCTTAATCACACATTTTTTTGGCGGATCTGCAGGTCGTGAAGGAACCGCAGTACAAATGGGTGGCGCAATAGCAGACCAATTCACAGGCCTTTTTAAACTTGATGCTTCCGATAGAAAAACACTCATAATCCTCGGAATCAGTGCTGGTTTCGCTTCCGTATTTGGTACTCCTTTGGCTGGAGCCTTATTTGCTCTGGAGATTTTATACTTTAGTAAAATTAGTTTTAAAAGTAGTATTCTGTCTTTTTTGGCCGCTTACGTTGCTTATTTCACGGTGGATTTTTGGCAGGTAAAACACACGCATTACAATATTACCGTTGTGCCTGATTTAACAATAAGCACATTTGCTTGGGTAATTCTTGCAGGAGTTTTATTTGGTTTATCTTCGATGCTGTTTTCCAGAACCACTCATTTTTGGGGACGATTATTTTCGAAAATGATTTCCTATGCCCCGCTTCGTCCGTTTGTGGGAGGAATTATTTTGGCTGTCGCCGTTTTCTTTATTGGAACCACAAAATACATCGGATTGGGAATCCCGACAATTGTGGATGCCTTCTCCACTCCAAATGCTTCTTATGATTTTCTATTAAAAATACTTTTCACCGGATTCACGCTTGGCGCAGGATTTAAAGGTGGCGAAGTAACACCACTTTTCTTTATTGGTGCAACCTTGGGAAGTGCCTTATCCCTCTTTATCCCTTTGCCTATCGCATTTTTGGCAGGACTGGGATTTGTGGCTGTTTTTTCGGGAGCGACTCACACGCCTATTGCCTGCACGATTATGGGAATGGAACTTTTTGGCATAGAAAGTGGCGTTTACATAGGTATTACCTGCTTGATTGCCTATTTTTCTTCGGGATCCATTGGAATCTATCATTCACAAATTGTAAAAGGGGCAAAATATCGTTTGTACCAGCGATTCAAACAAAAAGATCTTGACGATTTCTAGTGTTGTAAAAGTTTGTTAAATCTCTAAATGATTTCAACATTACATTAAAAAAATGTAAATTCGCAAACTATGAAAGAAGAAGCTATTCAAGCGATACAGTTGTTGTTGTCAACTCCAAAAAAAATTGCCATCATACCACATCGAAGTCCTGACGGCGATGCCATGGGTTCAACCTTAGGATTATATCATTTTTTATTAAAAAACAACCACTATCCCGTTGTTGTTTCTCCCAACGAATTTCCCGAATTTTTAGCATGGATGCCAAGTTCGGAAACCGTTAAAATATTTGAAAAAGACAAAAAAAATAGCACCAAAATACTCGAAGAAGCCGAACTTATTTTTACTTTAGACTTTAATGCACTCCATCGCGTAGGCGAAATGGAAAACGTGCTTAAGACGCTTAAAGTTCCCTTTGTGATGATTGACCACCATCAATCCCCTGATGATTATGCAACAGTTACTTATTCGGATGTTGCTTTTGGTTCCACTTGTGAAATGTTGTACAATTTCATTTCCTTTCTTGGAAAAAAATCAGACATCGACAAAACCATTGGTACTTGCATATATACTGGAATTCTTACTGATTCAGGTTCCTTCCGTTTTCCAAAAACAACAGGAACAACGCATAGAATCATTGCCGACTTAATTGACTTGGGAGTTGAAAATACCGAAATCCCGACCCTGCTTTTTGATAATAGTTCTTTTGGACGTTTGCAATTACTGGGAAGAGCACTTCAAAATACAAAAGTTTTGGCCGATAAAAAAACGGCTTACACGACACTAACTCAAGACGAATTAAACACTTTTAATTTCGTAAAAGGAGATACGGAGGGTATTGTGAATTATGGTCTAAGTATCAAAGACATCGTTTTTTCGGCTATTTTTATCGAAAATAGAGAAGAAAATATCATCAAGATTTCGTTCCGTTCACAAGGAGAATTTGATGTAAATCAATTTGCGCGAGATCATTTTAAAGGCGGAGGACATCGCAATGCTGCTGGAGGAAAATCGGAATTATCGATGGGAGAAACCGTGCAGCAATTTGAAGATTTGGTAACTAAACTAAAAATATAAAGGAACATGAAAAACTTTAAATTACTGACCTTTTTAATCATTGCATTAATTTTTGCTTCTAGTTGTAAACAACATCAAGAAGCGAGAAGACCCCTTTCACAGAAATCTGGAACCTTTATGAAAAGATCTGTGGAGAGAAACAAAAAACTGATTACTGGAGAAGAAGGACAAATTGATTCCATAATCAAGAGCAACCCAAAAGTAAAATATTTTGCTTCGAAAAAGGGCTATTGGTATTCTTATGAAATCCAAAATAAATTGGATACCCTAACTCCTAAAAAAGGAGATGTGGCCTTTTTTGATTATGAGATAAAAGATTTAAAAGGAAATGTAATTTATTCCGAATTAGAACTCAGACCCCAAACGTATTTAGTTGACAAACAAAATATCATGATGGGATTGAGAGACGGCATTAAATTAATGCACAAAAACGAAAAAGTAAATTTCCTTTTTCCATCTCACATGGGCTTTGGTTTTCATGGAGACAATAAAAAAATTGGCACGAACCAACCCCTATTATGCACGGTGACCCTCCATAATTTTATAGATGAAGAGGCTTTTAAAAAAGAAGTGCAACTCAAGAAAAAAGACACTTTAACCAACTAATAAACCATGTTAGAAATGAAAAAAAACATGTTGCTTGCCTTCCTCGTGATCACCTCATTGTTCTCTTGCAAAGACGACAAAAACAATCTACCTGATGGACTGTATGCCAAAATTGAAACCAATAAAGGAAATATAATCATACAACTCGATTATGAAAAAGCACCCGTCACCGTGGCTAATTATGTGACATTAGCCGAAGGTAAAAATGAATTTATCACAGATGAAAACCTAAAAAACAAACCGTTTTATGATGGCTTGAAATTTCACAGAGTCATCAAGGAATTCATGATCCAAGGCGGAGACCCTTTAGGAACAGGATCGGGAGATACTGGTTATAAATTCAAGGATGAAATTTCCGACTTGCATTTTGATAAAGGGGGTGTTTTGGCAATGGCCAATAGTGGTCCAGGCACCAACAGCAGCCAGTTTTTTATCACCCATGTAGAAACGCCATGGCTAGAAGGAAAACACACTATTTTTGGTCATGTGGTAGAAAAAGGGATGGAAGTTGTCAATAAAATCGAGCAAGGTGATTTTATTTCTAAAATAACCATTATTAGAAACGGAGAAGCCGCTAAAAAGTTTGACGCCGTAAAAACATTTCATGATTATTTTATTGCTGAAGCTGAAAACCAAAAGAATAAATTGGCTCAAGAAACAGTTTTAGATGCGAAATACAAAGTTATTCGTGACCAAAAAGTAGCTTATTTTACCGCATTAAAGTCGAAATCAATCCAAACCCCAACTGGATTACAATATGTTGTTACCAAAACGTCAGGAGACAAAAAACCCGCCAACGGGGCCAACATTTATATTCACTATGCCGGATTTCTAGAGGATGGAAATCTATTTGATTCAAGTGTAGCCGGAGTCTCCAAGGCTTTTGGAAAATTTGACGAGAATAGAGCAGCCCAAAATGGATACCAACCTATTCCTTTTGAAGCAGGGCGAAAAGACGGGATGATTCCTGGTTTTATCGAAGGCATAGAAAAATTGTCTTTTGGTGACAAAGCCGTCATTTTCATACCCTCAAAATTGGGGTATGGCGAAGCTGGTGCAGGAGGTGTAATTCCCCCGAATGCCAACATTATTTTTGAAATCGAATTATTAGAAACAATACCACAATAAACTATTTAAAACCAAAAAAAGTCAGAACTTAAATTAAACAAAAATGAAATCAAAAATCGTATTCTTATTATTCTTGGGAATGTTGAATCTGCAAGCCCAGACAACTAAAAAACCCGTGCCGGTTAAAAAACCAATTCTAACTAAAAAAGTAATCACAACAACCAAACCCATTTCGAATGCGCCAGCTGCAACCGAAGGGATTTTTGCAACCATTACCACCAATAAAGGGGATATTGTAGTACAACTGGAATACCAAAAAACACCCATTACCGTAGCCAACTTTATATCTTTGGCAGAAGGTAAAAATACCTTTGTTAGCAATGAAAAACTAAAAGGGAAACCTTTTTATGATGGTTTGAAATTTCACCGAGTAATTGCTGATTTCATGATTCAAGGGGGTGATCCTGAAGGAACCGGTTCTGGAGGTCCCGGTTATGCTTTCAAAGATGAATTCACCGATTTAAAACATACTCAAGGAGGAATTCTATCCATGGCAAATTCTGGACCTGCAACTAACGGAAGTCAGTTTTTTATCACGCATAAAGAAACTCCTTGGTTAGATGGAAAACACACCATTTTTGGTCACGTGGTAAGCGGGATGGACATCGTGAACCTGATTGCGCAAGATGACGTTATAAAAAAGGTTAGTATCTCAAGAAAAGGAGCCTTGGCCAAACAATTTGATGCACCAAAAGTGTTCTCCGATTATTATGCCTACAAAGACGAAGATGCTAAAAAACAAGCCTTGATTGACGCCGACAACAAAAGAAAACAAGACTCAATTATGGCAGTGGCTAAAAAAGAATATCTTGAAAAATTTGCCAGCGTTATAGCAGCTAAAAAAGCCTATTTTGAAACTACAAAACCAACAGCAACTGTTACGGCATCAGGTTTAGCCTATAAAATAACTCAAAAAGGAACTGGTATTAAACCAGCCAATGGAGCTACATTCAATTTTAACTATGCCGGTTATTTTGAAGACGGAACCTTGTTTGACAGCAGCTATCCAGATGTATGTAAAGAATACGGAACCTTTAACTCTCAAAGAGCAGAACAAAATGGCTATCGTGCCTTTCCTTTTGAAGCAGGAAAAAAAGAAGGTTTAATTCCTGGTTTTATTGAAGGTCTGGAGCAAATGACTTATGGAGACAAAGCCATTATTTTTATTCCTTCAAAATTGGCCTATGGCGAAAGAGGAGCTGGTGGGGTAATTCCTCCCAATACCAATATCATTTTTGAATTAGAAATGATTGAAGTCATTCCAGAAGTAGTTAAGAAAACCGAAGAAAAATCAGATTTAAAAACAGAAGAAAAAAAATAAATCAATCCATTTATAAAAAATCAACCCTATAAGACCAAAAGTCTGATAGGGTTTTTTTATGCTTTGAATTTCCAATCGAATTCGTCTTTGGCATTGATGATGGCGCCAATTTCAAATTTCACCACCTCATCAAATTCTGTTTGCAGGATAAACCAGTTGTCCTCGTTGAAATAGTTTTCGAAAGTGTCGAAATCTTCCTGAGTGAACTTGGTAATACCTTTTGTAGCCAATTCCTTTTGGATTTCACTGATTTTTTTACCAATCACTTTGTTGCCGAATAACTCCAAGTTCGGACTCGAAGCCACGATATACCCCAGTTTAAATTCTTCTTCCTGATAGAAAGTCAATCTCATTTTTAAGGTATTATAGGCAAAAATCACGTTATCGTCTTCGTCTTTGTAATTCCGGTTGGGTTTTCCGTAAAGAGCGATTACGTCATTTTGTTTCATTCCGAAAAGGAGCTTGTCGATTCCGGATTTAGGACTAATTTTCATATCATATAATTTGACTGCAAAGTTGGTAAAGTTTTGTGTAAAACTTCAGCAAAACTAACAAAATTTAAACTCCCGAAAGTACAAAAAGTTTAGAACAAATAAAAAGTGCTTTTGATGATTTATGAATTAAAAATCCTATTTTTGGAAATAAATAAAGTCTGACGTTTGTCAGACAAAGCCACCCAATTTAGGGGTGATTGGTCGGACATCGTCAGACCTATAAGCTAGTTAG